>CAYMFC010000160.1:0-3860 GCA_964389665.1 uncultured Desulfobacteraceae bacterium | reverse complement strand
CTCCTCAAGGGAGGATGCCTGCTCCGATGCCCCTTCTGCCAGGGATTGGCTGGAATGGCTGATCTGATCCGCCGAGCCATTGACCTGATCTGAGGCCAGGGTGAGGTCTTTGATCACCCGGGAGAGGGGTCGCGTGATCCGGAGCGACATCAGCAGAGCCACGCAAAAGGCGGCGGCGCCGATGACCAGTCCCAACAAAATAAAAAGATCTCTTATGCGGTAGGTAAATCCGAGAACCTCCGCTTTGGGGGCGGCAAGGACGAGCACCCATTGTAGCCCTGAGAACTCCCTGAAAGCGGAGAGTCTGGTCTCACCTTCCCAGGCGTACTCGATAATGCCGTTTTTTTCCTGGAGCATCCTCTTGCCGAAAGCATAGGTTGAGATATTCAACTTGAGGACCTTGGAGGGATCAGGGTGGGCCACCACCACTCCCTTCTTGTTGATTGCGTAAGCATAGCCCCTTTCGCCGACTTTCGTGTGCTCCAGCGTCTTGGTAAAAAAACTCGCCGAGATATCCAGCGCAAGAACGGCCACAGATTTCTTTTGGTCATCCCCGATGAGCGCCTTGGCTGCAAAGAGGATAGGGGTGCCGCTCTGCGGTGAGGCAAACACATCGCTGACAAAGAGACCCTTCTTTTTCACGGCCTCCTCACACCATGCTTCTTGCTTCCCTTCTCCTTGAGGAGATGATGGAGCGGGTGCTGATTGTCCTGTCCGAAGACGCTCGATGCCCTCCTGATCCAGAATCCGAATTCTCTCCAGATAGGGGTGCTTCTTTTGATAGGAAAGAAAGATCTGATTCAGATTCTGCTGATTTCCCTCGTCGATTTCAATGCCATAGCGAACCATGTCCAGCACCTCTTTGAGGGCTTGCTGAAAATAGTCCACATGTAACCCGACCACGCTCATCGCGGACTCCAAATTCTTGACGCAGGTATCGCTCTGAGAAAGCATCTGTTCGTTGGTCAGTTTCACCAAGGCGTTGGAAGAGTTGGCAAAGACAACATATCCCATGATTGCCATGGGAATGAGAGAGAGGCCCAGAAAGGTATAGATGAGCTTTATCTTGAGACCACTGCTCTTGACGTTCAATTTCATGTCGGTGCTCCTGCTGTTGAATATTTGACGCAAACGGCCCGAATAATGGCATCTGCATGGAACATGCTTATAAATTTGCAATATTCCTGCCAACCCAGGCATTAACCACAACCCAGAAACTACCCTTGACCGAACAGTTCCCTATTGCGGTCATTGATCGAATTTTCCCAGTGAGGTTTGGGAGTCGGGACTCGCATGCAAGGCTTCCACCTCGGCTCATGACCACGCCTTTCTACTTGATATTGGCATAGCTGGCGAATACATTGACTAAGAAAAGGGCGTAAAGCACAGGGCGCATGGCGCAAGGGAAAACGTGATTGTGGGGATTGTTATGATCGAGTGATTTTGCTCTGCCTGGGTGGCGGAACGGGTAGACGCAAGGGACTTAAAATCCCTCGGTCCTTCGTGGCTGTGTGGGTTCAAGTCCCGCCCCAGGCACCAGTAACGCACTTCGTTAGAGGTCATGGGGCCAATGACCTCTTTTTTGTAGATCATTTGATTACCCTCCCGTACTTACCATTATATATATAACGTAGCTGCCTATGTTGAATTATTTCTTCGACTGATCATCTTGGAAACTGCCGAGGGAATCCCACATTCCTCACTCCTTCTCTTCTCAATTCTTCCGGCAAGCATATGGTGAAGCGTGCTCGGCGCTCCTTCTCAAAGGTGAGTCTCAGGCGAGATGGACGACATCCAGCCTTCCCCTGCCCGGGCATCATCTCCCTCCTCAGTTTCTCAGTTTTCCCTGGCTGAGAACTATTGTAATTCGTCAACCTAGTCAACTACGTATTACAGGAGGAATTTAGGCATTATGACAAAATTATCATGGGCACAAACTTTGCTGTAAGAATCAACGATATACCGTTCGACTCACAGGGTACTAAACGTTTAAGCAAGATGTTGACCACTGCTGTGCTCCTGTCTCACATGGCGGCATCCGTTTAAAGATACCCAAGATTGTTT
The DNA here is from genome assembly GCA_964389665.1 of uncultured Desulfobacteraceae bacterium. Classification (GTDB taxonomy): domain Bacteria; phylum Desulfobacterota; class DSM-4660; order Desulfatiglandales; family B25-G16; genus B25-G16. The sequence goes on along the minus strand of CAYMFC010000160.1, from coordinate 1,796 downwards.
ATCTTTATCATCAACCCTATCACTATATCACCGAGGGTGTTGATGAGAGGGATCTCATGTGATTCGCTCGTTCCTTTAAGAGGATCGTAGTGCCGATGGAGGCAATTTCAAGGGTAAGCGATCTCAGCGATCGTGCACGCTATATTTCACCTGGAGGATACCCTCATGGCCGAAACACCAACCTATAAAGAGTTGCAGGAAAGGGTTAAGGAGTTAGAGCACGAAGCCTTTACGTGGAGCCACGTAGATGAGATGTATCGCGTACAAGTCGAGCACTCACTCCAAGGGCTTATCATCATTCAGGACGCCCATATCGTCTTTGCCAATGCCGCTTTCACCGAGATCCGACAGTCCATCGCACCCCATGCCGGCTCCGTGATGGCAGATCCCACCCAGGTCCACCAGGTCTTGATGAACCTCTGCACCAACGCCCACCACGCCATGAGGGAAAAGGGCGGGGTGCTGGAGGTGCGTCTGGAATCTCCTATTCTGGATGCGGATAAGGCCGCTGCCCTCGATCTCCGTTCAGGCAACTATCTGGTTATCAGCGTCAGCGACACAGGCTGTGGGATGAATCCCGAGGTGATGGAGCGGATCTTCGATCCCTACTTTACCACCAAAGAGAAGGCTGTAGGCACCGGACTAGGACTCGCGGTAGTCCACGGCATTGTAAAGGGCCACGGAGGCGCAATCAGCGTAGAGAGCGAGCCGGGCAAGGGCTCTACCTTCACGGTCTATCTCCCTGTCATAGAGTATGCAAAACTCCCGGAAGAAGCAGAGAAAGAATGGCACCTGCCGACCGGAGATGAACGTATTCTTCTCATCGACGATGAGCCGCCACTCGTAGACATCGGAAAACAGATGCTGGAGCGCCTAGGATATCTGGTGGTCACTAAAACAAGCAGCACTGAGGCACTCAAGCTTTTCCGCAGTGCGCCTGATGAGTTCGATCTCGTCATCACCGATCAGACTATGCCGCAGATGACCGGTGATGAGCTGGCGAAAGAGCTTATGAAGCTCAAGCCCGGAATCCCCATCATCCTCTGCACCGGGTTCAGCGATAAGATCTCCGAGCAGGAGGCAAACTCCATGGGTCTAAGGGCCTTTCTCATGAAGCCCCTTGAAATGGCAGATTTAGCGCAAACCATCCGAAATATACTGGATGAGTAACGCTAGCCTATGCTCCATTGGCATTAAAGACTTTAGCGCGTTATAGTCGAAAACCAAATGATTACTGCCAACCACAACATCTAATAGGGTTCTGACAATACTCTCAGTTACCAATTCAAAAATTATCCGGGAAAAATGGCATCAAATGAACCACAGACGGGCCAGGTCATAGTTGATTAGTTCTTCCGCAGATCGATACATTCAGCGAGGTTTGAGGATACTCTGTTACATTCAGTGCTCGCTAGCCTGCGCCCTTGAACGAATAGAGCATAAGGTGACTGGAAAAAAGAAGCCATTATGGAGAAAAGTTCGTCGAGGTAACTTAAAATTTTTTTTATATGTAAATACGTATTGGGGCAACATAATCAGTGTCCTTTTTTACTAAAGAGGATCAGAGCATTTAAGATAAGGCCCTTGTTCGAACAGATCAGGGTAGGTTCTTGAATTCCGAGGACTTTCACGTGTACCATTTTAAGGAAAATTGAGGTATAATTTCAATTATGGAAATCGAGATTGTGGCAACGGAATCCCTGGGGGTCCGAAGCCTCTGTACCGTGGTGAGGACGAGAGACAGGAAAATACTCATCGATCCAGGCCTGGCATTGGGTTACACGAGGTTTCGCTTG
>CAYMFC010000159.1:0-3883 GCA_964389665.1 uncultured Desulfobacteraceae bacterium | reverse complement strand
CCAGGGAACTCTAAACAAAGCCGCGTCCTTTGGGCGTGGATTCTTTACTTCTGGCCTCTCGCTCATCCTCCATCAAGATCTTGCTTTGCCCTGATGAGGCGGTTGAGCATCTGGATATCGCCCGCCGCCTTTGCCCGGCTCATTGATCGAGAGATCGTGCGTTTCGTTATCTTTTTCCCAAACTCCGTCACCGCGCTCTCAACCATTTCCTCTGCGTACATGGGCTGGGAGAGCATGATTTCCCTGAGTTGTTTCTTTGCCTCCGCGCTTTCGAGGAATGCCTCGACCTTGTCTATATCCTCCCTTCCTTGCACACGCTCCATCAAGATCTTGGTGATATTCGTGATATCCGGGTCAGAGACGATCAATTCCCACTCCTGGTCCCTAAACCTATCGATTGTCTCGGGGTAGTGCAGGAGGAGGTTTAAGAACGGGATGTCTGAGCCGTATTTTTTCAGATCCTGAGCAGCGGATACGCTGGTCTTAAGAGAAGGCCGGCTCCTTGTACCCTGGCCCTTCCTCTGCCGCCGCAGTTCCTCCCACACAATGCCCTCATCGATACCGGTTCTCTCTGAGAATTGCTTCACATACAGAAACCTCGTAGCCCCCTCATCCAGTTCAGAAAATATGGGCAATACCTCATTGAGCACCTTGATCTTCCCATCAACTCCCTTGTCCATATGGGCAAGGGCCTGGGCGAGGTAGAAATCGAAGATAGGGGTAGCGCCTTCCAAAAGCCCCATAAAGGCATCGGGACCGCGGGCGTGTATATAACTATCGGGGTCTTCCCCCTGGGGAAGCACGAGCACCCTCGCGGTGACCCCCTCATTCAAGAAGAGGGGGAAGCTCTTCAGGGCGGCCATTCTTCCCGCATCATCGGGATCGAACAATACGATCAAATCCCTTGTGTACCCCTTCAGCCTCCGCACCTGATCGCCCGTGAGGGCAGTACCCAGTGCCGCCACCACATACGAGATGCCGTACTGCCTGAGTGCCAGCACATCCATGTACCCCTCTACCAGGATGGCCAAGCCCTTTTCCCTGATGTCCTTATACGCGGAATCGAGCCCATAGAGCCATGCCCCCTTGTGATAGATCGGCGTCTCCGGTGTATTGATATATTTGGGAAGGGTATCATCCAAAATCCTTCCGCCGAAGCCGATGACGTGCCCATTGAGATCGAAGATGGGAAACATGATCCTGTTCCGAAAGCGATCATAGTAAGCGCCGTCATCCTTTCTGACGATGAGCCCGGCCTGGGCAACCCTCTCAAGGGAGTAGCCCTTTGAGCTCATATAGTTCGTCAATCCGTCCCAGCGGTTCACTGCATATCCGAGCTGGAAACTCGAGATCGTCTCCTGCGATAGACGGCGCCTGGATAAATAGTCCCTTCCGGGCTTTCCTTTTTCGGATTTCAGGAGCACCTCGTGAAAGTAGCTGCATGCCAGTTTATTTATCCTGAATAACTGCTCCTTTATCTCCTCCTTTTTCCGTTCAGCAGCAAGATCTCTTCTCTGGGGCAGCGGGATATGGTACCGCTCTGCAAGATCCTCAAGCGATTGGGGGAAAGACAGGTTATGGTAGTCCATCCAAAAGGTAAACACATCACCTCCCCTGCCGCAACCAAAACAGTGGTATATCTGTTTGTTCTGGTTCACGGTAAAAGAGGGGGAGCGTTCGGAATGAAATGGGCACAGGCCCACGTAGTTCTGTCCGGCCTTCTTGAGCTGGACGTACTGGCCGATAACCTCTACGATATCGGCTGCCTTCCTAACCTCCTCCTTGGCCTCAGAGAAATCCATATCTTACCTGACTAAAGTGAGCTAAAATGATAAAATCTGCTAGCGATTGTATAGAGTACTTACAGCTCAACGATGGTGATACCGCCGTTTTCTCCGTCCCTTCCTCCGTCGATAAAATTCTTCACGTGCGGGCTTTCCGAAAGGTGGTTCCGTATAGCCCGTTTCAGCCTTCCGGAGCCGATGCCATGCACGATGGTAAGCCTCGGATGCCCATAGACTAAGGCCGTATCTATCAACTGATCCACCAGCGGAATTGCCTCATCAACGGTATGCCCCACGAGGTTCAGTTCTGTGCTCTCCAAGGCCTGAGTTGATACGGACCACTGCCCTGCAGGCTTTGTGTCCTCCTTGTGCTGAGACGCTCGCTCCGATTCCGGAACCAACTCCGATGAATCAACGGTGATCTTCACGTTTCCCGCCATAATCCGCGCCCTTGAGGAATCCCTGTCAAGGCCGACAACCAGCCCACTCTTTTTTGATTTGGCATGAAACACGATCTGGCCTACGCCTATCTGAGCGTGAGGGGCCAGACCTGCGGTCTTTTTCATCCCTGCGATGAGATCAAACAGATTCTGCTTTGCCTCGGCGTATTGTTGGGTTGCCTTGGGCTGACCTCTCGATCCCTCTTGCTTGAGACGCTCTATGGCCTTCCTGAATTCTCCACGCGCCTCTCCTATGAGCCTATCGGCCTCCCGCTTCTTTTCATTGAGGATCTGCTCAACCTCAGAGCGCAATCGGCCCCGTTCTTCCTCTAAGCCCTCCTGGGACCGCTCGTAGTCTTCTCTTGCAAGGGTAACGGCTTTTTTCTCCTGTTCCGCCTCCTCGACCATACGAGCGAGATCTTCCATAATGGAATCAGCCCCCCTGCGCTCAGTACCCAGATACTCGGACGCCCTGTCGATTATCTCCTCCCTTATGCCTACATCCCTTGCTATATCCATGGCATGACTCACCCCCGGTATGCCGGTAATCAATCGAAACGTCGGCTTTCCCGTTTCGGTATCGAACTCAACCGATGCATTCTGCGCCCTCTTGTTGATCAGACCGTAGGTCTTTAGTTTCTGATAGTGCGTCGAGATAGCGCAAAGGGCGCCCTTGCTTGAGAGATGGTCCAGGATAGCCATTGCGATGGCCGTTCCCTCATCCGGGTCAGTCCCGACCCCGAGCTCATCGAGTATCACCAGGGATTTGTCCGTTGCCAGATCCACGATCTCCTTGAGATTCCTCAGCCGTGCAGAGAAGGTGCTGAGCCCGGATGAGATATCCTGCTCATCGCCTATCTCGGCCAGGATGTTGTCAAACACGCCCAATCTGGTTCCTTCGCTCACGGGTATGTGCATACCGGCCTGACACATGAGGGCAAGTAGGCCGATCGTCTTGAGGGCTACCGTCTTTCCACCCCTGTTGGGGCCTGATATGATGAGGGTATTTTTCGTCCCATCCATCTTTACCTCTATCGGGACCACCCCCTTGTGGCCATTGGCAGTTCCTTTGCTGGAATCCAGGTGAATGGAAAGCAGTATGGGATTCACGGCGCCCGAGATATGCATGGTCTTGTTGGTATCGAAGAGAGGCGTTCTCCCCTTGATTGCCTGGCTGAATTGAGCCCTCGCATAGATACCATCAACCCTGGCCATTATCAGCCCACACGCAGCGAGGTCTTCGGAAAAAGAGTCCACAAGCCCTGTCAGATGCCTTAAAACCCTTCTCTCCTCCTCCTTTTCCCTGTCCGTTACCTCAACGAGTGAATTGTTTTCCTCTACCGCTGCCAATGGTTCCATAAAACAGGTGGATTGGCTGCTCGAGTATCCATGGACGATGCCCTTGAGGTTGCCTTTTCTCCCAGCTCTGATCGATATCACATACCGTCCATCCCTTACGGACATGATGTTGTCTTCTTCGAAATCAGGGCCTTGTAAGATCCCCTCAAGCTTCTTCTCGATAACCCTTCGAAGCGCAATCCTCCTGGATCTCAGGGAAGCAAGCTCCGGGCTCGCAGAATCCGATACCTCTCCCTCTTGGGTGATTGAGGTTTCAATCTTCTCAATCAGCCCATCACACCCCGGAATGCTATCGGTTAT
>CAYMFC010000158.1:0-3889 GCA_964389665.1 uncultured Desulfobacteraceae bacterium | reverse complement strand
GATGATCATTTTTTAGAGCGATTTTTTACACCGCGCTCGGTTGCGGTGGTTGGGGCAACAAATAATCCCTTTAAGATCAATTATTGCCTGGTACAAAATCTGGTGAGGCTGAATTATCAGGGTAAGATTTACCCGGTTAACTATCGAGAGAAGGAGATAGCCGGGATAAAGGCATTTCCAAGATTGACCGATATTCCCGGCGACATAGATCTCGTTGTGATCTCTGTTCCGGCCACAAAGACAACGGATATTGTCAAGGAGTGCGATACTCTTGGAGTGAAGAACGTGGTTATCGTGACCGGAGGATTTTCCGAGGGGGGAGAACAGGGGAAAAAACTTCACCGTGAAATAGCCTCATTTATCAAGAAAAAGGGCATACGGGTGATCGGCCCCAATACCTTGGGACCTATCAACACATCCAACAATTTCTCGATTAGTTTTAACCCCATAAGAAAGATGAGGAGAGGCGGCATCTCCTTTGCCTTTCAATCGGGTTTTTACGAGCCGAAGATAAACTGGCTATTCTCTCACCTTGGTCTGAGCAAGCTCATCGATTTAGGAAATAAAATGGATATCAGCGAGGTAGATGCCCTGGAGTATTTCCTGCGAGACCCCGATACAAAGGTCATTGCCATGCACATAGAAACCCTTCGTGGAGACGGGCGAAGATTTTTCGATCTAGTAAGGAAAGGGGCGGTGAAAAAGCCGATTATTATCCTGAAATCCGGAAAAACACCTGAAGGAGCAATTGCAGCGGCATCTCATACAGGGACGATCGCACAGGAGAATGATATGATCTTCGATAGCCTGATTAAGCAGACAGCTGCCGTAAGGGCTCACAATTGGGAGGAGTTTTTCGATCTGGCCAAGGCCTTTGATTGTCTGCCGGCGCCCGGCGGAAGAAGGCTTGCTATCATGACGCTCTCAGGCGGAGAAGGGGTTATGGCAACGGATGCCTGCGTCATGAACGGCCTTGAGATGGCCCGGCTGGGTGGCCAAACGTACAACCGGCTCAAGGCGATCTTTCCACCATGGGAGATCCCCGTAAACCCACTTGACGGGGGTGCCTGTCTCGAGTTTCACCTCTCCGATGTGGTGACTGTTTTGGAAGCCATGCAGGCTATCCCTGAAGATGAGCATGTGGATTGTGTACTTATGCAAATGCCCCCGGAGTTCTTCCGCCAAAACTCAGAAGGGGTGAATTCCTTTGCCCAGCAGGGAGAGCTCTTAAGGAAACAGTGCGCTCAGGCATTCCTCAGCATAAAGGAGAGAGGGAAACCCTTTGTACTGTGGCGGACATCGATGAGCAGGAACGAAGATGAGTGGATTGAGGAGCTTGAATCCCATTGCCTTCCTGTATTCCCATCATCGGAAAGGGCAATAAAAGCGCTTGCTGCCCTGTATAGCTACCGGGTTTTTTTAGAGAATGAGGGGTGGAAAGAGGCATCTAACGATCGATCGACAACCTAAGAGAGAAAAGGGATTATGTATAGCAAAGCCGGTTGGCATTGTGGCTGCAGGGTTGACGCCTTTTAACAGGGGCAGTGAGATCGATGATCACGATAAACATATTTCAGCTAATATACTTGACGCGGTCTTTAAAATTTCCTTAATAATACTATAATCTTTGTGTCTTTGTGGCTAAATATAAAATAGCAATTCCCAGTAATAGGCCTTATTCACATGGAAAAGAAATTAAAACTAGAAATCGAAAAGGACATAGATGAAAGGACATCGAGGGTGGGCATATCCAAGGAGGTAACTATCACTGACGGGAGAGGATCAAACCTGAGCGGATCCATCTCACTCATCTCAGGGTGCGACTCATACCAGATGCTGGAAAAGGAGGTTGCTGCGATTAAGGGAGAGCTCGATGCACTGCTGGAGGAGTCGAAGAGGCTGTTCGGGGGTCAGGGGGAGATCCTAGAGGCCCAGGATGTGGATGAGTCCAAGAGTCCAAAGGAGATCTGGGATCTCCTTTCAGCCATCACGGCCCATGAGGTGTTGTCCGCGACATTTAACGGCATGAGCCATGAAAAGAGGATCGAGGTGGCTGATTACGTGCTCTCCCACTGCAATGTCTTTTCAGGTCCAGCCTCCATGTTCTCGATGAGATACAACAGCGAGGAAGGCTTGCTTGAATAGGGGATCTATTGTTCGGAAGGATCGCTTCGACGGTGAACTATGCGGATCATACTTTTTGCAGGTAAAGGCGGTGTAGGCAAGACAAGCGTTGCCGGCGCCACAGGGGTGAAAGCGGCTGCAAACGGCCATAAGACCCTGATTATGTCCCTGGATATCGCCCATAGCCTGAGCGATGTATTTGCCCTTGATAAGGCATTGATGGACCGGAACAGGGGAATGCCCTTTCAGGTTGATCAAGGGCTGTGGATACAGGAGCTCGATATCGAGGAGGAGATACAGAGAAATTGGGGAGAGGTGCATAAGTACATTGCGAGCCTCTTCAGCGCCACGGGATTGGACGAGATACTGGCCGAGGAGCTTGCCATTTTGCCGGGCATGGAGGAGGTGAGCTCGCTCCTGTATCTGAACAAATATGTCCGGGAGCATGCCTTTGAGGTCATTATCCTCGACTGCGCCCCTACCGGCGAGTCCTTGCGGTTTATCAGCATTCCTAGTGCCCTTGAGTGGTATATAAGCAAGATCTTCAAGATCCAGCGCAGGGTGGTCGGCTATGTCAGGCCCATTGCCCGACGCTTCTACGACATCCCTCTCCCGGAAGACGATTATTTCAAGGCCCTTGAGGAACTCTTTGCGAGGCTCGAGGGGATAGATACCATCCTCACAGATCCCGCCATAACCACGGTGAGAATGGTGGCCAATCCCGAGAAGATAGTGATCAAGGAAACACAGAGGGCCTTTCTCTATTTTTATCTCTACAGGATGTGCGTTGATGCAGTGGTCATGAACAGGATCTTGCCGGGGTCTATCAAGGAGGCCTATTTCGATGATTGGAAGGATTCCCAAAAGAAATACCTACAGTTTGCAGAGGAGTGCTTCAGCCCCATCCCCATCTTCCCGGTTTCGTTGCTGCAAGCCGAGCCGCTGGGAAAAGAAGGACTCACAAGGCTCGCTGAGGATATCTACGGCGAGCGGGATCCCACGGAACATTTCTTTAAGGACTGGCCGTATGAGTTCTCTCAAGAAGACGGCAAGGTGGGCATCAAGATGAAGCTTCCCTATATTACAAAGGAGGAGGTAGAGATACATAGACTAGCCGACGAGATCGTGATCAGGATAGGGGGATTCAAAAGGCATATCCTCTTGCCGCGGCACCTTGCCGCCTATAAGGAGACTACGGCAAGGATGGAAAAGGAGTATTTACATATCACCTTTGGAGGAAAGGGCAATGGCAAAAAAACCTAAAGAAGAAGAGGAAATAACCACAGAGGAGGCCTTTCGCTCATTGGGCCGGTTTTTTTCATGGATTGAAGAAAAGATCACCCCCGGCGCCGAGTTTCGCGAACACATGGCCAAGAGCAGGGTAGAGTTCTTAAAGGGTATCAGGTCCTTGGTTGACACAAAGATAGATGACCTGGAGAAAAGGCACGGGAAAAAGGAAGCAAAGAAGGCTACCAAGGTCGAGGTCGAGTAAGCCGGAATCTGGCTTAGAATGTTTGGATTTAATGGATAACAAACCGGTACGCATCCCCATTGATGGGGTGATTGACCTTCACACCTTTGCTCCGCATGAGGCCTCCGATGCGGTGAATGAATACATCAATGTCTGCGCCCAAAAAGGCATCCTGGAGGTTAAAATAATTCACGGAAAAGGCAAAGGCATACTGCGCCGCACCGTCGAGGCCGCCTTGGGCAAGCATCCGCTGGTGCAATCCTTCAACCAGGATCCAGGCCCTTCAGGCTGGGG
>CAYMFC010000157.1:0-3908 GCA_964389665.1 uncultured Desulfobacteraceae bacterium | reverse complement strand
ACGATACCATGGCGTGCGGCGAATTCCCTCATGGCCTTGGCCTGTTGGGCGGAGTTGATATCCTTATTGGGGACAAAGTGGTCAGGGATAAGCGCAATTTTTTCCCTATCAAAAACAGAGGGAGTGCCCATCTTTTCAAAAACTTTTATTGCCAAAGGGGCGGTAATGTCATTAGCCAACGCCATATCAACATCCACCTCAATCAGATCCCCCGGTGAAACGTGGTCACAATGTGCATGCAGTGCCAAGATCTTCTCAGTTATGGTCATGGGCATTTTTTATTGTTCCCCTTTTTGCTTTCGGTGCCGGCCCGGTAGTAAGGCAGCCCCCTTGACTCAGGCAGTCTTTTCTGAGTGGGAGTTTCGTCTTAGGTGCTCCAAGCGGTTCAAGCCATTGATATAGGCCTTGGCGCTGGCGACGATGATGTCAGGATCGTTGCCCTTGCCAAGGGTTTTGATCCCATCCTCCTCAAGTTGCACGGTTACAATGCCCTGGGCATCGGTCCCGCTGGTGAGGGAATCGATGGAGAAGTGAAGTAGTTTAGAGTGGGTTCCCGTTATCTCTGCGATGGTATTAAAGGTGGCGTCAATGGGACCAACACCGAACCCTGCATCTTGTTCTACCTTTCCGTCAATCTCCAATTGCACGGTGGCAGTGGGGATAGCGTCTGTTCCGCCCACCACGTTAAGATAGCGCAGCTTAAAGATATCAGGAACCCTCAGGATTTCCTCGGCAACGAGAGCCTCAATATCGTCGTCAACGATCTCCTTTCTCTTGTCCGCGAGCTCTTTGAATCGCTGAAAGATCTTGTCGATTTCCTGATCGGGCAGATCATAGCCGAGCCCTCGTAGACGGTCCTTAAAGGCATGCCGTCCGGAATGTTTCCCCAAGACGAGTCGGTTTGTCTCTAAACCAATAGTAGTAGGCTCCATGATTTCATAGGTGGTCCTGTGTTTTAATACGCCATCTTGATGGATTCCCGCCTCATGGGAAAAGGCATTCGCTCCTACAATGGCCTTATTGGGCTGGACCGGGATGCCGGTGATCATGACCAGCAAATGACTCGATGGATATATCTCTTTCGTGTTGATATCAGTGAAAAAGTCGAGATAACCACGCCTTGTATGAAGGGCCATCACGATTTCCTCAAGGGAGGTATTGCCCGCCCGTTCTCCAATACCGTTTACGGTCACCTCCACCTGCCGTGCGCCGGCGTTAATACTCGCGAGCGTGTTCGCAGTGGCAAGGCCAAGATCATTGTGGCAATGAACGCTCAATATCGCCTTGCCGATGTTGGGCGTATGCTCTTTCACATAGGCAACAAGTTCTGCGAACTCGCTGGGAATCGCGTAGCCCACGGTGTCGGGAAGATTAACCGTTGTGGCTCCAGCTGAGATTGCCGCTTCGAAGATCGTACAGAGAAAATCCCTGTCCGAACGGGAGCCGTCCTCTGCTGAGAATTCGATATTGTCCGTGAATCGCCTGGCATAGGTGATTGCCTCCACTGCCTTGGAGATAACCTGATCTCTCCTCATCCGCAGTTTATGTTGGAGGTGGATGTCCGAGGTAGCGATGAAGATATGGATGCGAGGATGTGCCGCTTCCTTTATCGCACCCCATGCTGCGTCAATATCCTCCTTGGATGTTCGAGCAAGTGCTGCTACCTCAACATTACTCACCTTGTGGGCGATCATCTGAACTGCCTCGAAATCCCCAGCCGAGGAGGAAGGGAATCCTGCCTCAATGACGTCTACCCGTAGCTTTTCTAGTTGAGCAGCGAAGTGTAGCTTTTCGGCGGTGTTCATGCTGTAGCCTGGAGACTGCTCCCCGTCCCTGAGGGTGGTGTCAAAGATAATGATCTTGTCTGTCATGGGAATGCTCCTTTCATTTCGTTGTGTCGTTTTTCAGAGAATAGGGGTTGGAATTATGACGACGGAAATGGAAAGAGCGCCAGCCGCAGGGCTATTTTGCTCCTGGTCCCTGCGGCTTTTTCCACCTCTTCTAAATAAATCATAGGCATTGCTTGCTCACCTGATATCTGGAGGATGTCCTTTGGAAAGGTCCTTGCTCAGTTTGAAATAGATGCTATCCACCAGGGCCTGCCAACTCGCCTCGATGATATTTTGGGAGACGCCGACGGTATTCCAGATGTCCTTGCCGTCTCGTGATTCAATCAAGACCCTCACCTTTGCCGCTGTTCCTGCGCTTCCCTCTAATACCCTCACCTTGAAGTCGACCAATCTCATCTCACTGATAGCAGGATAGAATTTGCGCAGGGCCTTTCGAAGGGCATTGTCGATCGCATTCACGGGCCCGTTTCCCTCTGCTGCGGTGATCTCTTCCTCATTACCGACCGATATCTTGATCGTTGCCTGTGAGCTGATCTGGCCATTCCTGTCTTTCTCGTTGATCACCCTCAGGGAGAGCAGGGAAAAGGGTTCTTCAAATTGACCGGTAGTCTTTTTCATGAGTAGTTCAAGCGAGCCCTCGGCTGCGTCGAACTGGTAGCCCAGATCCTCCAATCGTTTTATCTCATTGACGATCTCCCTGCTTCCATACCCATTACCACCCAACCGAATCCCCATCTCATTGGCCTTGTACTCTATGTTGCTTTTCCCTGAGAGATCGGAGACGAGTACCCGCCGTTTGTTTCCCACCATGCCCGGTTCGATGTGCTCGTAGGCAGGCGGTTTTTTCGCAATTGCGCTCACGTGCACTCCGCCCTTGTGGGCAAAGGCGCTGCGCCCGACAAAGGGCCTTTCATTCAGGGGCGGAATATTCGCCACATCGCTCACATACCTGGAGACCTCGGTGAGGAGGGTGAGCTTCGAGTTATCAAGGCATTTCTTGCCCATTTTAAGGAGAAGATTCGGGATCACGGAGGTAAGGTCCGCGTTTCCACAGCGCTCGCCATATCCGTTTATCGTTCCCTGCACCATAGTGGCACCGGCCTCCACAGCGGCGAGCGTATTAGCCACGGCGAGTCCTCCATCATTGTGCGCGTGGATGCCGAGGGAAGCACCGGGGAAGGAGTTCCTCACCTCTTCAACGATCCTTGTTACCTCACCCACCATGGATCCCCCATTGGTATCGCAGAGCACGATACTATCGGCACCTCCGGAGATAGCTGCTCCAATCGTCTTCAGGCTGTACGCGGGGTTGGCCTTATAGCCATCAAAAAAGTGCTCAGCGTCAAAAAAAACCTCCTTCCCCCTTGATTTGAGATACTCGATAGATTCCGCGATCATGGCCAGATTCTCCTCTAGAGAGATGCCCAGGATCTCGGTTACGTGGAGGTCCCAGCTCTTTCCGAATAGGGTCAGCGTGCGCACTCCAGCCTCAAGGAGCGCAGTGAGGTTGGGATCATGTTCCGGAGCTATGCCTGGTTTTTTCGTGCTGCCAAAGGCCGTTAAACGGGTGGTGCCGAGCCGGAGATCCTTGGCCATCTGAAAAAAGCGCATGTCCCTCGGATTCGAACCAGGCCATCCTCCCTCTATGTAGTGCACACCGAACTCCGCCAACCGTTGGGCTATGCGCATTTTTTCCTCGGCGGAGAAACTGATCTGCTCCCCTTGGGTGCCGTCTCGCAAGGTGGTGTCGTAGATGAGTATTTGTCCTTCCATGCTCCTGCTCCTTAGCTAGAGAATTAAAAAACCCGTTATCAGGCGGACCTGATAACGGGTTTTTAAAAGCCACTTTTACTCAATCATGGCATTACCAGGCCCGGTAGTTTTAGACTACCTACCAAAAGGAGGAGCAACAGGGAAAGCAGTACTATCCCCGCTGCCCTGATAATGCCGATAATGTTTTGAAATAATTGACTCATAGTATCATACATCCTTAGTTCTCTCAGCGTTTAAGAATGCTTCTATAAATGAAGAAAATTCAATTGTCAAGTTTTTTCAAAA
>CAYMFC010000156.1:0-3921 GCA_964389665.1 uncultured Desulfobacteraceae bacterium | reverse complement strand
TATAAACAAGTGGTTAAATGCTTAAAATCTTTTTTCGTAAAATGGAAGATCCGCTGAATATCCATGGCAACACTCCTGCCTCGAACAATAATAATAAATCCTTACTCAATCTACTTTAGGCATTTTAGTCACTTTAGCTCACTTTAGGCACTCCCATTATGTTTCCACCGTATTTTGACTACATAATAGATCCTAGCTTAACCTATCAATTGATATCATTTTAGGGCCCACTCCACGGCAGCGCGTGAATGGATCGTGGTTGTATCGAACAATGGCACATCAACATCCTTCTGGGAGATCAAAAGCGGGATCTCCGTGCAGCCCAATATCACCCCGTCTGCACCACGTGAAACAAGCCTCTTGATCACTTCTTGAAATCGTTCCTTTGATTTCTGTGTGATAATCCCGACACACAGCTCATGGTAAATAATCTCATCAACTTCTGTCCTGTCTGTATCCGGAGGAACGATAACCTCGAGTCCATACTTCTCCTGCAACCTTCCCCTATAGAAATCCTCCTCCATGGTAAATTTTGTCCCCAGCAAACCCGGCTTGTGCAACCCTTGCTCGATAATCTTCTCCCCGGTCGCATCAGCGATATGGAGGAGCGGTATGCGCAGAGCGCCCTGCACCTGCTCAGCCATCTTATGCATGGTATTGGTGGCGATCACGATACAATCGGCGCCTGCATCCTCCAGGCTCCGTGCAAGGCCGATCATTCGCATGGTGAGTTCCTCCCACTCGCCTCGATGCTGGAGGTCTGCAATCTCGTCAAAATCTACGGAGAACAGGATACATTTCACGGAATGCAACCCGCCCAGCTTCTCCTTCACGGCCTCATTCATAATCCGGTAATACTCGGCCGTTGATTCCCAGCTCATTCCCCCGATAATGCCAATAGTTTTCATTTTCACCCCCTCCACGGTTATGGTTCGGGTCTTCGAGTCATGAAGGTCAGCAACGAAGATCTCGTGATGAAAGAATAGATAAGCCGCAAGAAATTACCCTTTATAAAATTTTTACCTACGATACCTCGCCCTCAAGACTTTATCAAGGAATTACGCCAAGCTTGATAGATAGTGCCGTACCAATGCGATGGGATCTTGCTTTGCTCACGTACGGAAGGAAAAATATCTTGACAGGGAACTATCGTATAAGGTACGGAGAAAAAAGCACATAGGGTTGAATCGTTAGCATTTCTTAGCGGATAGTGCTAACGCCAGAGGGACTCATCTTCCCAGCCTTTCCTTAATGATGGAAGACTCATGACACTCGTCGAATGCCACATCGATATATCTCATACGGAACTAACTGCTTTATCTTTCTCTCTGCCCATGATATTCAAGGTATGGCCCGGCAGTCAGGTCATCCACGCAAGGCCTGTGGATGCCCAAACCGTCTAATCTATTTTATGTTGCAGGCCGTCTTTGCGCTCTGCGTTGGAGTAGTAAGCGTTACAGGTAACAGGTTTTAATGTATCAAATGCGAGGTAAAGAGCCCAATGAAGGTTCTCGTGAGTGACTCTCTATCGCACGCGGGTATTGAGATATTACGGCAAAGCCCGGACATTGAGGTCGATGTGAAGGATAACCTCACTGCTGACGAGCTTAAGGGCGTCATTACGGACTACGACGCGCTGGTTATCAGGAGTAAAACCAAGGTTACTGCGGATATCATTGAGCAAGCTCACAATCTCAAGGTCATCGGCCGCGCCGGAATCGGCTTAGACAACATAGATATCCCCGCTGCGAGCAAAAAAGGGATTGTGGTAATGAATACGCCCGAGGGCAACACCATTACCGCAGCAGAACACACCATTGCAATGATCATGGCGCTGTCGCGAAACATCCCACAGGCCACGGCATCTCTCAAACTGGGAAACTGGGATAAAACCAAACTAGAGGGTTGGGAAATCTTCAACAAAACACTGGGCATAATCGGCGTTGGCAGGATTGGAAGGCTCGTTGCGGAGAGGGCACGGGGTTTGCTGATGAAGGTGATCGCCTCTGATCCCTATATCAAGCCTGAGGCCATTGAGAAAATGAATATCGAGCCCGTTCCCTTTGATCAACTCCTGCAAAGATCCGATTACATCACTATCCATACTCCCCTCACCAATGAAACAAACAACATGATCAATAAAAAGACGATCTCCAGGATGAAGCAGGGGGCAATGCTTATCAACTGTGCCAGAGGAGGCATCGTCAATGAAGACGACCTTTACGATGCCTTGGAATCAAGCCATCTTGCGGGCGCGGCCCTGGATGTCTTCAGCAAAGAGCCACCCGGTAAGAGTAAGCTCATGAGTCTCCCACACTTTATATGTACGCCCCATCTCGGTGCATCCACACGAGAGGCGCAGGACAAGGTATCGAAGGACATTGCGGAACAGATCGTCGATTACCTCCTGTATGGCTCGGTAAAGAATGCGGTGAATGTCCCGAGTATCAGCCCTGAGCTGATTACTACCTTAAGGCCTTACGCCATGCTGGCCGAAAGGATGGGATCTCTTCAGACCCAGCTCTCTGACGGCCCGATCCGTGAAGTACATCTGAATTACCTCGGGATGGTAGCCACCTACGATGTAACTCCTTTAACCACCGCGGCGCTCAAAGGGCTTCTCAGCCCAATTCTCAAGGATGAAGTGAACTATGTCAACGCATCACTCATAGCTGCCGATCGGGAGATACGGGTGATGGAATCCAAGACCAAAACATCTGAGGATTTTTCCAGCCTGATCAAGCTAACGGTCACGACCTCTGAAGGCGACACTGTTGTCTCGGGCACCATATTCGGTAACAAATTCCCCAGGATTGTAAGGATTAACAATTTTCACCTCGAAGCGATTCCCGAAGGCCACAACCTCCTCATCAATAATGTTGATAGGCCTGGTGTGATCGGAAAGATTACGAGCACGTTAGGAAAATACAACGTGAATATCAGCCGTATGGCGGTCGGCGAAGAGAAGGAAGAAAAACAGAATGTCATCTTTTTGGCAACCAACATTACGGTGAATGAGGAGGTTCTTGAGATATTGCAAGGTCTCGAGGATGTTTTCTCGGTAAGAAGAATTGAGCTCTAAGCCCAGCATCCACCATCATAAAGGGTAAGTTCAATAACACTAAACGAGTGGGGAAGTACGTGTTTGTGTCATAGCGTAAGGCCAAATGGCGGCAAGAGGGAGAGTATCACAATCGATAACCAAATAGAGGGGGGGGGAAATGGAAAGGACAATCTACGATCTTGACCAGAGGGACATGCCGACTCAATGGTATAACATTCAGGCCGATTTGCCAAAGCCATTGCCACCGGTCCTGCATCCAGGAACGGGAAAGCCGATAGGCCCGGAGGATCTGGCTCCCTTGTTTCCCATGGAGCTTATCAAACAGGAGGTAAGCACCGAGCGATGGATCGAAATCCCTGAGGAGCTGCAGGCGATTTACCGAACCTGGAGACCTACTCGATTGCATCGGGCATACCGGCTTGAGAAGGCCCTGGATACACCGGCTAAGATCTTCTTTAAATATGAAGGCACAAACCAGGCCGGCAGCCACAAGCCGAATACTGCTGTGGCTCAGTGTTACTACAACATGAAGGAGGGCATCAAGCGCATCACTACGGAGACTGGCGCCGGCCAGTGGGGCAGCGCCCTCAGTATGGCCGGCGCGTTTTTCAATGTTGAGATCAAGGTCTATATGGTCAGGATCAGCTATGACCAGAAGCCATATCGCCGCATCGCGATGGAGGTGTGGGGGGGGAAGTGTATCCCTAGCCCCAGTCCGGAAACCAAATCAGGGCGAGACATGCTGGAAAAATGGCCTGATTGCCCAGGCAGCCTTGGCCTTGCTATTAGTGAAGCCGTGGAAGAGGCGGTGAGCCGTGATGACACTCACTATTCTCTGGGCAGCGTGCTCAACCATG
>CAYMFC010000155.1:0-3933 GCA_964389665.1 uncultured Desulfobacteraceae bacterium | reverse complement strand
GCATAAAATTATAAATTTCGAAATCCTCATCAAGGTGCCTTCAAAAATTGTTCACTTTTGGCCCAACTATTTTTCCAGTCCACAGCAGTGTACGTATCTCAGAATTTCATACGGCTTGCCGTTCTCTTATATTTATTCTGTTTCATTTAGGAAGGCAGGGAAGGATATGGCTCAACATCAAGGAACCGTTCCCCCACCAAAGGTCTCCTCAATCCAGCCCCTGATCTCATCTCTCACCCGCCGGAACAGGGCCATCTTTTCCTCCTCACTTCCCCTGAAGGCAGCGGGATCCTCAAAGCCCTTGTGAATTACCCTCTTACCGCCTGGAAAAAACGGGCAAGTCCGCCTCGCATGGTCACAGACCGTCACTACATAATCGATTTCCATACCGAGAAACTCGCTCACACCCTTAACGCGATGATGGGAAATATCAATCCCAATCTCCCGCATTACTCGAACAGCGAAGGGGTTGACACCAGAGGGTTCTGTGCCTGCGCTATAGGCCTCATAGCGCTGAGGGTAAAGGGTCCTCAGAAATCCCTCCGCCATCTGAGATCGAGCCGAATTGTGGGTGCAAATAAAGAGCACCGTCCTCTTTTCAACTATTAGCCCCATTTGACCTCTTTATGGTTATAATCCCCTTTATCCCAGCATACCCGGCTGTGGTAACAAAATCTTTACACAATCCACATGCAGTGCTAACCTTTGTATATTAAACGAATAATCTTGAATAGATATCCCTTTCACGAGCATGACATCATGGCAAAAGAAAAGATTCTCGTAGCAGACGATGAAAAAGACATCTTAGAGCTCCTGAAATTCAAGCTCTCAAGAGAGGGCTATCAGGTTACCTGTGCGGCATCCGGAGAGGAGGCCTTGAGCCGTGTACGATTAGAACCCCCTGATCTTATTGTGTTAGACCTCATGCTGCCGGGTATAGATGGCATTGAAGTAACAAGAGAACTGAAAAATGATCCCGATACCAAAAATATTCCCATCGTCATGTTAACGGCCAAAGGAGAAGAGGCGGACATCGTAACTGGTTTGGAGCTTGGTGCTGACGATTATATCACCAAGCCTTTCAGCCCCAGGATCTTGATCGCCAGAGTAAAAGCGGTTCTGCGCAGAAAGGAAAAAGGGTCTCAGGATAAAACCTCAGTTATTCAAATCCACAACCTTGTCATCCACCCAGGGCGCCACGAGGTAATAGTGAATGGTGACCCGGTGCAGTTGACCTTTACCGAATTCGGCACCCTTCATTATCTCGCAAGAAGACCGGGATGGGCCTTCACCCGCTCCCAGATTGTCGATCAGGTTCGCGGCGAGGACTACTATGTCACCGATCGTTCAGTGGATGTCCAGATTGTGGGGCTTCGAAGGAAACTGGGGCCTGCCGGCAAATATATAGAAACGGTTCGGGGAGTGGGGTACCGATTCAAGGGTTAACGATGGCGAGAAAGAAACGGCTACTCTGGCACATTTACCCGTCTTTTCTTCTGATAACCATCATATCGTTGATGGCAGTCACATGGTACGCCTCGAGGTCCTTCAAAGAGTTCTTTCTCGAACAAACTGCCTCATCCCTTAAAGAGCGAGCGGGGCTTTTTGAGGGCCAAATCCTGAAATATCTCGATCCACTCGACGAAAAAACCATTGATCTACTGTGTAAGGATATTGGAAAGGGAGTTTCTACTCGGTTCACCGTCATACTTCCCTCAGGCAAGGTCGCGGGTGATTCCGAGGAGGATCCCGCCCTTATGGACACCCACGTGGATCGGCCTGAGTTTATCCAGGCACTGAAAAGTCCCTTCGGTATGTCCACGAGGTATAGTCAAACCCTTGAAAAGAACATGATGTACGTGGGAATACCCATCAAGGTGAATAACCGAATCCTCGCGGTTGTTCGTACATCCATTCCCGTGACCGCAATAGACGCCCTAATACGCAATATCCGGAACAAAATAGCGCTTGGGGGGCTCATCATAGCGGTCTTCGCTGCTATCCTAAGCCTGGCGATCTCCCGGAGGATTACTCGCCCTATCGAACAGATCAAAAGGACTGCCGAGTCTATCGCCCGCGGTAATTTTCAAGCCAGGTCCCAGGTTGATCAATCGGATGAAATAGGCAGCCTCTCCGATGCGATAAATCAGATGGCCGCTCAGCTTCGCGACCGTATCGATACCATCATGCGCCAGAGAAACGAGATCGAGGCCATGCTCTCAAGCATGATTGAGGGGGTTATCGCAGTGGATGAGGAAGAACGCATTATAAGCATCAATCAGGCCGCCGCAGCAATGTTCTCGTGCGATATCGTCAAGGCACAAGGCCGGAGTATCCAGGAGGTTGTCAGAAATACCGTCCTCCACGAGTTCGTGAAGAACGCACTCACAAGTCAGGAGCCGGTCGAAAAGGATATCGTCCTTTACTCGGATGTCGAGAGGATTATTAACGCTCACGGCACGGTCCTCCAGGATGCTGACGAACATCGGGTCGGTGCGCTCATCGTTTGTAATGATGTGACACGCATTTGGAGGCTCGAGAACATCCGGCGTGATTTTGTTGCCAACGTTTCGCATGAAATCAGGACACCAATCACGGCCATTAAGGGGTTTGTGGAGACCCTTAGCGACGGTTCCGTGAAAGACCCTAAGGATAGCAAGCGGTTCCTGGGAATCATTGAAAGGCATGTGGATCGTTTGGAGGCCATTATCGAAGACCTTCTCAGCCTCTCCGGAATTGAGCGCGGGGCCGAAGGAGAACACATCATGCTTCAAGGAGGCCGTATACGTGAGGTCCTCTTAACGGCTATCCGGGTCTGTGAGGTCAAAGCCGCTCCAAAGAAGATCAGCCTTGAGCTCTCGTGCAACGAGGAACTGAAGGCCAACATCAATCCCGCCCTTCTGGAGCAGGCCGTCGTGAATCTCATCGATAATGCGATAAAGTTCAACGATGAGGGGAGCACTGTTCTGGTCAAGGCCGCGCAAATAGATGGTCAAATCAGCATAAGCGTCCGCGACCAGGGCTGCGGTATAGAAAAGGAGCATCTGCCTCGACTCTTCGAGCGTTTTTACCGGGTTGACAAGGCCCGAAGCAGACAAATGGGTGGCACAGGGCTGGGGCTTGCCATCGTCAAACACATCGCCCAGGCCCATGGAGGTAAGGTATCGGTTGAGAGTACTCCGGGAAAGGGAAGCACATTCTCAATCCACATTCCGATAGCATAGATCTGTAATCGTATGAGCCTGGTCTGGCCTGATCGATTTCTCCCTCGTTATTTCCCTTCCGTTTTGCGTAACTTCATAGTTTCTACCTAACCCTGCCAAGGCCTTTCCTGAGCCTGGAAACGTGCCGAATTTTCCCTTGATCAGAGACAACATAAGGGTCAGACCTACACATTTCTCAAAACTGTTCTATTGTGGAATGTGCAGTTCTGACCCCCTTGTGTTTCTCGGCAATACCTAATTCGCTTCGCAAACACGACCATAACCCCGCTCCTTCCTTATCTCGCGAATCCTAGGTCTTTTCTTTGAAAAATTACCTGTAATGCAAGTTACACCTTAAAAGAGCGGAAGTTGCATGAATTAATTAAAACCTCACCTTGAGATAACGGGAATCTAACAATCCCGGCTTAGTTACCTCAAATGAATATCTTGGTGAACTCTTTTGGGGAAAAGGAGGTGAGGATGGGAAAACATTAACAACATAGTAACGAAAACCTGACAGAGATCTAACAATTGGTATTTAGTTTAAAATCTTTCATAGGAAATTGGAGGAAATAAATGAAATTTAAAGGTTCTGTAATATTCGCGCTAGTCGTAATATTTTGTTTTGCGACAAATCTAGTTTGGGCGGGAACTATCGTAATCAAGGGCTCCACTACCGTGCTTCCCATTGCACAGAAGGTGGCGGAGGTATATATGAAGGCGAACCCGG
>CAYMFC010000154.1:0-3954 GCA_964389665.1 uncultured Desulfobacteraceae bacterium | reverse complement strand
GAATCGGCCTGCCCTTGGGCGAGCCGGGCAAGCCCGTGCCGGGCTACGGCCGGGGAGAATCGGTGAACCGGAGACGAAACAGACGAAACAGACCAGATGACCACTAAAAGAAGTTCTTAGGTTTATCGATGAAAAAGCTTTGTTTAATACCGTTAATGCCTGCCAGGATTATGAAGAATCAAGGAAGAGTTTGCGGGAGATGCCAATGAAGTGCCGTTACCACCCTGATAGGGAGGCCAAAGTGGTATGTCAGAAGATGGAGGTCGGCTATTGCCAGGAGTGTTTGGAAAATTGTGAGGCATGTACTGATCCTTGTACATACTGTAAGTTCAGGTCGGCATGTATTATATGGGAACTCTGCCGAAAAAGCGAAAAAAGATATCGCCTGGAGAGAGCAGCCAGTGGGGATTTAGAGACGTAGCTCAAAAAAGGCAGCCTTTGCATGATGAGGCTTACAGGCTGCTTCTGGATAAAAAAAGTCTATGTGAAAGGAGCTGGTTATGGAAACTATGTTCAAGGGATTCACGCTTGGCACCCTTGAGATGGTGAACCGTTTCGTATTTCCGCCGATTAAGCTTGCCTATGGCAACCCTGACGGTACCGTGACGGACCGACAACTGAGATTTTATCAACAAATAGCCAAACAAGGGCCGGCCGTGGTAATACTGGAACCCGTCTCTGTTACACCTGATGGAAAGGAGCAGCCCAAACAGCTCTGTGTCCATCTCCCTGGAAGTATCGAGGAGCTCAGGAAGATCGTTGGGGTGATCCATACTGAGAATCGCCTCGCCTGCCTTCATCTGAACCACGCCGGTGCGGCCGCTAACCCTATGGCAACGGGCGCCAAGCCCAAGGCCCCTTCGAGCATTACCTGCCCGGCTAGCGGCCAGGAATCAGAACCTCTGAGCGAAGAGGAGATCGACAGCATTATTGCCGGTTATAGGGCAGCAGCACACAATGCCGTAAAGGCGGGATTCGACCTAATCGAGATCCAGGCCGGTCACGGTTACCTCATGTCGCAGTTTCTCAACGAGAAGATAAACAAAAGGGATGATCGTTACGGCCGGGACCGGCTGCTCTTTGCAGAAGAGGTCCTTTCGGCTGTGAAGAAAGGCGCTCCGGATACCCCTTTTATGGTTCGGATCTCCGGCAATGAGATGTCGCCCGAATTCGGCATAAGCCAAGATGACCTCTTACCCTTTTTAAACCTGGCAGAGCAGGTTGGTGCGAGTGCAATCCATGTGGGTATGGGCAATACCTGCTTCAGTCCACCCTGGTATTTCCACCATGCCAGCCTTCCAGAAAAGCCCCAGGTTGATGCCCTGAAATGGCTCCGCACGGAGACTCGCCTCCCTCTTATTGCTGCAGGAAGGATGGGCAGAAGGGAAAGGATGGAGGAGATCGTGGGAGATGGGTTTGCCGATATCATAGCGCTCGGAAGGCCGATGATTGCCGATCCTCATGTGCTGGAAAAATGGCAGAGGGGAAGGGATGAAGAGGTGATATATTGCGGGTATTGCCTCCAGGGGTGCCTCCATCGCCTGAAGAGCGGACAGCCCCTGGGCTGTAATCTGAACCCGGAGATCGGTTTGCCGCCCCTGGAGCGCACCGATAAACCCATGAAAGTCCTGATTGCCGGAGGAGGCCCTGCCGGAATCAGTGCGGCTATCTCCATGGCACAACGGGGTCACCAGGTCACCCTTGTTGAGGAGAGAGACAGTCTGGGCGGGCAATTCGCCCTTGCGTGGAAGGCGCCGGGCAAAGAAACCATGAGAGAGGGGTTACAGGGTTTAGAGCGGGCTGTGAGGGAGAGCGGAACATCGATACTCACGAATAGGACCGTGGACCGAGAGCTTGTGAGGGAGTATAAGCCGGGTCTTCTCGTATGGGCAACCGGAGCCGTGCAGAATATACCTGAGATCCCAGGACTTCACGATCAGTACACGATGACGTCTCTCGAGTTTTTCAGAGGTGAAAAGGAAGTGCACGGCCCGAGAGTTCTGGTGATTGGGGCCGGAAGGACAGGCCTTGAGATTGTGGAGAAACTCGGCAAAGAGGGCTATGAGATGGTTACGACAAAGCGGACTGACCCTATCGGAAGTATGATGGAGATGATTACCAAGAGCCTGGCCCTGGCAAGGATCGGGCAGATTCCAAAGGTCACGCTGATGCCCCATACCACGGTGAAGGCCTTCTTGCCGAAAACAGTCGACATAGAGCAGGACGGGGTGAGGATGTCTTTAGAGCCTTTTCAGACGGTCATCCTATCCTCCGGTACGGTATCAGCGCCGGGACCGGATGAGGGGATCAGGGAGATCGTTTCCAAGATCGAAATAATCGGCGATGCCAGAGAGCCAAAGGATATCTTCACTGCTGTGCATGCGGGACATGCCTTAGCTCAAGGCTATTAAGCCCGACCCTGTACAGCATGGAGACTCATTACAAATCAGGAGGTAGGTATGTGCTTGAGCACCGTTTATGTTGATTCGGATACGGGCAAAGAAGAAATTATGCGGGACGTTGCGGAGATGGAAGCGGAAGGAGAGGGTTTCAATCTTTTTAGTCTTATGGGAGAAAAAGTATTCGTCAAGGGCCGGATAAAACGGGTGGACTTTGTCGATGAACATACGGTTGAGATAGACAGGGAAGGAAGATTGTGAAGATCCAGATTATGGAATGATCTCAACGCCATGATGTCGTTGGCTATACGGAATCCATAGTATCATGCAAAAACAACGTACCATGTCCTCAGGGGTTTTTTGAGCTCAATGGGGAAATCTCCTTATGACCAGGGCGCCAACCCACCAGAAATTTGAGCAAAGCAGCAAGGAGTTGATGCGAGAAGCAGGTGAACGTAGGCGGGCAGGGGGCGCAATACAGGAAGCAGAGGAGAAGTACCGAACCCTCTTCGATGAATCAAACGACGTGATCTATATTACCAGTCGAGAGGGTAAATTCCTTGATGTCAACCGCGCATTATTAGAGCTTTTTGGATACTCCGGAGAAGAGATGATAGACAAGCTCGATGTCAGGGAAATCTATGTGTACCCTGGCGAAAGAGATACTTTTCAACGGGAAATAGAGAAAAAGGGATCAGTGAGAGATTATGAGGTAAAGTTCAAAAAAAAGAATGGCACGGAGATGGACTGCATCCTCACTTCCACGGTACGCCGGTCTGCTGAGGGTGATATTTTAGGGTATCAGGGTATTATCCGGGATGTCACCGAACAGAAGCGTATCGAACGCCTTCGAGATGATGTTCAGCGCATGATGCGCCATGACCTTAAGTCCCCCTTAATAGGCATTACCGGTCTTGCTGGACTGCTGCTTAAGGGTGAAAACCTCACCGGGAAACAGGTAGAAGAGACGCGCATGATCCGGGAACTGGGTGAGAGAATGCTCGGATTCATTGACCGACAACGCGATCTCTTCAAAATGGAAGAAGGCAGCTATCAGCTGAACCCTCAAGAGGTTAATCTGCTGAGCGTGCTGCGGAGAATAGAGAAGGCCCTTGAGCCTCTGGCTTTCAGTAAAAAAACGAATGTGGTGTTTAGCTTATTTGGCCGCCGTACCAATCTAGAAACTGAATACGTGATTCTGGGCGAGGAGATCTTGCTTGAAATGATGTTTGCCAATCTCGTGAAAAACGGGATAGAGGCCTCGCCGGAAGGAGGCACCATCAGTGTTTCCATTGATACTGTGGGAGAACCAGGAAAAACTTTTCATTTGATCGACATTCACAATATGGGTGTCGTACCTATAGATATACGCGAAAGATTCTTCGAACCCTATACAACCCAAGGGAAAAAAGGCGGCACTGGACTGGGAACCCATAACGCTTTGCTCGTAGCCCGGACCCACAAAGGCGATATCACCTTTACTACATCCGAACAGGAGGGTACCCACGTCACAGTTCGCCTGCCTGAAAACCTTGTCTAGGATCAAATACGGTTT
>CAYMFC010000153.1:0-3955 GCA_964389665.1 uncultured Desulfobacteraceae bacterium | reverse complement strand
AGTCCTTTCCCCCGGCCTCGTTCAGCGCCGCATCGATAACCTCCAGGGCTACCTGGATCTCCCCGCGGTTAAAAACGTTGCCCTGCATCAGGAGGCTCGATATCTTCTCTCGATCATCCGATATGAGCGGTTGGAATTCCATCGCTGCTTGCCCTCTGTTCCACGAATTCTACGAGCCTTTCCACTATATCCGTATATGCAATGCCCGCCTGTTGGGCAGCCGCTGCGAACCCGGCATCGGGGCTGAGGCAGGGATTTGCGTTCACCTCGAGGACATGGATCTGTCCATCGTTATCAACCCTCATATCGATCCGACCGTAATCCCTGAGCATAAACAGGTGAAAACACTCGATCGCGATCCCTTCAATCCCTTGTCTCAACGATGATGAGAGCCCATTCGGAAATGTTCTCGGCGTATGGTAATACTCGATAGAGGACGCATCCCACTTCGCTCGATACCCCACAATGGGAAAAAGCCCTTCAGGGAAGGTGGAGAAATCGATTTCAGCAAGGGGAAGGGCCCTGGGCGAGGGGTATCCGAAAACGGACACGTTGAACTCCCTGCCCTCCACAAATTCCTCCACGAGCAGAGGACCGAAGCGGTCGAAGAATCCATTGATTCCCTTCCTGAGCGATAGATCATCCTCAAAAATCGATTCCTGTTCTATGCCGATACTTGCGTCCTGAAACCTGGGCTTCAGGATTACCGGATATTTCAGGCAGTGAAAATCAGCTCTGTTGGTACCGTCGAAGATCAGACAGGGAGGCGTCCGAATTCCTTGGGCCTTTAACAGCTGCTTGGTGGTAAGCTTGTCAGTGGTGAGCATGAGGGCAATGGCCGGCGAGCCTGAAAAGGGGATGCTCAACAATTCAAGTAAGGCGGCAGGATGTCCCGCAAAGCGAGGGTCCTCGTCCACGGTCTCACATAGATTGAGCGCGATCCCTGCCCCCGCTTCTTTCATCCCCTCAAGAAACACGGACACCTCCCTCGTGAACGGGATTCGAACCGATCGACGCCCGAGGTCCTCGAGGGCCTCTTCAATGGCCTCAACCTGTGTCATGATGTCCGCCGAGGCCTCTGAGAAGTCTTGCCCACGTGAGACGGGCACGTTGTGAATCAGACCGACTACCTTTTTAGACATGCCGAAAATCCCAGGTTATACTCGTCCACGTGAACGCGACTCATGGCCGAGCGCATAATCGCCTCGATAAGGGTCCTGTAGGGCATACCCTTCATGCGTGCTATGATGCACAGGTCTGAATGGTGGGGATGGAGTCCCGCCAAAGGGTTAACCTCCATGAAGTTGGGGATGCCGTTCATATCGAGGCGGATATCCACCCTTCCCGCATCCCTGCATCCAATGCCTCGCCATACCGCAAGGGCGATCTCCCCGGCCTTAGCCGCCGTAGCGTCCGTTGCCGGACCATATTCTACGAGCTCCTCGTATTGCTCCTTATTCTGGAAAGAGTACACGCCAGGTTCGGCATGTTCCCCGAGGATAACCTCCATGACCCCCAAGACCGCCGCGTCGTCCCCAGTGCCGAGGATGCCAACGGTGAACTCCCTGCCCGGAAGAAAGCTCTCAACGAGCACCGGCTGATTATACGTGAGCAATAAATGCATACAGGTGGATACGAGCTTGCTCTGGCTCGTTATCTTCGATGCCGCGGTAATCCCCTTGCTGGTCCCCTCCGCCACCGGTTTGGCAAAGAGGGGAAGGGGAAGATTGGCCTTCTCGAGATCCGATGCTTGTTCAACCACGAAGAAATCCGGTGTGGGGATTCCGAGATCTCTAACCACCCGTTTGGTCATCGCCTTATGGAGCGTGAGTGAGAGCACCAATGGATCTGAGAAGGTGTAGGGTATATGAAAGGCATCCAACAATGCAGGTACCTGTGCCTCACGGCCAAAGCCTTCCAACCCCTCCGCAATATTGAACACCATATCCCACCGCTCCCCTGCGACCAGACGGGAGGCAAGGTTTTTGACATTGCCGATTCGATCCACCTCATGCCCGAGATCCTCGAGGGCCTGTTCTATGGCCGCAATGGTGTCTTCACGGTCAAATTCTGCCGCCTCCTCTTCGCTGAACCCTGCAGCGAGGTACTCAACCCGCAGGTCATAGGTAATCCCTATACGCATAATCGCCTCTGCCGTTAGTTGCTTACCGGCTCTTGTGGTTCTCCCGAGCCGAGACTGCTTCCCGGATCCGGATACCGGTAGATACGGCTCTGGTAATTTCTGATCAAAAGATCATCGCCATCCCGTCCGACCATAGATTCTGGATAGATGGGAATCTTCCCGCCACCTCCGGGGGCATCGATGACAAAGGTTGGCACTGCATACCCGCTTGTATAGCCGCGGAGCCCGCTGATGATCTCGATGCCCTTTTTCACTGGTGTCCTGAAATGGGCGGAACCCACGATGGGATCACATTGATAGAGGTAGTAAGGCTTGACCCTTATCTTAAGAAGCCCGTGCATTAACCGTTTCATAGTATCCAGATCGTCATTGACTCCCGCAAGAAGAACGGTCTGGCTCCCGAGGGGGATGCCGGCATCTGCAAGCCGTGCACACGCTTCCTGCACCTCGGGCGTCAACTCATCCGGATGGGTGAAATGAATGCTCATCCAGAGCGGATGATACCGTTTTAGCATGCGGGTTAGGCCGGAAGTGATGCGCTGCGGCAAAACAACGGGAGCCTTGGTCCCGATCCTCAGGAATTCTACATGCCGTATCTGGCGCAATCGTGACAAAAGCCACTCCAATGCTTCATCGGGAAGCGTCAAAGGATCCCCACCTGAAATGAGGACATCACGTACTGCATGCTTCGACTCGATATAGGCGATTTCCCGTTCCCACCGGGCAATGGCGGAGTGGCCTTTCTTGCCTCTGCCCACAAGACGAGACCGGGTGCAGTATCGACAATGCGTGAAACAGAAATCCGTCACCATGAAAAGAACCCGATCCGGATATCGATGCACGATTCCCGGAACCGGACTGTCATGGTCCTCTCCGAGCGGGTCTATCGCCTCACCGGGAGAGCACACCTTCTCTGCAATGGTAGGCACCACTGTTCGGCGGAGAGGTTGGAGCGGATTTTCTCGATCGAGCAAGCTCGCATAATAAGGTGTAACCGCCATGGGGAACCCTTTCATGCCATGGTCATTAATCGTCCGTTCATCATCGGAGAGATGAAGGAAACGCCCCAGGGTATCGATGTCCACGATTCGGTGACGAAGCTGCCACCTCCAATCGTTCCAATCAACAAGGGATGCGCCCGGGAAAAAACGCTTGAGAAACAATGCGCTCCGAGAACGTGAGGGGATTTCTTGAATATAAGACTTACTGCGAGCAAGATTGTCGCTTAAGCCTGTGGGGGGAAAGGGGTACGTAACGGCCCTGTCGGCCTTCCAACTCTCGAGCACAACGGGCCTACCTGGAGGCTCTAAGTCCTCTGCATCAAACGTATCTTCGAGCATTTCTCATCCTCCTATCTTTAAAGAGTTAAAAGGGAATCCCCCCGGGATATCCCATCTGTCTCCTGTAAAGCAGTCATTCCATTCCCGGGCTATTCTCCAATAAGCTCAAATCTGCTGATAGTGATCGTTTTCTTATTGTGGCCCTTTCTCACAACCCCGCTTGCTTCCACTTCATGCTGGATAAAGGCCATCATTTTTCTTCCCTCATTGTTATGCTCAATAAGATATTCTTCTTCTCTGTGTGTTAAGAGTGCGGCAGCAATCACCGTGCCCTTTTTATCCCAATCCACCGGGATGACTATGCCCCTTGCGGTGATACTCTTTCCGTCTTCTTTCATATCCGCACACTTCTTTTTACGCTAAAAATAAGGTTCACCCCGGCATTTGCCGGATAAACCAAAAGTCAACTACTATCGACTGAAGCCGGTAGCTTGGCGGGCTGACATGGCTTCGTCGAATGAATTCGACTCGC
>CAYMFC010000152.1:0-3998 GCA_964389665.1 uncultured Desulfobacteraceae bacterium | reverse complement strand
ATAGCCGAAGGACTCCTCGCAATGACAGGTGAAAAGACTTTTTACGAGTTTGTCAGGATTGTATGAGAAAAGGCCAAAGGCGCAAGGCATAAGGCCGTGCTCCTTGCTCCCTAAGCCAAATGGCTAAAGCAATGAGGATTATGCTTTAATCCAAGCGTTACTTGTCGGTTTGAGGCGAATTTTCGTTATCATCGTTTGAGGCGTTACCATGGAGGAGAACCTATGAGGTATTCGCCGGCAGCTGGAATTGGCCGCATGATATCCGGCATCATGGGCATGGGCAGGAAGTACGGCATTGAGTGGTGGATCTTGGTCATGGGAGCCCTCATTATTCTTGCCATCGTGTTCATGGCCATATTCGCCGATTCACTGGCGCCCTTTCATCCCCTCAATCAGAACGCCGGACCTCAGCTCGCGCCCCCTGGCGGTAACCATCTCCTGGGAACGGATAACCTTCAAAGGGATGTGTGGTCCCGGATTATTCACGGCTCCCGAACCATCCTTCGGGTTGCGGTCCTGGCTGCGATTATTTCCTCGGTTCTCGGCATTCCACTTGGTTTGATCTCCGGTTTTGCCGGGGGGTTTTTTGACCGGCTCATCTCCCTGATCATGGATTCCCTCTACTCGTTCCCCGGCCTCATATTGGCGATTGCCTTTGCGGCAATGCTCGGACCGGGCGTGATCAACATCACCTTTGCCGTTTCCGTCATCTATATTCCCACCTATTTCCGGTTGGTTCGGGGGCAAACCCTCTCCATCAAGGAGGAGCTCTATGTGGAGGCGGCCAGGGCTATCGGTGCGTCAGGCCCAACAATCCTGTGGCGCTATATCTTCCCCAATGTAATCGCCACCACAGTGGTGGTATTCAGCTTGAATGTGGCAGATGCCATCATGATCGAGGCAGCCCTGACCTACCTGGGGCTCGGGCTTCCGCCTACGATCGTGGATTGGGGCATGGACCTTTCCATGGGAAAGCGGTTTTTGCCCTCTGGCCAGTGGTGGTTGATTACCTTTCCCGGGGCCATGATTTCCATCCTCGCCCTGGGCTTTACCATGCTTGGTGAAGGTCTCGCGGAGATACTCAATCCCAGACTCCTGGAGCGCTAGGAACATGGCAACGATTCTGGATATCCAACACCTCACGGTTCACTTTCCCATCAATATCGGCACGGTCCAGGCCGTGCAGGATGTGAGCCTGAGCCTAAGGCAGGGGGAGGTGATGGGCCTTGTGGGGGAGTCCGGGTGCGGTAAATCGACCCTCGGATTTTCGATAAACCGGCTTCTGAGACCGCCAGGCAGGATCGTTCAAGGAAAGATCCTCTACCACGACAAGGATATCGTGACGATGAGCGAGAGGGAGCTGCTGTCTATTCGCGGAAGGAAGATCGCCATGATCTTTCAGGACCCTCTCACCTCGCTGAATCCCCTGTTTCGCATCGATCAACAGTTCATGGAAACGCTCTTCACCCACGAGAAGGGCATAAGCAAAAAGGCAGCCTTCAAACGGGCTGAAATGATGCTGGAGAGCCTTGGAATCTCCCGAGAAAGGCTCATGGAATACCCGCATCAAATGTCAGGGGGCATGCGACAGCGCATCATGATCGGGATGGGACTTATCCTGAATCCCGATCTCCTGATCGCTGATGAGCCTACCACCTCCCTGGATGTGATCGTGGAGGCCCAGTTCCTCGATCTCCTCAACGAGCTGCGCAAACAGTTCGATCTCACAATCATCTTGATCACCCATAACCTGGGAAACGTGGCACAGCTTGCCGATCGTATCACTGTCATGTACGGGGGCACCGTCATGGAGTTGGGCGAGGCGAACGAAATCTTCGAGAATCCCCTGCATCCTTATACGAAAGGACTCCTTTCCTCCATACCGAACATAAAGCTTGACCAGCCGAAACTAAAGACCATGCCGGGGAGCCCGCCCGATCTGGTCGATCCCCCTCCAGGCTGTGTGTTTCATCCTCGCTGCCCCTTTGTCAAGGATATATGCAGGGAACAAAAACCTACGCCCTTTACCAGGGACGGCCATCTGGTGAACTGCTGGCTCTACGGATGAGGGAGAACGTGGAAGATTTTCTCAATATAACCGATCTGAAGAAGCACTTCCCTCTCCAGAAGGGCTTCATCGATAATCTGCTCTCAAAGGAAAAAAGCTTTGTGAGGGCCGTGGATGGCGTATCCTTCTCCATAAAAAAAGGAGAGGTGCTGGGACTGGTTGGCGAGAGCGGATGCGGCAAGACGACCACGGGGAGGCTCATCCTGCGTTTGTTGGAGCCTACCTCGGGGGAAATCTTCTATAGAGGGCAATCCATATTTTCCCATTCGAAGCATGAGATGGAAAGGATGAGGGAAAAGATGCAGATCATTTTCCAGGACCCCTACGCATCCCTGAGCCCTCGCATGTCTATCGGAAAGGCCATCGGGCACCCTCTTTCTATTCACCATAACTCTTCCAGGAATGAACAACGGAGGATGGTGCTCGAGATCATGGAAAAGGTCGGCTTATATCCTGCCGAGTTCTTCTATAAAAAGTACCCCCATCAACTCTCAGGGGGCCAGCGGCAGCGCGCGGTGATTGCCAGGGCCCTGGTGAGCAATCCGGATTTCGTGGTTGCAGACGAGCCCATCGCTATGGCGGATGTGTCGGTCAGGGCGATGATACTCGAGCTGATGGTGCAGCTCAAAGAGGAGTTCGATCTGACCTACCTCTATATCACCCATGACCTTGCCACGTGCAAGTATATCTGTGATCAGGTGGCAATCATGTATTTGGGTAAGATCGTTGAGATAGGTCCCCTGAACGATGTCTTTACGAATCCTGTCCACCCCTACACGGCCACGCTTATGGAAGCAGTGCCCGTGCCGGATCCCAAGTACCGGAGAATCCAGCCCATTCCCAAAGGGGAAATTCCAAGCGCCATCAATCCCCCTTCGGGATGTCGCTTTCACCCCCGCTGCCATGCGGCAAAACCTATGTGCAGCGTGCATGAACCCGATTTGATAGAGGTAAGCCAAGGCCACAGGGTTGCATGCTTTTCCTGATAAAATGGCTACACGATGTTATGGAGGTGTTATAAGTGCCGTTTGGAACGATACACGGGAAACAGATCTATTACGAGGTTCACGGTAGCGGCGATACCGTTGTGCTCCTCCATCACGGGTTCGGCTGCACCAGGATGTGGAAGGAAATCTACCCTTCCCTGCTGAAGGCCGGCTACCGGGTGGTCATGTACGACCGGAGGGGATACGGTCAATCCGAGAAGGGAGATGATTTTCAGGAGTTCTATGAAAGCCACAGGTTTCGCCCTGAGAGCGTCAGGGATCTGGCTGAACTGCGAGACAAACTCGGGCTCGATTCCTTTCACATCATCGGGCAGTGCGAGGGAGGAGTGGTTGCCGTGGACTTCGCCGTTTCCTATCCCCATTGCGTAAAGACTCTTTTTATCTCGAGCACGCAGTGTTACAGCGAGATCACCACGGCTGAATTTAACCGGCTACACTTTCCGCAACCATTTCGTGAGTTAAAGCCCGAGCTCAGGGAAAAATTCATTGAGTGGCACGGGGCTAATCACGCCGAGACCTTGTATAACCAGTTCCGTAAGTACGGAGGGGCCTATGGCAGGGACATTTTTGACCTGAGACCCTTGCTGTCAAGGGTATCCTGCCCTACCCTTGTGCTCTATCCGGACAGGAGTGCACTGTTTGCTGTGGAGCAGGCCATTGCATTCTACCGCCGCCTCCCCAAAGGTGAGCTCGCTGTGATGCCGGGTTGCGGCCACAACACCTATGAACAGCGACCTAAAGACTATACTCGCTACGCCCTGGATTTCCTCAAACGGCATAGTCCTTAGTCGAATCTGCAATCCCATAACTTCAAATGCTTACCTTGTAGGGGATCACTTCGGTCTCTTTACCCTCGCATGGTGGGCAGTTCGTCTTTCCAGAGGATAACCGGACCTCTTTCATCTGTCATATGAAAAAAGAAA
>CAYMFC010000151.1:0-4081 GCA_964389665.1 uncultured Desulfobacteraceae bacterium | reverse complement strand
GCACCGTATCCTGCCCTTTCTATGGCATGAATGATATCATCCAGCGTTGCTATGGTAGGGATGTACTCCACGTAAGCGCGCTCAGCGGCGAAGTTGACCGAGGCCTTGACTACGCCGGGGACCTTCTTGCTCAATACCCTTTCAATGGTCATGGCGCAGTTGGCGCAGGTCATCCCCGTTATGGGAAGCTCAGCTTTTGCCGTGACGATGCCGTAGCCCGCCTTGTGGATCGTATCCGCCAGGTCCCCCAGGTGAACCAGGCCAGGATCAAAGGAGACCGATGCCTTTTCCGAGGCGAAATTCACCTGTGCCTCCCTTACGCCCTCGAGTTTCTCGAGGTTTCTCCGGATCGTGAGGGCGCAGTTGGCGCAGGTCATGCCGGTAAGAGGCAGGCTGGCGTTTTCATAAACGGTTGCATCTTCCCTTTTCGCCTTGTCCATGTGCGTTCCTCCCTGCGAGGAAATAAAAATAAGATCGAGACAAGAGGCCCGTACCTATTCGGCAGCCGGATAGTTGATCTCCTGTAAGGTGGATCTGATCCTCTCCAAGGTTGCAGGAGAACCATATTCCACGGTGATCTCCTTTGCCTCTGCATTGCCCTCTACGTTCGTTACGCCTTCTATTTCACCCAGCTCTCGCTGAATGGTCATCACACAGTGAGCGCAGGAGATAGTGGGGATTGATAAGGTTGCCTTTTCCATAATAACGATCTCCTTTCATCACGTATTTTTAAAAAATAAGGCTTTCTGAGAGGAATTCAAGGATGGCTAGAAATTTTACTACGGGGAGCAATGAACTACCCCGCCGCAAGCAGCGGGGTATCGAGCTTCAACGTCATGCCGGACTTGATCCGGCATCCAGTTTGACTTCTGTATTCCGGCTTTCGCCGGAATGACAACTCGCCGCAAGCCGCGGGGAATTAAACCCAAACGAGATTAAATAGTTTGCTTAAAAACTGTCATTGCGAGGAGCGTGAGCGACGAAGCAATCTCTGCAATACATGTAACAATGAGATTGCAGCGCTCCCTTCAGTCGCTCGCAATGACCATACGTGATGTTATACAAATGCAGACTATTTTATGCACTCAGTAGCAAGTGCTCAGCGTTCAGAGGTTCAGCGTTCAGGAGGAGCAGGAGCGATCAAGGGGAGGAGCGTCATTGCTGAACACTGAAGCCCTGGATACTGAATACTTCATTTACAAGGCGCGGAAACAATGATCGACGTTGATTCAAGGTTGAAGCGAATTTCAAATATGTTCGGCTATGTCTTTCTCTACCAAAGCAGTTGCGGCAGGATCGATCCAATGCTCATTCCTTTTCTGCTATGATGCTGGCCACGGCCCTCTCTTTCTCTACGAGCCCCTCGCGGTAACGGAGGCACCGAAAATCGCGGAACATCTCCAAAAGTTCGTTGTGTTTAAGCAAGTAGTCCGGGTTTTTGGGCTTCCCGAACCGGGCCTGGTCCATGATGAACGTTTCGTACACCACCATACCGCCGACTCGAAGCCCCTCCTTGATCTGCGGAATAAGGGAGCGCTGTAAGTAATTGAAGCAGAGTATTACGTGATAGGCGCCCCTCTCGATCTGATAATCCCCCTTCAGGTCAGCCACCCGGGCCTTAAGGGAGACGCCCACGCTTCTCGCCCGGTCGAGCGCAGCATGCACTGCCTCAGAGGAGATGTCAATCCCTTCCACCTCAAAGCCTATTTTTGCTAAGTGGATGGCGTTACGGCCTCTGCCCATTGCCACATCGAGGGCTCGTCCCCTCGGCAAGATCTCCAGGTTCTCAGTCAGGAACCTTGCCGGCTCCAGGCTGTGGTCATGCTGATGGGTCATGGTGTTCTTTACCGCCTGTTATCTCATGCCAACATCGATCCATTACCGCTATTGAGGCTTCTCAGAGCGAGCATGAGGGCCTGGGTGCCCGCCCGACCGTGCCCCTGGGCCTTGACTGCGAGGTAGAGCTGGTGCACGAGCGCGAGTCCGGGTAGCGAGAGGCCTGCTGCAGCGGCTTCCTCCAAGGCAATGCCTATATCTTTGATGAAGTGTTCCACGAAGAAACCGGGATCAAAGTCCCCCCGGACTATCCTCGGCCCCAGGTTATTGATCGACCAGCACGATGCCGCGCCCTTGCCGATGATATCGATCACAGCCTGTTGATCGAGGCCAGTCTTTTCGGCGTATAGTAAAGACTCGCATACCCCGATCATCGTGCCTGCGATGAGTATCTGATTGCACATCTTTGTGTGCTGTCCCGCACCAGGACCACCCATATGGGAGATGTTTTGGCCCATCAACCGGAACAGGGGAAGCACCGTTTCAAAGGCCTTTTTTTCACCGCCTACCATGATGGCAAGGGTTGCATTGCGCGCGCCGATATCCCCGCCAGACACAGGGGCATCCAGGCTATCTATGCCTCCCTGAGACGCCTTCTTGACGATCCTTCGAGCTAAACGAGGGCTGCTCGTTGTCATATCCACCACAATACGACATGGACCATCGACGGAGAGGATGCTCCTTTCTCCGAGATATACCTCCTCGACATCAGCAGGGAGCGATACGATGGTGAATATGATTTCCGAATAGGCAGCAACCTCCTGTACCGACTCACACCAATGGGCACCCTTGCTGATCAGGGGTTCAGCCTTCTTCTTTGTCCGGTTAAAGATATAGAGATCATGGCCTGCTGCCTGGAGATGACCGGCCATCGAAGCTCCCATGACCCCGGTGCCGATCCAACCTATTGTCGTCATTTCTATGCCCCTTTCTTGTTTGGCGTAGTATTCGGGAAGAGGTGACGAGTGGGACTACTCTAAGGGTATTGTCATGAATAACCCCTGTGCAAAGAGCACATCGGTTGCAGCAGGATAAAAAGGGATACCCACTGTGTCTCCACCTATATGAAAAAAAAGAGATGCCTGGAAATTTCACTTCAAAAAGGGATGTATGGCGCGCGTGGAGCAGCAGAGGCGCACGAGCTAAAAAAAAGACAGGATTGCGGGCGCTGCAATAAAGACCTACCAGCCACGACACGCGGGGCTGGTAGGTTGGTTTCTATTACGCGAGTTTCCTGATCTGCTCAGCAAGAGCGGGCACCACCTCGAACAGGTCCCCTACGACGCCGTAGTCTGACTTCTGGAAGATAGGGGCCTCGGGATCCTTGTTGATCGCCACGATTACCTTAGAGGTACCCATGCCTGCGAGGTGCTGAATGGCCCCTGAGATACCACAGGCAATGTAGAGGTTCGGCGATACCACCTTGCCCGTTTGACCCACCTGATCGGAATGGGGGCGCCACCCGGCATCCACAGCGGAACGGGAGGCGCCGACCGTTGCAGCGATGATATCCGCGAGTTCCTCCAGGAGCTTGTAGTTTTCCGGTCCTTTCATTCCCCTGCCGCCGGAAACAATCCTTTCCGCTTCGGTGAGATCTACCTTGGCGCCGGCCTCTTGCTGGAATTCAATGACCTTGGTCTTGAGCTGGCTGTCATCGAGGCTGAATTCGGCATCGACGACCTCTGCAGAGCGCGCCTCATCGGGTTCATTCAATGCCAGCACATTAGGACGTGCGGTGGCGATCTGGGGCACGCTGTCCTTATAGGTCACCGTGGCGTATGCCTTGCCCGCATAGATGGGCCTCTTGGCCACCAAGCTGCCTGCCTCGAGAGAGAATTCCACACAGTCCTGCGCCACACCCACGCCGAGCTTTGCAGCCAGCCGTCCGGAGAGATCCTTCCCCTGAACAGAGGCGGGGAGTAGCATGATGGAGGGCTCGTGTTTCTGAGCGAGCTCTGCGATGACCGAGGAATAAGCATCAGTGGTGTAAACAGCCAGGCGTTCATCATCGGCGACGATCACCGTATCGGCGCCGTACTTGGCGAGTTCTGATGCCTTATCCTTGATGTTCGAACCCAGCAGGAGCGCGGTGAGCGGCTGACCCAATTGATCGGCCATGCGTCTGCCCTCGCTCACCAGTTCGTAGGATATCTTCCGCAGCTCTCCTGCCCTTTGTTCAGCGACTATCCAAATACCTTGTGCCATGTTTTACTCCTTTTCCTTGCATTAAAAGGGATTTCCTTAG
>CAYMFC010000150.1:0-4104 GCA_964389665.1 uncultured Desulfobacteraceae bacterium | reverse complement strand
CGATAAAGGCGGTTATGTGGTGGCAACCGGCTCACCCGTTGAGATCCTCGCAAACGGCAATCGGTCTTACACCGCAGAGTACTTGCGAAGATACGTGAACAATACATAATCTAGAGGATAATTGTTCTCACCACGGAGACACAGAGATAGAGTATGTTTGTCACTACGAGGTGAATAGGCTGTAGGTTGAAGACTGTTAGGGGGGAACTGGGATACGGCGCATTGTGAAGCCGTGTTTGATGTGATAAGCTGCTGTTTCTTCAACAAAGTGGGCCAATAGTTCTCTTCTGATCACTTTAAGCCTTCAGCCTAAACAGCTTCAGGCTGACTGCATGATGTAGTCACTTATTTTTTAGCGTAAACTCTCTGTGTCTCAGTGCCTCTGTGGTTAATCTGACGTGCGTTTAAACTTCAAGATGAAAATAAGATGAAAAAAAAGAGGCTTATATCATTCGACCTAGATTGCACGCTGATTGATGCCGCCTATACCACCTCCGTGTGGGAGATCGGCATCCCCCGGCTTTACGCAGAGAAGCACTCCATTGACCTGCCCTCGGCCACCTCCATCGTGAAGGCCGAATATGAGAGGCTCGGCGATTCCTCTTTAGAATGGTATGATATCTCTTACTGGTTTCGCTGCTTCAAGCTTCCCGGCAGGTGGCAGGACCTGATGGAGCAGCACAGAGAAAAGATCCGGCCGTTCCCCGAGGTAAAGGAGGTATTGGAGAACCTTGTTCAGGACTATAATCTGATCATTCTATCCAATGCGGCACGGGAGTTTGTTGAGATTGAGATACAAGAGGCACATATCGATCGGCATTTTGCCGGGGTCTTTTCAACCACCTCGGATTTTCAGGAGGTGAAAAAGACGGCCCGGCCTTATCGAACAATCCTCGACAGTTTGGGGGTACTGCCCTCCGATGCCATTCATGTGGGAGACCACTATGAATTCGATTATCTGGTCCCGAAGGGCTTGGGCTTAGAGGCCTACTATCTCGATCGAGACGGAAAAAGGCCCAAGGATGACTTTGTGGTGGGGGATTTGACGGAGTTTGCGAACCGTATCGAACGTTCCGGAGCGCCCGTTGCGAGCGGCTGATAACCCTGGTAGCCTCCGCACTGCTGCTTTGATGATACGAATCCTTGTATCAGTCTCCTTGAGCTTCCGAGTCCTGCTCATCCTCCCGCAGCCGGAAGTAACCGGCGGTATCAGCCAGTGTTTTGATCTGCTGGCGGTGAACGCCCAGGAGCTTCTTATCGTCCTCGCTCCAGTCGCTGAGCTTTTGTTCAATCTCACGCCAGGACTTCGAGACCTCGAGGCTGGCCAGTTGAATCGTCTTCAGTTTCCAGGAGATCGTATCTATCATCTCGTTGATGATTTCTTCCTCATCGTGCAGGTAATCCTTCCTCCTTATTTTCACCTGAAAATTCAAGTCTCCCTGCCGAATCCGCTTAAAGGCCCCATGAAACTGGTATAACGGGCCTGCGACGCGGTGGAAGAACAGGATTGAGTGAATCCCGAAAAAGCACATAAGGGTGACAGAGGCCGGCCAAATTCGTGAATGAAACGTCAGCATCCTATCCGCGGCAGCTGCCCGATCCTGCAGGCTCAGGTTCACATCCTCAAACTGTATAATCTCCGGCACGAAGAGATACACGGATAAAAAGGCAATGGTGATAAAGAAGTAGCCTGCGATCGTTGCAAAAAACGTATACTGGAGCGACCTGTTCACCACATAGGAACGCCTGCGATTTCCTGGTATAATTTTCATGATCATCTTTCATTTATAGTTCTGATCGAATAAATGGGCACACGACCTGACTGCACCCCTCCCCGAATATGCGAGATAATTCATATATCCGGCTTGGATATTCTGGCGAATTATCTCATCTGTCCTACTCAACGAAACTTCACGTACTATTCGCTCTGGTTCTTGAATTACTTAAAAGAAGCACAGGCCAAACATTTTCATATTCTAAATATCGGCTAAACAGGACAATTTCTTAAGAGGCTGTCACATAAATCAGTAAATTACCAAATTAACTCACTGCTGTACAAAATAATCTTATATTTTTTAATTGGGGCTCAACGATATCAACTACGTATCACCTTTAAGATGTAAATTTAAATTTCAGGTTGTCCTTATTGGAAAATGCTGTCCACATCTGTATATAAAGATTCGGGGTTTGCTTCAAGCCCTTGAAGAATAGCTCGATCTGCAGCCGGTCCTTGTAGATCGCCGATATGATGGTTGTACCAAATTAATGATGGTTGGTGAGCAGGACCAGTTCCCGCTCTTGTAATGTGTTCCACACCACGACCCTTCGAAGGAGATACGGGCAGTGTTTCTGGGCATAGAACCCGGTAAAGCGGATACGTTGATCAGAGAGGATAGTAGTGTTCTTTGGAGGGATCCGATCTTTGACGACGATATAGTCTGCGTTTTCCTTCAATCGGGTCACAAAGAATATTGCCTTCCCGCTCCAGTACGCGAAAGGCCTGTGAAATCGTTGTATCCATGATCCATAGCCACCTGAAAGCCTGGAGCGAGAGGTACCTTTCGGGCGATGGTCACATCATGTCCTTTCCCGTTCGATATGGAGGCATAGGTGGGCAGGTATCCATCATGATCCGGAAGAAGGTGAAGCTTCATGGCCCCTTTGGTACGTCGGAACTCGGCCCGGGAAACAGGGAAAAACAGAGGGATATGGTGGTGCTGTTTAGGGAAAGCACTGTGTTTGTGAACCGGAATTTATGTGTTCCTGGGGCTGCATTCTTGCACACGGAAAGGGTTTCATAAAAGGGTCCTCGAAACATCTCCCATGGCCTATGGGCATTGGCGAGGGAAAGGGTGGATTTCTTAGGGGCATCCTTTATCCCCAGATGCCTGAACTTACCCAGGCAGGAGGCTAATCCCCCGCACAATTCTCTGAGGCTCTTGGCTTGGGCTCATTGCTTGTTGTTGGTTCCCGTTTGTTGTCGTCATACTTACGGCGCCCTATAAGGAGGACATTTCAGTGAATTTTCGTAAAACCGTTTTTGGACA
The DNA here is from genome assembly GCA_964389665.1 of uncultured Desulfobacteraceae bacterium. Lineage (GTDB taxonomy): Bacteria > Desulfobacterota > DSM-4660 > Desulfatiglandales > B25-G16 > B25-G16. The sequence continues at coordinate 1,057 of CAYMFC010000150.1, read as the reverse complement.
AGAGTGACCTTAAAGGTATTCCATCAACACCTTATCAATACGTGCCGTACCTGCTTTCTCCCACTTAATAGTAATCTGATTCTTGAACCGAATGGAACCGCCGTCAGATGGGTCGTAGTAAAAGGGAAACTCGAACCTTTTGCCTTCAATGCCTTTGTAATAGACGGTGCAGAGGTACTTTTTGACTCTGGGGGTGGTGATTTCGATTTTCGATACCCTGTAAATCAGGAATTTATCCAGATGAGCATTATTGATAAATGATATCTTATCCTTTCTGAGCTCAAAAAAACACCCCTCATACTTCGATTCGGATGTCTTCCACACCCCCATCATATCAGGGAGCAGGGATTCAGGCATCTCGGAATCACATGACAGCACTACCGCGCAGACGGCCAATGCTGCTATGATAGGTTTCCATCTCATCTTTTTCAACTCCGCTATAATGATGATCTTTCTAAAATTGATGGTTTCGTAAAAAGCCCTCTCATCGTCGTGCCTGTCCAGGATGACGGATCCGACATCCAGCTTCTTGAATTTCCTGGATTCATGGTTGGCGCCCTGTCTAATATTGCCAGGCGGGCCCTATGAATTTCCCGTCGCTCGCCCGGATGATATCATCGTGGCTGGCCTGTGCTGTAAGCGGTGAGGCCGACTTACCGTCCTTTCCCATGCTGTAGAGGTCGTAGTCCGTGTTCAGGGGCACCTGAAAATGGTCCTTGCGCATCTTTCCCTTGCCCTTGACATTGGCGAAGTTGAGATACTGATAGTTGTGTTTCCATGGATCAAGGAGATTGCCCCGCCCGATATCGTCGAGCGTATCGGGCAGCTCGTTCCTGTCAATTTGGTAGGCCCCGATCTCCATCTGCATGATCCTGATCTCAGCGATGGCCCTGGCGACCCTTGCCCGCTCTATGTAACCCTGATAGGCGGGGATCGCGACACTGGTGAGGGTCCCGAGTACAGCGATCACCACCATGAGCTCTATCAGGGTAAAGCCCCCCGGGAGCTTTTTGGACAGGATACGCCTGCTTTTTTTAAAACACCATCTGAAAGCCTT
>CAYMFC010000149.1:0-4155 GCA_964389665.1 uncultured Desulfobacteraceae bacterium | reverse complement strand
TCACTCACCGGCAAGAAGACCATGACCGCAACGAGCGGACCAGGGTTTTCCCTTATGCAGGAGGCGCTCGGTTTTGCGGTAATGACCGAGACACCCTGTGTGATTTTGAATGTGCAGAGAGGGGGACCATCAACCGGCCTTCCCACGAGCGGAAGCCAGGGAGACGTCATGCAGGCGCGCTGGGGTACCCATGGAGAACACGCGATCATCGCCCTTACAGCATCGAATAACCAGGACGTCTTTGCCATGACGGTCGAGGCATTCAATCTCTCCGAGACATTCAGGAGTCCTGTCATCCTGCTGCTTGATGAGGTGGTCGCCCATACCAGGGAGAGGCTGATAATACCGGAGCAAGGTGAAATCCACGTGGTAGAAAGACTCAAGACCTCGGTGCCCGAAGGAACCGATTATCACCCCTATCTGCCCCGTGAGGACGGCCGGCTACCTATGTCTGATTTCGGCGGTATCCATAGGTATAACGTTACGGGGCTCGCCCATGATATGTGGGGTTTCCCCTCCACCAACCCGGAGGCGGTGTACGAGCTGATGCGACATCTGGTAGATAAAATCCAGGGCCACACCCATGAAATCGCCATGACCAAGGAGTTTTACATTGACGACGCAGAAATCCTGCTGATCTCCTATGGATCATCAGCGAGAACCGCACTTCACGTGGTAGAAGACAGGAGGCAGCGGGGCCAAAAACTCGGGCTTCTGGAGCTCCAGACCTTATGGCCCTTTCCCGATGGGATAGTCAAAAAAAGGTGCGCGGGAGTTGAGTGTGTGATTGTCGTTGAGATGAATATGGGCCAGATTCTTCATGAGGTGAAAAGGGTTTCCGATAATCCCGGCAACGTGTTTCTTGCCAACAAGATCGACGGCAGCTTTATTGCCCCTGCCGACATCTTGAATATCCTCAGGATAATCCAGGGAAAGGGGGCATAAAAACATAGTGGCTTAAGGCAAAGGGCCTAGGGCTTCTGGCACAAGGAACCAAGTATTGATCTAGTCATGAGCCAGATACCTGGTAGCTTACGCGTTCAGACATGCGCGCCGTTCAACTAGTAAGGGAAGGAACTACGTTATGGCTGTGAAGGACTACATTCGGGAACGTTTCTTTCCCCATCTTTGGTGCCCTGGGTGTGGTCACGGCACGATTATGGGGGCTATGATCCGTGCAATTGAAAACCTTGGGATGAGGAAAAATGATATCGTTATCGTCTCAGGCATTGGTTGTTCCTCGCGTATCTGCGGGTACCTGGATTTTCACACGCTTCACACCATCCACGGAAGGGCTTTGGCCTTTGCCACGGGCGTCAAGCTCAGCAGGCCGGAGCTAACGGTGATTGCTCCCATGGGGGACGGCGATGCCTTCGCTATCGGCGGCAACCATCTTATCCACGCGGCGAGAAGAAACATCGATATCACCGCCATTATCATGAACAACAATATTTACGGCATGACCGGGGGACAGAACTCGCCCTCAACAGGCTATGGCGACTTTGCTACTACCGCTCCCTTTGGCAATATAGATCGCCCCTTTGATGTGGTGAAGCTCGCTATAGGGGCCGGGGCATCCTTTGTGGCGAGAACCACCACCTTTCATGTGACCTCGATGATAAAGATCATCGAAAAAGCGATCAACCATAAAGGATTTTCAGTCGTGGATGTGCTCTCTCAGTGCCCCACCTACTATGGCAGGAAGAACAAATTCTCCAGCGCTGTGGAGATGCTCAAATACTACAGGACCAATACAACCCCCATAGGGAGCAAGGATAAGGAGAACAACCCTGAGCTAATCGAGCGGGGGATCTTCGTTGACGAACAACTGCCGGAGTACTGCGAGCAATACGAGAAGATCATGCAGACGGCGTCTCAAGGAGGATAGGGATGGAAAGACGTAGGATCATCTTCTCAGGCTCCGGGGGGCAGGGTGTGATCACCGCAGCGATCATCGTGGCTGAGGCAGCGGTGCTTTACGAGGGCCTCAATGCAGTGCAATCACAATCCTACGGCCCGGAGGCCAGAGGAGGTGCAAGCAGGTCCGATGTCATCATCTCCGATACCGACATACGGTTCCCCAAGGTGATCCAGCCGAATATCCTCGTGTGCCTCACCCAAGAGGCTTACGATAAGTTCTCCGGCCTTATCCGTCCGGGCGGACTCCTGTTAACCGATAACCACTATGTGCGGCAAAGGAATAAGGTGGATGCCAAACAAGTGGGGCTTGACCTGTACCGATCCGTGATCGAGACAATCGGGAGACCGATCGTGTTCAACATCTGTATGATCGGCGCCTTTGCAGAGCTCACCCAGCTTGTCAAGAAGGAATCGATCATGAAGGTACTTAAGGTCAGAATCCCCTCAGGCACCCTCGAGTTGAATAGACAGGCACTGGATCTAGGCGTTCGGTTGGCCATAGATTTCAAACAATAAAACCTTGAAACCACCGACACACACGGACAGAGAATAACAAATAGCTCCGAAACGGGGCTTTATATTTTTAACCTTGATGGTCTCGTAAAAAGTCTGAAATCTGGCTCTTTTGTCATTCCGGCGGACCCCGGATCGTGGTCCGGGGCAGGCGCCGGAATGCAGAAAATTCAACAGGTTCTGGATGCCGGATCCGTCATCCCGGACCCTGATCCGGGACCGGCATGACGATTATTGGACTTTTTACGACTTTGCCAAGCTTATACGCCATTGTTCTCTCCCGGCCGCCATCGGCTTAAGCTCCCTGGCCCGGGGCGGGCGGGCCGGCCGATTAAAACAGCCTGCGTTATTCTGCGGTTAATGTATGAACATGGATAAGGAACGCGTGGTCACACGATTTCCACCGAGCCCGACAGGAACATTGCACATCGGGGGAGCCAGAACAGCGCTCTTCAATTGGCTTTTCTCCCGCCACCATCGGGGAAGATTCATTCTCAGGATAGAGGATACGGATACGGCCAGGTCAACAGAGGAACACACTCAAGCCATTATTGAATCATTGAGGTGGCTCGGCCTGGATTGGGATGAGGGGCCATACTTTCAATCCCAGAGGTCGCAGTTCTACCATGAGGCGCTTGAAGAACTGCTTTCCTCTGGCAACGCCTACTACTGTCACTGCAGCCCTGAGGAACTGGAGAAAAAACGGAAAGAGGCCATTCAAAATGGCTTAAAACCCAAATACGACGGCACATGCAGGGATAAGGGCCTCGGAGAGGCGCCGGGCGCCGTGGTGCGATTGAAAAGCCCCTTGACCGGGTCGACCACGTTCAACGATCTGGTAAAGGGCGCCATCTCCATTGAAAATGAAGAACTCGACGATCTGATCCTGCAGCGTTCCGACGGCACGTTTACCTACAATTTCGCCGTGGTGGTAGACGACAGCACGATGGGGGTGACCTACGTGATCAGGGGCGATGACCATATAAACAACACACCCCGTCAGATTCTTATCTACAAGGCCCTCGGAAAGCCAATTCCCCGCTATGCACACCTGCCCATGATTCTCGGTCCGGACAGGACACCTCTCAGCAAGAGACACGGGGCAACCTCGGTGCTGGCCTTTCGAGAAATGGGAATCCTGCCCCATGCCCTGCTAAACGCTCTGGCCCGTTTAGGGTGGTCCCACGGTGATCAGGAGAAATTCAGCATCCAGCAGCTTATCGATCTATTCTCCCTCGAGCAAGTGGGAAAATCCGCGGGGATCTTCAACATGGAAAAACTCCTCGACCTGAACGCAAAGTACATCAGGGAAGAAAACGACGAGGTTCTCACCGATCTCCTCATCCCATTCCTCCATAGCCTGGGCTGCGAGCAATTGAAAGGGGAAACGGTAACAGGTGCCGTCAGAACCCTCAAGCCGAGATCCAAGACATTGCTTGAGATGGCACAGAAGTCGCTCTTCTACTTTGAAGAAATCACCTATGAGCCCGAGGCCGACAGGAAATTCCTGGTGCCCGAATCCTTGGATCTCCTCGAAGAATTGCTCTCCGTTCTCACGGGAGCAAAGGCCTTTACAAAGGATGGATTGGAGCGGGTCTTTGCCGCCTTCATAGAAACGAAGGGAATAAAGCTCGGTGTGGTTGCCCAGCCCTTGAGGGTCGCCCTCACAGGCACAACGGTGAGCCCTGGAATATTTGAGGTGATGGAGGTTATGGGCCGGGA
>CAYMFC010000148.1:0-4184 GCA_964389665.1 uncultured Desulfobacteraceae bacterium | reverse complement strand
TAAAAGGTTACCAGCTCAAGGGGAATGGAAATCGCATGATCCGGGCATATGAATCCGCATTCATTGCAGTCCTCGCACAGGAACTCGGTGACCACAATCCTATCATCCTGAACCCTGATTGCCTGATCAGGGCACACCTCTACACAGAAGGGTTGCGATATTCCTCCACACTTTGTGCATTTCTGGGGGTCTACCTGAGCAGCCATAGTTCCTCCTCCTGTTATTTGTCCTCTGGGTTGTATAGTCTCCTGAGACACACGCCGTCGCCGCTTGGTATGGACTTGAGCGTCTCGATCTTCAGGTTCGTGCCGAGGAAGGCATTAACCTCCTCGAGGAATTCCCGAAGGTACGTGTCGCATCCCTGGAGATCCTCCTTCATAGAGGCGCCGTGTTCCTTTGCCGAGGTAGGCCACGGGCATCGTTTCCAGGTGATAAAGAGCTCATTGGGCTTTTGACCTTTCTCGATATCCACCACGGCCCCGTTGGTAGTCCACAACCCCTGATAAGCCCTGGCCACATTCATCATTAATCCCTCTATGCCCTTGAGCAAATTCATGCGCGGCAGATAGGCCTTGCCCATGTCCTTACCGATGATCCCCCACGCCCTCACGCTGATATCGAGCGGGTCTGCGTCAGGGCCGGCGACCTCGAGAAGTGCCTGGCGCATTTGATAGAACGTCCTCCTGGTTGATTCCTGGGAACCCTGCAATGCCCTCCACAGGCCGCTAATCTCTTTTTCCGGATCAACTGCCATCTCTCAACCTCCTTTTAGATCCTGATACCGATTCGGTATCCGTCATGAACTGCGCTTGATAGATTTCGGGGAACCAGTGCGTCGCCAATGACAAAAAGCTCGATGCCGTTTTCCTGGACAACGTCCTTCAAGGCGGGATTTGCCTCCCGTTCCGTAAGAACAAACGTGTCGGCCTTCACCGGAATCCTGTGGCCATCATAGGTAACGACCGTCACCCCCTCATCGGTGATCTCCTCAATATCGCAATCATTGTACGTAGTTACCTTGTTTTGCCTGAGATAGCCCACATACCTCCATAAAAAGGAGGGATTCACATCCTTTCCGAGCTTCTTTTCCCTGCCGACAACGGTCACCCGTTTGCCCTGCTTTGCCAAAAATAGCGCTACCCCGATCCCGGGCTTCATATTGCCCCAGACCACCACGTTATCGCCAACCTGTGCCGTTCCGCTCAGCACCTCCAACACAGAGACAACGTTTTGCCGGTCAAAACCAGGGGCTGTTCCCTTGCTGTACCTCGGCCCTGTGGCCAGAACCACCGAATCGGGCAGCTCCTCCTCTATTACCTCCGGGGTTACCTCGGTGCCCAAGTGGAACTCCACCCCATTCTTCTCACACATGGTCTTTGCGAATCGTATCTGCCCGTATAGTTCGTCGTCGCCGTAAGGGGCCTTAGAGGCCTCGATAATGGTGCCGCCCAGCTCCTGCCTTTTGTCATAAACATGCACCTCGTGACCTCTCTCAGCGGCTACCCAGGCGCACTCCAGGCCCGCAGGACCGGCACCAACGATCATGACGTTTTTGGTCATCTCCGCCGGCTTGATTTCGTATTTCGGATCCCACTCATGGGCGCAGACCGGGTTGATGTAGCACGTCATGGGAGCATCCCTGAACAGTCGTGCGAGACAGACATTGCAGGCAACACAGGGCCTTATCTCCTCCTCTTTTCCCTCCAAGACCTTCTTCGGCATCAGCGGATCGGCGATCATGGGGCGACACATCTCCCATATATCCAGCTTTCCCTCCTCAATGGCCTTGTTTGGGAGATCGGGGGTAAAAAGCCGATAAGCCATGGATACGGGTATCGTGAGGTGTTGTTTGGCCCGCTCAGCGAGATGGAGCCAGCTCCCCATGGGGATATCCCTGCTGATCACAGGGTAGATCGACTCCTGCCATCCTGCGGTAACACTCATGACATCCACTCCTGCCTCTTCGGCCATCTCATAAGTGATCATGGATTCTTCGGGTGTGTTTCCGCTCACATCATCCAAGAGCTCCTCGGCACAGAGCCTGATTCCCAGCGGGACGTCACCGCATACTTTCTTAACCTCCTGGATGCATTCCACCACAAATCTCATCCTACCCCGTATATCGCCACCATACTCATCGCTGCGCCTATTGGTATAGCTGGATACGAAATTGGAAAGGAGGTACCCCACAATTCCTGAGATCTCCACGAAATCGAAGCCCGCCTTGAGCAATCGCTCGGTGGCCTCCACGTGCTCCTTAAGGCACTGTTTGATGTCCGCCTTGGTCATTTCCTGAACCGGCCGGAAGATCCTCAATCGCTGGGGGACCGGTGAGGGACCCTGGCAGTAGTCCGCCTCAATGGCTCCAACGCGGCCGCAGTGCATTAACTGGCAGCCGGCAACGGCCTTCTGTTCGTGAATTGCATCGGCAAGTCGTGTTAAACCTGGGATGAATTTATCGTCCCAGGCAGCAGCCTGGCCGACATATCCCTGTCCCCGCCGAGCCTCATCCAGGTAGACACCCTGCATGGTGCATAGACCGCCTACAACACCCTTGGCCCTCTCCTTGAGGTAAGCAACGCCCGAATCGGTTACGAAACCGTCTCTCCCGTTCAAGTTATCCTCGGTGGCGGCGTACTTTATCCGGTTTGGGATAGTGAGATTGCCTAGCTGGATCGACTTGAAAAGATGGGGGTATTTCTGCGCCCCCGGATATGATGAATAATCCCATTCAAACAGTAGCTTGCCCATCTCTCTGGCCTCCTTTTCTAGGTTCACCCCGTCGGGATTTCGATAGCCATATGGCCTGCAAGAAAAACCGGTAAGACCCCCGCTCATTCCTGTGGTTATGCACAGGATATTCCTATCAGGTCGATTGTATGTATACAGTATACAAATCGCTCGGAACTATAATTGACCCCTCTTTTTGTGTCAAGCTATAAAATTGCAAGGTAGTTTTACCAACAACTGGAATAATGCAATGTTGGAAGAATGGGTCTAACGGGTATCTTTTCCCTCTTTTATCTCTCAATATTCCATTCTTCCATATGGATGGCACAAATAGGTCGCCACTAATAGCTATTTGATTTCAATATATTATGCAAATTCCTAGTAACTTCTCAATAAGTTAAGGTTCTGTCATTGCGAGCGACCTGCCCGCCACCTGCCCGCCATCAGCTGCGCTTCAGGCGCTGGCAGGCGGGTGCGAGTCCGCAAGGCGAGGCGGGCGGGAGCGAAGCAATCTCTATTATTGCAACGAGATTGCCACGTCGTGGAGTTTATCCTGAGCATAGCCGAAGGGCTCCTCGCAATGACAGGAAGTGGCAGTGGCAAGGAATTACCTGAACTTATTGAGAAGTTACAATTCCTCGATGTCAGCGCGGCTATTTTTTGATAATCTTGCCCATCTTGACGCCAAGCCAATCCTTGATCCGATCGAACAGGGATGGTTCTTTTACCTCCAGCATGCACTCTGCTTGTATATCCGCAAGCATGCTCGTCGCCCGTACCGTGTAGGTACCTGGGGGTATAGGCGGCCTGGTAATCACCGGGGCGTTCTCGCCTTTCTTGTTGGTGCCAAGCGAGGCCCTCAGGAAATCGGAGATCTTGGTGAGTTTGTCAACCGGTGCATGAAAGGTCCCATCCTTCCCAACATTGCCCTCTGCAACGGCAATGTTGTCCTTTTCCCCATTCATAGGCACCTCAAGCAGTTCAATGAACACGCTATCACCCTGCTCAAAGCCTGCTCCGCTGAAGACGATGTCCGTATCGATTATCCTCGCAATGCCCATACGGACTGTCTGGGGGTTGACGATCATCTGGGGCCCTTTTACGCTCATGTCCAGAGTTTTGGCCGATCCCACACATCCTAAGATCATAAAGGCTCCTGTGAGAGCAGCTAGTGAGACAACCGTGAAGATCCTCCTGAAATCCTTTCTCATTGGTAATCCTCCTTCTGTGATTGATGGTTTCTCCTGAAAAACTCCATGCAAAAAAGTTATAAAATATTTTTGCGAGGAACAGTGGGATTTCTTTTTTTGCTATGCCCTTATTATGCTTTCCTTCGCACGGAGTAATGGCGTATTGACAAACTCTAAAAAAGTCTTTTAACCTGTCATTGCGAGGAGCGGAGCGGTTGCGAGGCATAGCCGAAGCAAACTCGGAGCCCCGCCTGCGGCGGGGTT
>CAYMFC010000147.1:0-4185 GCA_964389665.1 uncultured Desulfobacteraceae bacterium | reverse complement strand
GCAGGCTGGATCAAGCTGCTGAAACCACGAAACAATCAGCAGAATCGGCCCAGAGCTTGGCTGAAGAGGCAACCGCGATTGCCGAAGAACTAGCACCCCCTGAAGCGGTAGTCCCCGAGGAAGAAGCCCTTCCTGAGGAAGCTCCGCCTGAGAAAGAGGCACCGCCCGAGGAGGTCGCCCCCGGGGAAGAGGCGCCGCCCGTAGAGGTGCCCCTGCCGGATACGGAAACCACTGAGCAGGAGCGGTATCAAGAGGAGGCGAGCCCTTCTCAATAACCTATTCGAGAACCTTCAACACGCATTTGCCGGGGAGAGGCCAGGCATGAGAAGAGTGATTTTGGTTATGGGCGTGATGGTAGTCATGGTGATGGTGTTGGCGTCACAGGCAAAGGCCCAGACAGGCAGGATGCGCTCCGGAAAACTCACGCTTTCCCCGGGCCTCACCGTTCAAGAAATCTACGATGATAATATATACCTGGGCAATGGAACAAACACCACTACAGAGCGAAAAGAATCTGATCTGATTACCCATCTCATGCCAGCACTAGGTTTAAAGTATACCCTTCCTGAAAGGGGCGCCTTGGCCCTTGCCTATGATGGTGACCTTGCCTTTTATGGTGATGACGACGACAACAACTGGCAGACCCACAAGGGCACCGTAGGCCTTGACTATCGAGCGCCCGGTGGGATTATCCTCGGCATCGTTAACGTTTACACCGATGCGGAAGACCCGTACAGCAATCTCGAACAATACAGAATTGGGTTGAAAACAGAACGATGGAACAACGATCTAACGGCCAAGGTGGGCTATGGCTTTGGTAATAGGTCTCAGGCCTTTGTATACTACAATTATCACAAACAGGACTATGACCTGGCAAGGGACTATACTCAGGATTATGCGGGAAACGAATTCGGTCTCGGCTACCAGATGAGGGTGCTTCCCAAGACATGGGGTTTTGCCAGGTTTCATCTCGGTGAGCGGGATTATGTTACCCATCCCCCAGGTACGGGCGTGACCGGCGCCAATGATTCGGATTTCACATGGCGCCGGCTAAACGTCGGGCTCACCTGGGATAGCGGGGCCAAGCTGAATGGTGAGCTGAACCTCGGGTATCAGTGGCAGGAACATGAGAATCGCATAGATGTCAGCGGCAATGCATACGAGGATAAGAACACCTGGATAGCGGCAACCTCGGTGACGCATGCGGTAACCCCCGCTACAGCCCTTGCCTTGCGCATTACTCGTGCAATAAGGCAGACGGGTTCCGATACGAACGAATACTTTGAGGACACGGGCATAGGGCTAGGCCTGTTGAAGAAGATCCTGACCAAATACACCGTCACCGCGACTATTGCATACAACGTAAATGCCTACAATGTGCCGGTAAAAAAAACAAGAGAGGATGATAACTACCATGCCGATATAGGCCTTGACTACAAGATTCGCGATTGGCTGAGTGCCGCTGCGGGCTATCGGTATAAGAGAAAGGGCTCGAACTATCCGAAAAATGACTATACCGATAATCAGTTCCTGATCTCTGTACAGGGAGTGTACTAAACAGGGGACGTCCTGCGCCTTTATTTCGACTGAGAAAGCGCTGCTGATCCTGGATTTTCAAAATGCTTAGAGGGGAGGGGTCTTGGGCCCCTTTTTTAACTTGGTAATTCCTCGCAGCTTGTTGCGGGGCTTTAGAGAGATGGCGTTCTTCCCAGTCATTGCGACCTGCCCGAAACGCTCTCGCTTATCTGAAAAGGTATTCTCAAGGGAATATGGCACTATTACAATCAAGGCTCAAGCAGGAGATTGCGCTTGAGTTTTTGATGAAGAAGTAAGAAAATAGCCCCCTATCGAGCATCTCCCTTTTGGGGTTTTTTGTAAAAAAAAAGGAAAAGATTTCTCCCATGTCCATTCCAACGTATCTACGTCTTTTCGCGGCAATCGTACTGGTGGTGTTTTCCACTGCTTGTGGCGGTAAAGGCGACGTGGTAAAAGTCACCGCCGTCAATGAGGGATCCTATGCCAGCCTGAAAGAGGAGCACCTGGCAAAGCTCGATGAGATCAAGAAAAAGCGAGGCGATAGGGATATCAATAACAGCCTCAAGAACGTGATAGAGCAGACAAGGCATTTCTCGGTAGCCCACTACCTCATGGAGCATCCCGATGCCAGAGGCCCGGCAGGAGGTGACTACACGGTGGGAGGGTATGATGTGCTGAGCATCACTGTGTATGAGGAACAGGACCTTTCCAGAGAGGCCGTACGGGTTTCGGGGGATGGCTACATCTCCTTTCCCCTGATAGGCCGCTTAAAGGTGGATCGCCTCACCACCTCTGAAATAGAAGAAATGATCTCATTGCGGCTGGCAAAAGAGCAGTACCTCCTGGATGCCCATGTCTCGGTAATGGTCACCGGGTATAACAGCAAGCGGTTCCTGGTGCTCGGCGCAGCGAAAAACCCCGGCAGCTATTCACTTCGGGCCAGGGAGCGGGTCTTGGACGCCATCTCAAAGGCGGGCGGTATTGATCTTGAGCAGGCCGGAAAGAAGGGCATGATCATCCGTACCGAGCATCCGAACACGGAGCAAGAGCGCAAGATCGTCATCAATTTAGACCTCCAGGGGCTTCTCAAAGGAAGCGATCAGATCTCCAATATATTTCTGGCCGAAAAGGACACCCTCTTTATCCCAAAGGCCGAGCATTTTTACATCATCGGCCAGGTACAAAGGCCGGGCTCCTATCCCCTCGCTGAAAAGGATATCAGCCTCGTGGAGGCGATCAGCACGGCTGGGGGCTTCACGCAGATTGCGGCGCGCAATCGCACCCGCATCATACGCGTAGAGAACGGCGTTGAGAAGATCATAGAGGTACGGGTGGATGCCATCACCGGGGCCGGCAAAAAGATTCAGGATGTGCTCATCCAACCAGATGACGTGATCGTGGTTCCGGAGAGCTTTTTTTGATCTTGGGTTCACCACTGAGGCACAGAGGACCCAGAGGGAACTTTTTTATTTGTCGGGAGATGCCGACAAATAAAAATTATCATCCTTGAAAGCTTTGACAAACTCGTAAAAAGTCTTTTCACCTGTCATTGCGAGGAGCAGAGCGACGAAACAATCTCGTAAATTCAAGTAGTTACATTGAAGGAGATTGCTTCGCTCCCGCCCGCCTCGCCTTGCGGACTCGCACCCGCCTGCCAGCGCCTGAAGCGCAGCTGATGGCGGGCAGGTGGCGGGCAGGTCGCTCGTAATGACACTAATGTCGGCTTTTTACGAGACCATCAAGCTTTGGAAAGCACACAACACAAATTAGCCCTCAATGAACTTACTGGCCAGTGATTGTTTACAACCAATCCATGAGGCGCAGGTCTTGCCCTATTTAAAACTGGCCGGGGTCAAGATTGGGCTCTTACTCAATTTCAACGTACCGATCTTGAGAGAGAATCAGGCGTTTAATTATATGAGATCAAAACAGAGGTTATTTCAGCCTACCAGTACCTGCCCTGTGAAATGGGTGCCCGCTTGTTTCTAGCAAAGGCAGACGTGAAAAGCATATTTCACTGGGGTCTCCCGATAGGCTGAAACAAGAAACTCTGTGTTCTCTGTGCCTCCGTGGTGAACATACAGGTTATTATGGACCAAGGGATTGAAGAAACGAGAGACCTCCGCGATTACCTTTGCGTGATCCGCAAACGCAAGTGGACCATTATCACCTGCGTGGCCGTCATTGTGATCACCGTTGCAATCCATGCCTTTACCGCAACCCCCATCTACGAAGCCACCACACGGCTCATCATCGATAAGGAGAACCCGAACGTGGTCTCCATCCAGGAGGTCATGGCCGTAGATGCCTCCGGCACGGACTACTACCAGACCCAGTATAAGATCATAGAGAGCCGCAGCGTTGCCCGTGAGGTGATCAAAAGGCTCCGTTTGGATGGGAGCGAGGAGTTCTTCCCCGAGCCAAAGAACGACTTTCTCTCCAGCCTGATACAATCCGTGCGCGATACCCTCAAGTACTGGAGGGAATCTATTGCCTCCCTTCTGAGAACCGGCCACGAGAAATCCGCCAACACGGCAGGGGAATCGGATGCTGACTCTCCTCTTGTATCTTCCTTTATCGGCAGGATAGGGGTGAGCCCCATACGCAATAGCCGGCTCGTGGATGTCAATTTTCAGGCAAGGGATCCCG
>CAYMFC010000146.1:0-4227 GCA_964389665.1 uncultured Desulfobacteraceae bacterium | reverse complement strand
CTTAAAGACCTCCACTCCCGTATGGCAGGTGCAGAACATTCCTCCTCCAAAAAGCACTCGATAGTCGCAGGATCTCGCGCTCATTTGATCCAGGTCAAGAGCGAGGAGCTTCCCCTCGATGAGCCCTTTTACTGACCCACAGGGAGCCCACCCTTCGGATAGACAGGTAAAATCATTCATACAGCGAGTGGTCTTGTTCAAGATATCTTCTGAAATCAAAAATTTGGGGTTTTGTGATATAGGAGTTGAGATTTAAGATGTGCGGTGGGGGATGGACTTAATGAGATGGGAGATGATAGATAAAATACAGATTTTATGGGCAAAATAAGGCGTAAAACGAATGAGGTATTGATTTATAGATAGTTTTGATGAAAAATGCATTGGTGAAAATCCAGGAAAAGGGAGGCAACCATAAGTAAAGGTAACATATTGGAAAAGCCAGTGGCAATCCTGGGCGGCGGTGCCGTCGCCCAAACAGAAGCGGCGGATTTCGCGCTCGATGGGTACGAGGTCCGCCTCTACGACCTGCCGGAGTTCGCCCCCGCATCAATGGGGGAGGTTTTGGAAACCCGCAGGATAGAGCTGGGGGGAGTTCAGTCGAATCAGAAGAACTTCAGGAGAAGCGGGGTTGGGGAAATCGACTTAGCAACCACGGACATATCCAAGGCATTGAAGGGCGCAGGACTCGTGATCGTAGCCGTCCCGGGTTTTGGGCACGAGCCGATCTTTGAGAAGATGATTCCGCAGCTCGAGGATGGACAGGTGGTGAGTATATTTCCGGATAACTTCGGCTCACTGGTGCTGAGGAAGATGATGCGAGACAGGGGATGCACGGCGGAGGTCATCGTCGGAGGATGGCATTCCGCTCCTTACGGCACTCGCATGTTGGAGCCCGGAAAGGCCAACTGCACGGTGAGGGAGGCCAACCAGATCTACGAGGCCTTCCCCAGCAAGGATGGGGAGGAGTTTTTCGAGGCAATGAAAGACGCCCCCATCTTCAGCGGGGTCTCCGAGTTCCTTCGGGCCGATACGGCGATTGGTGTGGGCATGGCCAACGCGAACGCCCTCGTTCATGTTCCGGGATCTCTACTCAACGTGGGTGCCATGGAGGTCTCACAGGTTGAGGATATCCTCGCCCCGAAGGGCCAGTGGAACCTCTACAAACACGGGATGAGCCCCTCGGTCTCCAGGGTGCAGATGGCGTTTTACTATGAGGAGCGGAGGATCATGGAAGCACTGGGGCTCACCATGGTGCCCGAGTACCCCGACAGGCAGTTCTTCTCGAAGTACAGCGTGATGGCACCCGAGTATTTTATCCCCTTTGGCGTTGCTACCCTATCGGGCACCATCTATGGGCCCAACACCATTGAGGATCGGTACTTTACCGAGGATATCCCCATAGGGACGGTGGCACGGTACCATTTCGCGAGGGCACTGGGGGTGGAGGTCCCCGTAATCAAGGCCATGATCGATCTGGGATCGATTATCTGTGAGAGGGATTTCCTCTCCGAGGGAAGATCGCTCGTCAAGATGGGCCTCGAGGGAATGGATAAAGAGCAGATGCTGCGCTACCTCAGGGAAGGCGTAAAGGAGAGGTAAACCACACATATGGAGAGGTAAAAATGCTTGCAGGAGAACAGTTGGTTGAGGAATACGTAAGGGCTCACCCCGGATCACAGAAGTTACATGATCGGGCAGTGAAACACTTCGCCGCCAATGGAGCCACCCATGTCGTCCGAATTCTTGAACCATTCAGGCCCTATATCACCCACGCCAAGGGATCGCGAAAGTGGGATGTCGATGGCAACGAGTACATCGATTACATCATGGGACATGGCGCCTTGATCCTGGGCCACAGCCACCCCGCGATCGTTGAAGCGGTACAGAAGCAGATGGCCAAGGGAGTTCATTTCGGCGAGAGCCACGAGCTGGAGGTGGAGCTGGCCGAACTCATAAAAGGGATGATGCCCATGGCAGAGAGGGTCGCATTTTTCTCATGCGGCCAGGAAGCGAACATGATGGCCATAAGGCTCAGCAGGGTTTTTACCGGCAGGAGGAAAGTGCTCAGGTTTGAGGAGAATTTCCATGGCTGGGCCGATGAGTTGATCCATGAAGGATCGGCCGGCATTTTAGCAGATGAGGTTAGCATCATACCGAGTAATGATCTCCACAGGGTAGAGGCGGAGCTCTCCAAGGGGGAATCCGCGGTGCTGTTGACCGAGGGCGGCGGTGCCTTCATGAATGGTCGAGTTCCCATTGACCTTGACTTCGTGAGGGCATTGCCCGATCTCACAAAGAAGAATGGCACCATTTGGGTTCTCGACGAGGTCGTTACCGGGTTCAGGGATGCCCCAGGAGGATGGCAATCGGTGGTAGGGGTTACGCCTGATTTGACTACCCTCGGCAAGTGCGTGGGCGGGGGACTTCCCATTGGAGCCGTGGTGGGGAGGGCGGATATCATGGAGGCCTTCAACCCCACGACACCACCGGAGCGGCGCGTAGTACACTCAGGCACGTGGAACGCGAACCCCCTGGTGTGCTCAGCGGGTATCGCCGCCTGCAAGCTCTACCAGGATGGTGAACCGCAGAGAAAGGCGCGAGAGCGAGCCGATTACTTCCGGAAAGAAGGAAACGAAGTGCTCAAGGAGCGGGGCATCAACGGCCGCCTCTACAGCAGGACCATCGTCCACCTCTACCTTGGCCCATTGGAGTTCGAGCCCTCCGACGATACCCTGCCCCCCACAAAAGACATCGAGAAGATTATGAACCCCAAGATGCTGCCCATTCAGAGCAGATTATGTCTTCACCTTCTTCAGCGCGGTATCGCCGCCTTTGACAGGGGATTATTCGTCCTTTCAGCGGCGCACACGAGAGAGGATATCGACCAAACGGTACAGGCCCTTGCTGATTCACTGGATGCCATGGTTGCCGAAGATACCCTGGGAAAAGAATTAATAAACGGGTGAGCAAGACGGGGCAAACCGCAAAACCCACAGAGCATAGTGCATAGCGCAAGGAGTAAGTGCAGCCGGAGGCTCTGCATTGAGCGCAGCGCTACATCTGATTGATAATTGTGTATGAATGTTTAGCTGATTATCATTGAGTGTGGTTCTGAAAAGGGGTGAGAGCATGCCAGAGGAACAGGGATATGTGACCGGCATAAGAGAAGATGGGTGGGTCCAGGTAGTCACAGACAGAAAGGATGCCTGCGACAATTGCGGTGCTTCACGCTGCTGCGTTTCTTTTAGATCCGGCTCCGAGATGGCGATCAAGGCCTTAAACAACGCTGGGGCAAACGTGGGTGATCTGGTTACATTAAACCTCAGCTCAGGGACGTTGCTTAAAGGGGCCGCGGTTCTGTATGTGATACCCTTGGCTGGTTTAATGTCAGGAGTCATAGCCGGCGCTGGTTTAGAGCAGTGGTTGGCCATGGGCGAGACAGCCTCAATTGTGGCATTTGGATTTGCGGGCCTTTTCCTTGGGTTCGTAATGACCGCCTTCATATCTCGGCGGATGTCGGCGAAAAACAGGCTCACGCCTGTTATCACCCGGATCATAAGGCCAGGCACGCAAGATGGCGTTATGTTGACAGCCGTTGATCCGGTGTGCAAGATGGCCATGAGCCTCGATGATGCCCAGGAAAGGTACCGGTACAGGGATAAGGACTACTACTTTTGTGATCGAAGCTGCCGGGAATCCTTTATCAAGAACCCAGAGAAATACATATAAGGCCCCATGCCCTTTGGTCGGAGAACTTTAACCGCCATGGGTTATTCGTCTCTTTGCCCACAAACTTGCGGCAAGAACCGCGATGATTACCCCAAAGGAATCGGCCAGGAAGTCGCTGATGGTGCAGGTCCTGTTGGGGACAAAGGATTGATGGATTTCATCCGATAGGCCGTACAGGACGCCGATGAGGCCAAGGATAATATAGATACGCAGGGGATAATTGAGGGAGGAGTTCCATGGATAGGCGGCAAGCATGAGGGTGAGGCCGAAGAAAAAATAGGCTGCGCCATGGAAAAGGAGATCATTAAAGGAGATTGCCTGAAGCGGAAGCTCTATTTTCTCCAGGGAGGAGACAGAGAAGATGGCCGCTGCGAAAAGGAGAGCTGGTAGCGCATAATTGATTTTCTTTGCCATGTCCGAAAGAGAAGCATTACAGGTAATTTTCGTTGTTAGCCGGCAACTTTTCAATAAGTTCGGGTTCTGTCGTCATTGCGAGCG
>CAYMFC010000145.1:0-4234 GCA_964389665.1 uncultured Desulfobacteraceae bacterium | reverse complement strand
AGAGAGGCAGGCCGCTATGCAGCAACATCGAAGGCTTCTGAGATCTTGAAGAGATACACATTGGGTTTTGTCACGCCTGAATCTGCCTATTGGCTATTGGAAAAAATCACTCCCCATATAACCAGAGGCAGCACCTTTAAATCAAGGAAAATAGGGCCCAATAAGGTAGAGGTCTTGGTGACCCAAAATCCAGGTGTAGTCGAAAAACCTTATCAGTGCGATAATCGAATGGGACAGCTCGAGGCCGTCGCCAAGGTCTTCACCAACAAGCTTGCCGAGATTGAGCATCCCACCTGCATTCATAAGGGCGGGGATGCCTGCCTCTACATCATCACCTGGAAAAGGACGCCTTCTCTCATCTGGAAAAGGATTCGTACGTATAGCATCATACTCGGCCTCATAGCCTCTGCGGCGCTCTGCTTCGCCCTACCGCTCACGGACATGATGACGCTCGTGCTCTTCTTTGCCTCCATTATTCTCGCGCTTACACTCCATGCTGAACGCCTCGAGAAAAAGGAACTGGCCAAGACCATCGATATTCAGGGCGATATTGCCCGGGACCAGCTTGATGAGATCAATATACGGTACAACAATGCGATGCTCATTCGTGAAATAGGTCAGGCTACCTCTACTATTCTGGATATCAGAACACTGCTCGAGGCCGTTACCGAGGCCATGGAAAAGAGGTTGGACTTTGACAGAGGCGGGATATGGCTTCCTGACAGTGATAAGACTCGCCTCATCTATTACGTGGGATATGGATATGGCCCTGAAATAGAGGACATCTTACGAAAAAGCGCATTCCATGTTGACCGCTCTGCATCGAAGGGACCGGCAGTCCAGGCATTTAAACGTCAACGATCCTATATGGTGAACGACGTCAATGAGATAAGAACGGATCTTTCCAGGAGGACACTTGAGTTTGTCAAAGAGATTGGTACTCAATCCTTTATCTGCGTGCCCATTATCTATGAGAGAGAATCCCTGGGATTATTGATGGTGGACAACTTGCACTCAAAGCGGCTCTTCACCCAGAGCGACATGAGCCTTTTGATAGGCATCGCATCGCAGATCGCGGTGAGCATCACCAATGCCAACTCCTTTCAGAAGCTCCAGGAAAGCGAGGAGAGGTACCGCACCCTCTTCGAGGACTCGAGGGATCCGATCTTTATTACCACCAAGGAGGGGGACTTTATTGATGTAAATCGATCAATGCTTGATCTGTTCGGCTACACAAGGGAGGGGATGCTTGGGATGAATATACTGCAAATCCATTCCCACCATGATGACCGGGTCAGCCTTCTTGAGGAGTTCAACAAGGGATTGGTGAGGGACTTTGAAACCAGGTTTACAAGAAAGGATGGCGCCGAGATGGAATGCCTGCTCACCGCGACCGTGCGGAGGGCAGATGACGGAGGTATCCCCGGATACCAGGGAATCATACGGGATATCACCGAGCGCAAGAGGGGCGAGGAAGAAAGAAGGAAGCTCGAGGCCCAACTTATGCAAGCCCAGAAGATGGAAGCCATCGGTACCATAGCAGGGGGCGTCGCGCATAATTTCAGAAATATCCTCAACGTAATTTCCATGAATAGCCAGATCCTGCAAATGCGATATAGCGATGAGTCCACCCTTCAAAGAATCGCCGAGGTACTCAACAGCTATGTTGATCGAGGAGCAAAACTGGTGAGCGGGCTGATGCAATTCGCCCGTAAACAGGATAACAAGGAATTTCAACACCTCAATCTCACCAGCGTCCTTGAGGAGACCTATGAGTTGATAAGCAAATCCTTTGACAAGATGATCGATATCCGCCTATCAGCACCGGAATCGCTGCCTGTCCTGGGGGATCATTACGGGCTCAGCCAAGCATTGATGAATCTCTGCACCAACGCCAGCGATGCCATGCCCGGAGGAGGAGCCTTACATATTGAGGCCCATATGCGGGGAGACAGGGCGGTGGTGCTGGTTTCTGATACGGGATGCGGCATGGATAGGACAACGCGGGAGAAGTGCCTCGACCCCTTTTTCACCACAAAAGAGGTACATAAGGGAACAGGCTTAGGGCTCTCCACCACCTATGGAATCGTTAAAGAACATGGTGGTGAAATCCATGTGTATTCAGAGGTTGACCAGGGGACAACCTTCATGCTCTCCTTTCCCATCGATCTCTCTGGTGAGAAGAGTACCCAAGAGCAGGCAACGGAGATTGCGCACGGCGATGGCCAAAAGATCCTGATCGTCGATGACGAGAGCGAGATGTGCCAATCCATGGCAGAGCTCCTTACAGGAATCGGCTACAGCGCTGAGTCTGTGAATACCGGCAGGGCGGCCATTACCAAATACCAATCCTGGCGCCCCGACGCCGTGCTACTGGATAGAAATATGCCGGAAATGGACGGTATTTCCTGTGGCGAGAAGATCATGAAATTCGATCCTAACGCGAAGATCGTGATTATCTCAGGTTATGACGAACATGGTCCGGTAGCGCTCGATGAGGAGAGAAAAAAATTCATACGAGGGTATCTTACCAAGCCCATCGATATGAATGAGCTAAGCTCTGTATTGGCCCAGCTTTTTAAGTGATGGAAATGAGCTTATATGAATCGAGAGAATACGGCGTTTGCCCCTTGCTACCCAACCACACGAGTACGAGTTTTTGAAGGTAATCCTGATCAAAGCCTTGGAACGCCCGAAAGAGCTTATGCGCCTCGTACTCCCGTTTCATCCTCATAATATTCTCTATGTCTTCGTAGATCACCGCCTGACACAAGAGATTATCTCCCGAGGCGTGCCTTAGGTTACCTTCATCCTCGAGAAAGGAGGTTGCCAACTCGTTCACCGCTTCCTCCATATCAGAGCGCCAGGAAATCATAAATAAGGCCCCGCACCGACACCGATATACCTCTTCGATATTTTCCGGGAAGGGAAAGAAATTCTTACAAAAGGGACACACAAGCGTGAATGATCTCAACAAGGCCAACTCCTTCTTAGCTCTCTCCGAAATCTGCGAACACTCTCTATTAGGAGAATTCTTCTATCGTGTCAATAAAATATCCTTGCAGAGAGGATAAAAAAATGACAACATCCTGTGGAAATCTAATCTGGAACCATAAAGGGCAAGCAATGGTTACTGCTGGCAGGGGCTGTAATCCTTATGAGAGCCTCTACATCTACTATCTGGAAGGCCTTCCAAACAAGGAGGAAGAGCACGGGTTGGGGCCTGATTTCCTGGGAAACTGGGTTGAGGGAGAGAGCTCATTTCTCTTTTTCTCAAGGCCATCCAAGGAAACCGTGCAGATAATCCTAGACAGCGACGAGCGGCTCCGATTGATCGATGAATTCCATTTCACTCACGAGCAGTGGATGGGCGGGGCGATTACGGCAAACAGGCTATCCCGTTTTTTAATCGTCCCTCCATGGGATGATCAAAATTCGGGCAACGGAGAGATAAAGATGCTGTTAGATCCCGGCGTCGTGTTCGGCACCTTGCTCCATCCCACCACAAGGCATTGTTTGCTGGGCCTGCTTGAGATGTCCGGGGCATTGAGTTGCTCAAGGGTTTTGGATCTCGGCACGGGTACGGGTATACTTGCCATAGGTGCAGCCCTTTTGGGGGCTACGTCCGTGTTAGCCGTGGACACTAATCCCCTGGCTGTAAGGACTGCCGCTCGCAATGTGAAACTGAATGGGCTTGCGCACGCCGTAACGGTGATGGAGGGCCGTGCAGAGGATTTCATGGACTATCCATTCGATCTGCTCATAGCCAATATCCACTACAAGGTAATCCTTGCCCTGGTAAAGAAGAAGGGGGTTCTTCAAAAAAAATCCTTCATTCTCTCAGGGCTTATGAGGAGTCAGGCACGGGATATTAAAAGGGAGTTCTCCCGGCTTCCGGTAGAAATCACGCAGGAATGGGATCACGACATGATCTGGCATACGATCATGGGGAGGATGAGCCTTCGGTAACCATTCCTGCTTTTCCGAACAGGATATCCTGGCATCTTCGGCGATGGTCAAAGTGAAGCTCCCCGTGCTTCTGCATGGAGCATCCTGGCTAAGGCGGGTGAGGAGTTTTGGATCGAGGATAGAGCATGGTTGAAAAGAAAGTGAGTATTCCCAAGCTCGAAGGATATAGCTGTTTTGCTTGCGGCACCGCTAATCCGATAGGGCTCAATCTTACCTTTTACCGACAGGGGCACTACATCTGTTCTGATATAACCCTGGGAAAGAA
>CAYMFC010000144.1:0-4239 GCA_964389665.1 uncultured Desulfobacteraceae bacterium | reverse complement strand
TAAGGGCGCCCATGGCGTGTTCCCGCACCCCGAAGTGAACGTTGCGCCCGTTGTAGCCCCACTTGCCTCCCACCATACCCTGCACACCCTGGTTCGACCTTTCGGGATACTCAAAATCGCCGAAGCCCTTGATCCAGGAGAAGGTAGAGGGATTGAGATCGGCAGATCCACCCATGAGCTCCGGAATCTTTGGGGCTAAGGCTTGCAGAACGGCCTCCGATGCCTTGCGGGTCGCGATACCCTTGCCGTCCCCTTGAAAAGAGGGAAGCGCTGCGTCCCAGCCCGCAGGGAGCTCCCCCTGCATCCTTCGGTTGAATTCCTCGGCCAAATCCGGATAGGCAGCTCGGTACTTCGCGAAGCTATCCTCCCATTCCGCCTTTTTTTCGCTCCCGATGCTCAATGCCCTTCTGAAATGCTCACACACATCCTCCGGGACGTAAAAATTCTTCTCCATAGGCCAGCCGAGGTTTTCCTTGGCAGCGAGTACCTCTTCGGTTCCGAGAGGCGAGCCATGGGTCCCGAAGGTGCCCTGCTTGTTTGGGGCACCAAAACCGATGATAGTGCGCACCGATATGAGCGAGGGTTTTGAGGTTTCCCCTCTTGCTGCATTGAGCGCTTGATCTATGGCATCGACATCGTTTCCCTCCTCTACCGTCTGCACGTGCCACCCGTAGGCCTTGAACCGCATTTCCACGTCCTCGGTGAAGGTAAGTGCTGTTGAACCAGCCAGCGAAATGCGGTTGTCATCGAACAGGACGATCAATTTCCCGAGCCCGAGGTGACCTGCCAGGGAACATGCCTCAGAAGATACCCCCTCCATGAGATCGCCGTCGCTGGCGATCACATAGGTGAAGTGATCGACGATACCATGGCCCGGACGATTGTAACGGGCTGCAAGGTGCGCCTCGGCAAGGGCCATGCCGACTGCGTTGCTGATTCCCTGGCCAAGGGGCCCGGTGGTCACCTCTACCCCGGGCAGAAGATGGCTCTCCGGGTGGCCTGCGGTTCTGCTTCCCCACTGCCGGAAGGACTGCAGCTCCGAGAGAGGGAGATCGTAACCGGTGAGATGAAGCAGGGCGTATAATAGCATCGACCCATGGCCTGCTGAGAGGATAAAGCGATCGCGATCCACCCAGTGAGGATCACCGGGGTAGTGCTTGAGATGCCTCGTCCACAGGACATAGGCCATGGGTGCCGCTCCCATCGGCATGCCAGGATGGCCTGAGTTGGCCTTTTGTATTGCATCGATGGCCAGAAAACGGATGGCGTTGATACATCGTTGATCGATTGAGCTCTGTGCATCCATCTCGGCTACTCCTTTCTAATCCGTTATCACATTCGCGCTATCGCAAGCCCGTGGAGCGCTGCACCCATAAGCGCGGTCTTGGGGTTACAGATCACATGCACGGGCATCCGTGATACCAATCCTGAAAATCGCCCCTTGTTCGTGAAGCTCTCCATAAAGCCCCCTTTATCGAGCAACGGTAAAATGCGCGGGGCAATGCCCCCACCGAGGTACACCCCTCCGGTTGCCATCACCTTGAGCGCAAGATTTCCCGCCTCAGCCCCGAGAATGGAGATAAAGATCGCAAGTGTTTTGTTGCACAGCTCGCATCTCCGCTTATCTTCAAGGGCCGTGTTGACGATCACGGGGGTTGGATCATCCGCCGATCTCAGTTTCTCGGCAACCCAATCCTGCTCCTTCGCATACCCGCTTTCCCTAAGAAAAGCATACACGTTGGGCAACCCCTGGCCTGAGCATATACGCTCCAGGCTCACGTGCCCGTACTTCTTGTGAAGGGAGCGCAGAAGCTCAATCTCTAAGTCGCTGTTTGGCCCGAAGTCGGCATGTCCACCCTCCGAGGGGCATGCCCGGTACCGTCCGCCATCCCATAGGAGAAAGGCCTCCCCGAGTCCCGTGCCCGGCGCGATCACGGCCATGGCGCCCTGTTCAACGGTCACCCCCTTGTTAAGGATATGTACATCCCCTTGCTCAAGAAGGGTTACCCCATAAGCAATGGCCTCCAGGTCGTTCATGAGCCTGACCGAATCTACCCGGACCATCTCTCGTAACCGGGCCTCCTCGATAACCCAGGGCAGGTTCGTGATCCTTGCCCGGCCCCCGAGCACGGGACCTGCAACGCCGAAACTGGCGCGTTCGATCTTGATTGAAACCTGTGAGAGGAACTCCATCACCAGTTCCTCCAGGCTCGAGAATCGAGCATTGGGGAACGTGGACTCAATGATGGGTATTCGAGGCCCGCGGTCTTCGGAGTAAATGCCAAGGTTGGTCTTGGTACCGCCAACGTCGCCTGCCAGGAGCATGGCCTTCTCCCGTTTGGGTGTCAGTGTACCCATGTATCACCGGATCATCAACGATTAAATCAATGGATCTGCCACCTGTCGCTTTTTTGATGTAAACAGGAACTATTTCCCTTATAGTTCCGAAAACAATGGATTCAGTTGGGATGATTGAGGAGTGGATAGAACTACTTCAGGGACCGTGACAACCATCAGCGCCTTTCTCCTGTGGGGGTTTTTCCCCATATACTGGAAGATCCTGAGACACGTGCCTTCAACGCAGATCCTGGCACATCGTGTGATCTGGTCACTGGTGCTTTTAGTGCTATTGCTCTTCATCCAAGGTCGTTGGAGAGATACCAGAATATTCGCCCCATTCTATCCGAACACCCTCATATTCATCATTACCGCATTCATCCTTGGAAGCAACTGGTTAATCTATATCTGGGCGATCAACTCAGGGCAGATTGTCGAGTCAAGCCTGGGATATTTCATCAATCCCCTGGTCAATGTCTTTTTAGGCATGGCACTCCTCAGGGAACGCATCTATCGCTGGCAAAAGCTCTCATTGATACTCGCGCTCATGGGAGTGCTGTTTTTGATCTTCCGATACGGCCGCATACCCTGGATTGCGCTCATGCTTGCCTTCACATTCGGAACCTATGGCTTGCTTCGTAAAACATCCAAGGCTGGTTCAATGGTCGGACTGTTTTTCGACACTGCGATCCTCTTACCCATCGTTCTCGCATACCTCATAATTCTCGCTTCTCATGGATCAGGTGCTTTTCTTTGCATCGACCGCAGAACCGATATGCTGCTCATGGGATCAGGTATCGTTACTGCGATACCGCTGCTTCTCTTTGCCCACGGGGCTCGGATAATACCTTATTCGGCAGTTGGGTTCTTTCAGTACATCACCCCAACGAGTCAGCTACTCATCGGGGTATTTCTTTACGGGGAACCATTCACCTCCACCCATGCTCTCTGCTTTGGCCTCATATGGATGGCAATCGCTATCTACTCCTTTTCGACCTTTGCCCTGTACAGGAGATCTTTTTCGCCATAAGCCAAGGGGAATGCCTTAGCGAAGCTACAAGGATGGAATATGGTCTCGAGCAAGCAGCATGATACCGTTCATAGAGACCCTTACAGCTTCAGAAGCGCATCGAGGATGCTCATGCCGGTGCCTTTTTCCTTCACCGCCATAAGGGGAACGGTAGTGGTTTCAATAAGGTGTTCCGTAACGCTCCCGAGCAATACACCTGCGCCTGCCTTTCTCCCCCTGGCGCCGATAACGACCAGTGATATCCCGTGCTCCCCTATTACCTCCTCGATCCCCCGTGACTCCTTCTTTTCCAGCTTGAATATGGGGACTGCGGTAAGGCCCTTCAGGTCAAGCTTTTTGATAAATTCCTCATAGTGTTTTTCCGCGTGGCCCTTCATGATCTCTGCAAACTGCTCATAGCTCTTCCCTGTCTTGTAATAAGCCATGGGCACGCTGTAAACATGCAGGCAGTATATCTCCTTGATCCCGGTAGCGGCCAGGCCGATGGTCACGGCCGCTTCCATTGCATCGAACGAGTTCTCCGAAAAGTCCACTGGAACGAGGATATTCGTGAACCACGCCTTGCTCCCCTCAGGCACGAACAGCACGGAACATGGGGCCTTGCGTGCCAGCTTTTCGAACAGTGCCCCGCTTGCCGTTGGCTCTCTTCGCTTCCTCATCACGATGAGATCGATATCCTCTTCCTTGGCCTTGCGCAGGAACTCGATCAGCGGTGAACCCTCAACGACCTGGTAGCTGATCTCGGTATCGGGATGGCCATCAAAGTATTTATGAACCAATTCCTCCATCTCACCTCTCGCGTATTCATCAACCGGTTGAAAGAGGCCCGGATACTCCTTCAGGATATCCTCCGGGAGGTCCACGCTGCTCGC
>CAYMFC010000143.1:0-4259 GCA_964389665.1 uncultured Desulfobacteraceae bacterium | reverse complement strand
GAAACAGATAGGCCGTTCATCAAAATGGAGATGTAGTGTCTGAACCACAGGTATAGAGGTGATCGTATATCTACCTAAAATGAGCGGATACAATAAACAAGTGATACTAGAGGACAATCCCGACAGGCATCTTATGTAACTGCTCTCAATACGCATAGAGAATGGGTATGAATACGATCTTATCTAAACAGCTACAAATGAAGGATTTCGAAAAAAAGAACCGCACCATAAAGAAAGGGGAGGACAGAGAGAATGCCCAGGCAGGCAAGATTGGACGCCCGCCCGTCCGCCTCTCTCTGCTCGGCAGGAGGGCGGGCCTGAGGCTCACGATGGCGGACGAGCACCCGGCACGCTTCACTATGTGATCGTCCGGGGGATTGAGAAGAGAATGATTGAGGACTTTAGGATTTCCTTGGAAGGGCAGCTCGTCACTTGGGGTTTCGACCTCAGCCGTTTCCAAGGTTATCCGTTGGAGAAAGAGTAATTCAACAGAGTCGGTCGCGGCAGGAATGCCGGTCGCCGGCACCCCCCACCCAAGTTGTTTTGGAACCTACGTCCCATTCTCCTTGACCGATTATGGGCACTACAAGATGTGGGGGTTAGCTAATTGTCGGTCGACACGAACTGGTTTGGCAGCCCAAAGCGATTTCCGGAAGGATTCTCCGCCGAGGCTCATCTATTGAATGGCGATAGAAATATTGTATCATCCAAATCAGCTTCTAAAACTCTGGTTCGTCTTGAAATCTGCAATTGTAATGATTTAGATTCCATCCTATAAAGTTCTATGGTTTTTTTACGGACAGTTTTGAAAATAGCCTTGAACTTCCAACTAGTATATGTAATGTTTAAACACTGAAATTCCATTATATTGCAGGCGTTCTTTGCGTTTCGTTAGAATACAGTTGCTTACAGGTAACCTTATGAAAAAAGGAGGAAGGCTATGAGGTTCTTGCAATCCATGAGAAAGCCGGTTGCCGGTCTTGTAATTCTAGCCCTTGCCCTCAGCATAACCTGGGTCCCGGCCCACGCGGCAATGGTAAGTACTGATGAAATCCTTAAACAGAACCAACGCAATCTTGATCGTGAGCACCTCCATATGCTCCTCGATCGCTCTGAAGTGCGTGTACAGTTAGAAGCGTGGGGAGTAAATAGTGAGGAAGCAAAGGCACGGGTCGATAACCTTACTGACCAGGAAATTGCTGAAATTGCCGCACAACTCGACCAGATGCCCGCAGGCAGTAGTGCCATCGGTACCTTAGTGGGTGCAGCCCTGATAGTGTTTCTCGTCTTGTTGGTAACAGATATTCTCGGTCTTACTGACGTATTTTCGTTTATAAAGAAGGGGAAATAGGAAATGCCCGTCCCCGCGCTCAGCTGCGGTAAGACGGGCATCATTTCTCTTGTCCTCCTTGTGACATTGACGCTCGGCTGTGCTCACCTCAGCCTTGAGCAGTATTGCCTTTCGGTGTCAGGGCTCCCGAGGAGCGTGGAAATACCTTCGGTGCCTTTTTACCCTCAGCATGACCATTACTGCGGCCCTGCGGCTATGGCCATGGTGCTGCAATGGACCGGGGAAAATCTCAGCCCTCGGGATCTCGTTCCCGAGATATTCACGCCGTCACGACAGGGGAGCCTGCAGTCCGATCTTATTGCCGCTGCGCGCCGCCACAATCGACTTGCTTATCCTTTACAAGGCCTCGAGGCCCTGCTCACCGAGCTCGCCGCCGGCCACCCGGTCATCGTGCTCCAAAACCTCGGACTCCGGTGGTTTCCCCGATGGCATTACTCGGTGTCGATAGGATATGACATGGCAAAGGACATCGTCATCCTCCATTCAGGGGAAGAGGCCGGGCGGCATATGGGTAGGACTCTCTTCGTGCGAACCTGGAGACGTGCTGACTATTGGGGGCTCGTGGTCCTGCCCACGGGTCAGCTTCCGGCAAGCGCTGATGAGCACTCCTACTTGAAGGCAGCTCTGGGCGTCGAGCAGACCGAACAATGGGAGGTGGCAGCGAGGGCATATAGTGCCGCCTTAGACAGGTGGCACTCCAGCCTCGGCGCACTCATGGGGCTCGGTAACTGCCGCTACCGCTTGGGAGATCTCCTCGGAGCAGAACAGTCGTTTCGGCATGCAGCAAAAGCCCATCCAGATAGCGGTGCGGCGTTCAACAACCTCGCGCATGTGCTCGCAGAGCAGGGTCGATACGCCGAGGCAATTGAGATGGCTACCCGTGCGGTAGCTATCGGAGGAGCGAGTAAACACCTGTACCACCAAACACTACGAGAAATACAGGCTGCCGGGGAAGCCGGGCCAGACTGATGAAAAGGATCCTTTTATGCTTACCATGCTGATCAATAGATACTTAAAAGGGAATGTATAGAGTAAATATCGTGAAACCAGAAAAAAAGCTCTTAACTATATTGACCGTAGCTGTGCTCATTGTTTTCAGTGCGTCAATAGCGCTCTTTCAACCGAATTCGCTGTCTGCACTATGCCTCCTTATCATTTGCATAATCGTTATCCTAGGGGCTTGGCTGATAGTTGTTAAGTTGCTCTCACCCACAGCTTCCCTTCCGGCCTTTTCAGGTTCCCGTCAGTGGCCGCATAGGACTGCTGACCCAGACAAGCTCGTGGATCGCATGGTATCAGAGGTTGAGTCATTCATCGCTCATGTTCATGAAAGCAGAGCTACCGTCAGCGATCCAGGTATACGGCAAGAACTGCAGCGACGTCTCCGCTCTGTGTTAGAAAAGGCCACCGGGCTTCAAGTGGGCATCCAAACCCTGGAAGTAACCGTGCTGCTCTCTGATCTGCGGGGCTTCAGCCTGATAACCGAGAGTTACTCTCCCCTCCAGGTCGTGGACATGCTGAACCGATATCTCAACCAGATGTACGCCATCATCTACCGCTACGGCGGAACGGTGGATAAGTTCATGGGTGACTCCATTATGGCCTTGTTCGGTGCTCCCGTGAGGAGACAGGATCCAGTTGTACAGGCCATTCGGTGCGCCGTTGAGATGCAGATCGCCATGGACTCCTTCAACAAGGAGAATCAAAGCCTGGGTTTTCCTACGCTCTACATGGGGATCGGAATCAACACGGGAGAGGCGGTGGCGGGAAAGATCGGCTCCGATCTCCACAGCGAGTACACCGTCATCGGCGAGGAGGTAAACCTGGCCTCCCGTATCGAGGCTTACACGCTTCGAGGCCAGATCCTCATCAGCCAGGAGACGTACTCCAGGGTAAAGGGCCTCGTTCGTGTTGCGGATCCGATCCAGGTCTCCTTCAAAGGCAGGCGTGAACCAGTGCCCCTGTATGATCTTCTTGAAATGGGGGATCCTTATAATCTCAAGGTGCCGGGCCGCGAGGCTCGAAGAAGCCTACGGGTAGACGTGAACATTCCCTTTACCTTTCAGATCTGTGAAGAAAAAGTAGTCTATCCTGAAACCCACGAGGGTCGCATTCTGAACATAAGCACAGGCGGCATGTTTGCCACTACCTTTGACAAGGTAGAACCTTACTTCAATATACAATTCAGACTGCGACTGGCCTCCCTCGGCGGAAGCAGCGACGATATCTTCGGGAAGATCCTCAGGGTAAAAAAAGAGATGGGTCTCTACGAGATGAACATCGAGTTCACCGCGGTCAAACCCATAGACGCTACCGCACTGAAGCAACTGGTAGACCACGTTGTTCAAGGTTCCTTTGGGCCTGCATCATAAGCCTTGGAAAAGATAACATCCTATAGTTACAATAGGCGTCCGAGGTGGTCGCAAAACCGCCGGGCACCTGGATACCCTTGCCTTTGAGGGCACGGATAATCTCTCCCAGAAAGGCGTTCTTTCCTCCCGCTATGGACATACCATCAGCACCCAGATCCTCAAATCTGAAATCCGAATATCGAAATATGACAAATTCATAAAAACTCGCATTCGTTGAACCTGCCCGCTGTCCGGCAGGCGGCTCTGTCATTTCGACTGCAAGGAGAAATCTGACGTGCGACAGCAAGTCATCCTGAGCAAAGCGAAGGATCTTGTTCCATGACTCATTGAGATCCCTCGATTCTCTCGGGACGATTCTTCGCA
This sequence comes from uncultured Desulfobacteraceae bacterium, assembly GCA_964389665.1. Classification (GTDB taxonomy): domain Bacteria; phylum Desulfobacterota; class DSM-4660; order Desulfatiglandales; family B25-G16; genus B25-G16. The sequence continues at coordinate 173 of CAYMFC010000143.1, read as the reverse complement.
TCGAATTTCTCGCGGAGCTTGTCATGAGCAAAGAACTGAAATCAATGGAGGAGGTAAAAGAAGATTTCTCGCTCCGCCCCGCCTGCCAGCGCCTCCGCGAGAGCAACCCGCCTGCCAACGCCTGAAGCGCGGCTGATGGCGGGCAGGTGGCGGGCAGGTCGCTCGCAATGACG
>CAYMFC010000142.1:0-4271 GCA_964389665.1 uncultured Desulfobacteraceae bacterium | reverse complement strand
TCCCTGAACAGAAACCCGGGCTCAAAGCCCGATAGAATCTCCCGTGTCCCTCCTATAGGTGTTCCGAGAACCGGGGTACCGCAGGCCATGGATTCAGGCGTTACCAGGCCGAAGCCCTCAAGCTGCTTCGTGGGCAGGATAAAGAAATCAGCAGCCCCATAATACAGAGGCAACAGATCTGGGGGTATAAATCCCTTCATGGTTACCTCCTCCCTGAGGCCAAGGCCCGTGATCATCTTTTCGAGGGTAAGCCTTTCAGCTCCCTCGCCGCCGATGATCAAATGGAGATCGACCTCGCTTTTTTTAAGAATATGGATGCAGGTGAGCAGGTTTTCGATGCCCATCCTGGGCTCGAGATTCCTGACGGTAAGCAGATGGACCTTGCCCTCGGGAAAACCCAATTGAGTTTTGAGGGCTCCCCGGTCCCCGGCCGGCACGAACCGATCAAGATCCACACCCCCCGGGTTAATCACGACCCTCTCGCCGGGTATGCCGTGTATATCCTGGACCTTGTGTTTCATATACCGGCTGAGGACCATTATCCTTGATGCCTTTTTGATGCATAGTTTTTCCAGTATCCGGCGGCCTTTCACATGGATGAGATTCTTTAGATAATTTCCCTTTTGGTGCGACAGCAGGTATTCCTCATGGCTGGGCGAATGAAACACATAGAGGATAGGGGTGCGGGTAAGCTTTCTTGTGATCAGGAGAATGAAACAGTTGAACGGCTGGTGCGATACGGCTACCTGAAAAGGTAAGCCCCCGGAGAAAGTGCGATAAAACTTAAGGGGATAGCGTAAAAGGGAAATGAACGCTCGAAGCAAAAGCGTTTCTGAAACGCTATAGGAACCCTCCCGAACTCCCCTCACATCCCTGATAACCCATGGCAAGGGATCGGCTTGTCTGGTAATGGCAGACACCTCCACACCTTTCCCGGCCAAACCGGTCGCCTGGTAAAAGAGAACCTGTTCGGATCCGCTGGTGGGAGCATCTAAAGGAACATCGGCTATGAATAGGGCTCTCATGCCTGTGTCTCATCTTTATAGCACATATAACCCTTGATAAACCCTGCCGCGTACGCGATAGATACCGCGAGATAGATCAGGTGTCCCTTACATGCCCTTTTCACCATGTTCACAAGATAGCGGGCCGCTCGATAGCGGAATGGTCTTTGCATGAGGAACTCGCCGCGATGGGTATCGGGCGTTTCGAACACCCATTGCGGGTAGAATTTGTTGCAAAATGCAGCCAGCCTCCCGTTGCGGTAGAACTGTTTGATAAGGCTGGTCAGGTTTTGTGGAGGGAGGTGGGAGTAGTGAAGACCGGGAACCACCACCACACGGTATCCTGCCCTTCTGAATTCCCTTCTGAGGTAGGGGTCCAGCCCTCTCGGTATCAGTTCATTTTCTCCGCCGACCCCTTTAAACACATCCTTTCTCATGATCAGAAGGGGGTGTTCGGCAAGGTCTGAATCGGTGATCTCATTCACGGGGGGAGTGGAACGGCGGGGAATCTCCCTCATCACCCGCCTCACAAAGGGAGATGCATCCGGCGGAATACCATTGATGCCTCCTGCCATGCCTATGGACTCGTGCTCTCCCAAAACAGCACACAAGCTCTCTATCGCGTCTTTTGAAACTAAATATGTATCGTCATCGAGCGTTACGAGATACCGGCCCCTGGCAATATCGGCGCCCGTATTGACAGCCCTTCCCTGTCTCGAATCACCCTTGATAATGATGGTCTCAAAATCCTGGAAGCTCTGCTCCGATAGCTGCCTCAATAAGACGGGAAACAGGCCGTTCCGGTAGCCATCCGAGGTGGGTATGATGATCGAGACCTTGGGATACCCCTCTCGCAAGCGCAGTTCGGTTTCAATCCGGGTAATCTCTCTATCAGGAGGAATGCCGCGGTCATTCCTGTAAAGGACAAACCCCCTCTCCTTACCGAGTGCTTTGTGGTGTAGTGAGTTTTTCCCCATAAGCTCATCCCGGCTCTATGAGTCGATCATCTCTCTCAGGGATACTGTCGGGGTTGCTGTAATCTTCTCATCCAGATAAAGCCTGGCCCATATCTCGAATACCACGATGCTCCAGATCCGGTGGCCTAACTCTTGTCGTCCGCCCCTGTGCTCATCCAACATCCACGTTAGAAATCCCCTTTCAAACAGGTTCCTCCGGGAAAGGGTATCGCTCAACAAGACGCGGCGTGCCAGCTCCCCCAGTTCCCCCCGCAGCCAGGCCGAGATCGGTATGGTGAACCCCTGTTTCCGCTGTTTCAGCGTCTTGCCGGGCAAAAAGGGCGAGAATGTCCTTTTTAGGATGTATTTGGATGTGAGGCCATGAATCTTATAGGAGAAGGGGATCCGTGCGGCGAATTCCACGAGTTCCCGGTCGAGAAAGGGTACCCGAACCTCCAGCCCGTGGGCCATGCTCATGCGATCCACCTTGAACAAGCAGTCATCGGGCAGGTAGGACACGGTATCCGCATAGAGCAGCTTCTCTCGGCTATCATCCACCTGCGCCTCTGAGAAAAGCCGGTTCCTATACCCGATTGCATCGAAATCTCCCAGCTCTTCCTTGAAGTCCCCTGAATAGAGCATCTGACGGAACCTCCGAGAAACAGTGGTCCTCCTGAGAAAACCCGTCTCCATATCCGCGTTCATATCGGCCAGAAAACGCCCTATCCTCGGCATCAGGCCCCTTCCGTACTCAAGGCGAAGATCCAGTCCAGGGCTTACGTTCCGTAAGAGATGGCGAAGGAAAAGGGGAAGCCTCTCGTATGCCGTCTTGTATTGGTGACGTCTGGTCCACTCATATCCCCCGAAGACCTCGTCGCCCCCGTCGCCCGAGAGCGCCACCTTTACGGTTTCGCGGGCCAGCTTGGAGACATAGTAGGTGGGTATGATGGAGTTATCGAAGAATGGCTCATCCAGGTGCCAGAGCAACTCAGGCAATATAAGTGTCATCTCAGGATCAACCCTGAATGCGTGGTGATTAGTGTGAAAGCGATTGGCTACCATGTGGGCATAAGGGAGTTCATCATCCCCTCCGGAGGCATACCCCAGGGAAAAGGTACGGAATTGCTCTTCCCCAACCATGCTCATGAGGGCCGTTATGATGCTTGAATCAACTCCCCCGCTCAAAAACACCCCCACTGGGACATCGCTTACCAGATGCCGTTTCACTGCTCGCCTCAATTGATCGAGGAGGGCCTCTTTGAGTGCTTCCTCACTGAGTTCAACCTTGGGAAGATATCGGATTGTCCAGTAATGAATAACCGTGATCGCTCCCTTTTCGTATATCAAATAGGATGCGGGAGGCAGCTTCTTGATATCCTTAAAGATTGTCCTCATGCCGGGGATATATCCATAGGTGAAATAGTGATCGATTCCCTTGAGATCCATCTCCCTTGAGATATCATCGAGAACCAGCAAGGCCTTGATCTCCGATGCGAAGTAGAAGTTCCCATCTTTGAACACATAAAAGAGCGGTTTTACGCCCATCGGATCACGCGCGAGGAGTAGTCGAGCCTTCTTCTGATCCCACAGCGCAAAGGCAAACATGCCGTGCAGGCGGTCCACGCATCCATCGCCCATCTCCTCATACAGGTGAACGATCGTCTCAGTATCGCCCTGGGACGTGAACCTATGCCCCCTTGCCTTGAGCTCCCCGGTGAGCTCCCTGTAATTATAGATCTCACCATTATATATGATCAGAACCGAATCGTCCTCATTTCCCAGGGGTTGATTTGCATTTTCTGAAAGATCAATAACCGATAATCTCCGGTGACCCAACCCGACAACGCTGCTGCCCGTTCGAGTAGAATAATGCCCCTCGCTATCAGGCCCGCGGTGTGCCATGGTCCGGGTCATTGCACGCAAGACGCCGGCCCAATCCTCGGAGCCGTCCTTTTGATCAACGACAAATCCACAGATCCCACACATTGTTCCCCCTAGGAACGCAGGGCTTCCATGATGCCCTGGGTTCTCTTAGCAACGATCCTCCAGCTTCGCTCTCTTTCCACGTAATCACGCCCCTTTCCCCCCATGTCCTGCCGCAGGGCCTTATCCTTTAACAGGAGGATGATCGCATCGGCTAATGACCCTGGATCCTCCGGTTTCACCGTAATCCCCAAGCCCCTCTTGTCGATATCCACGACTTCCGGAATGACACGCGTCCGGCTCGCCACCACTGGTTTCTTGCAGGCGAAATATTCAAGGATCTTGAGAGATGACCTCCCGCTCTGGAGGTTAATGGCCTTTGAATACG
>CAYMFC010000141.1:0-4291 GCA_964389665.1 uncultured Desulfobacteraceae bacterium | reverse complement strand
CGAAGGCTCGGCAAAAGGCGGCCGCCGGCTCTCTTGAGCGGCATCTTCATGGCTGCCTATTTCTCCTGCCGTTTTCTCGTAGAATTCTTCAAAGAACACCACATCCTTTCTCCTGACTCCCCCTTGACCATGGGGCAGTATCTCAGCATCCCCTTTTTCCTGATCGGCGTCTATCTACTCGTTTACGCCTGGAAGCACCGCTACGAAACGTCTTCTCCCGCCTCAGCCGATAAGCCGCCTATCCTGAAGAGGTCCTCTCATCGCAAAGCGCGTACAAAGAGGAGGGACAAAACCTAGCCCTTTACAAAGGTTGCCGGCAATGGTATGAGGCAATCAGAAAGGCATGGCAATCACCTCCTCACGGATCGAATCATGGATAAGGAAAGGCGTTCAATTCTTTGTCCGAACTGCAAGAAGCTCATCAACCAGGATGAGCCGCGCTGTCCTTACTGCGGAATCGCCAACCCCGGGGCATGGTGGAAAAATAACATCGGCGCCAGGCTATTCTTCGGCACAGACCAGCTCATCAAATGGATTATCTATGTGAATGTTGCCCTGTATCTTATATCCCTGCTGCTCTATCCATGGTCATCCGGCAGTTCGCTGAATCCCCTTGCACTCTTATCTCCCTCGAACAAGGGCCTCCTGCTTCTTGGGGCCACCGGAACCGTTCCCATTGACCGTCTTGGCCGCTGGTGGACCCTTATCTCCGCGAATTACCTCCACGGCGGCGTCTTCCACATACTCTTCAATATGATTGCCTTCAGGCAGATTGCTCCCCTTGTCCTTCAGGAATACGGGATCAACCGCATGGTAATCCTGTACACCGTGAGCGGGGCAATCGGGTTCTTTGTCTCATATCTTGCCGGAATCCCCCTCACCATAGGTGCATCGGCAGCGATATGCGGCCTGATCGGCGCCATCCTCTACTACGGAAAAAGCCGGGGAGGCTTATACGGGCAGGCCATCTTTAAGCAGATCGGGGGATGGGCCTTGGGGATCTTTCTCTTCGGCCTTTTGATGCCGGGGATCAATAACTGGGGTCACGGAGGAGGGATTATAGCCGGCGCGCTTCTCGGCATGCTTCTCGGCTATAAGGAGAGGGCGAGGGAGCGGGTGTTCCATAAAGTACTCGCGGGTGCTTTCATTGCTATAACAGCGCTCGTACTCGTCTGGGCAGTGGGATCCGGCATCTATTATCGATTTCTAGGATAGCGTCGAGCTTCATGCGGCCGTTCCATCTATCGTGCAATAGCGGGATGATGGGCAGTGAGGATGTGCAGGTCATGCGTGTATCACTGATTGGTATGGCGGGATCGGGAAAATCATACTGGTCCAAAAGGCTCGCTGAACAGGGGTTCACCCGTTTCTGCTGTGATGAACTGATCGCTGAAAAGCTCGCCCCTGAACTCACCGGTACAGGGGGACGCCCTTTGACCATGGGCGAATGGATGGGATTTCCTTACGAGACAGGCTACGAGGTGCGTGAAGCCCGGTATCTCGCCCTGGAGACAGAGGTGATGGCCGAGATTATCTCCTGCCTCGAGGCCCGTGAGGAAAAACCCAATGAGGACATAGTGGTGGATACCACAGGAAGTGTTATCTATGCCGGGAAGGAGAACCTGGAGAAACTTCGGCTCTATACCACCATCGTGTACCTGGCCGTCTCGACTGAGGTCCGGGAGCAGCTGCTGAGTGCCTATATCTCAAACCCTCACCCCATGGTGTGGATGGGGATGTTTCACAGGGAGCCGCATGAGACAAACAGTGAGGCCCTGGCGCGTTGTTATCCAATGCTCATACGTGAAAGGGAACGAGACTACGAGCAACTCGAGGATCTAACAATCCCTTACCATAGACACAGGGAACAGGATTTCAGCGTTGATGATTTTTTACATGTTGTGAGACTCCCTCGCCATCCATAAACTATGAAGAAACCATGGTCATCTCGTATTATAGGGAAGTATGTGCTTCTCCAGGTACCAGCGCTCGTTATACTCATCGTGCTTCTACTGATCGCGAAACGCTGGATCGATCTTCCCTCGTGGTTCATCTGGGGCCTCATAGGCCTCTGGATTGCCAAGGATGTGGCTTTATTTCCCCTCACCTGGCGTGCCTATGATCAGAATCACGAGAGGCCTGAAAGCTCAATGATAGGAGCCATTGGCATCGCTGAGGAGAAGCTCAATCCCTCGGGCTATATCCGGGTAGGCGGCGAGCTATGGAAGGCAGAGCTAATAGGCAATGCCCAGCCCATTGAGAGGGGAGAAGGGGTGCGGATACAAGGAACCCGCGGGCTCACCTTGCTCGTGAGCCGCGCCGATCATGAAGGCGAGCGCTGAAAGCGAGATTGACTATGAAAAAGAAACTCAATCCTGCCTGGGAACATTTCAAATTACTCCTCTTCATCTTATTTCTTTGTGAGCTCGTCCTTCTCCTGATGGCACTGATATTCGGAAGGGTCTTTGGATACAAGCTCACGTTAGCCGCATGCTTCTGGTTTGGGGTGATCGTGGCCCTCTGCTACGCAATGATAGTGTGCGCAAACCTGGGCGCAATCTTTCTTCAGAAGATATACTCCAAGATCAGGAACGGGATAAGAAGCAGGACCTCTCCTAACAAAAACAGGGGGAATAGATTTCCCGCAGCAATAATCCTGTTGATATCGCTGCCCGTTTTTATTATGGTATCTTATCTTTGAGTGAAACGATGAAAGACAGGCATCACGTACCGGCCTCTATGAGGTGAAATGCTCAGCGAACAAGAAAAGATCGATCTCATTGCCCGGATCAGCCTCGATATCAACAAGGTGAAAGACCTCGATCTGCTTCTTGAGAGCATCCTCACCAACTCGAGAACCTTCTTCAACGCCGATGCCGGCTCGATCTACCTCAAGCACGGCGATGAGCTGAGGTTCAGCTACACACAGAATGCGACCCTTCAGAAGCGGTTGGGCCCCGGAAAAAAGCTCATCTATATCACCTTCACGATCCCCATCAACAGCAGCTCCATCGCTGGTTACGTGGCCAAGAACTGCAAGTCGGTCAACATCCCTGATGTCTACCGGATGAGCAACACGGTGCCCTATAGCTGGGACTCCGAGTTCGACAAGGTCTCCCGCTACACCACCAGATCAATGCTTACCGTTCCCATGACCAATCACCGGGGGGAGGTGCTGGGGGTGATGCAACTCATCAACGCTCAGGATGACACGGGAGCGATTATCCCTTTCTCGCGTGCCGACGAGTCCCTCATCATGCACTTTGCCACGAGCGCGGCGCTCGCCTTGGAGCGCGCCCAGATGACGCGAAACATCATCCTGAGAATGATCAGTATGGCGGAGCTGAGGGATCCAAAGGAAACGGGTTCTCACGTAAACCGCGTGGGAGCCTATTCGGTGGAGATCTATGAGGCATGGGCACGACATAGAGGTATTATCCCTGAGGAAGTGCAACGGCAGAAAGACATCTTGAGGATGGCCGCCATGCTCCATGACGTGGGCAAGGTGGCAATCAGCGACCTCATACTCAAGAAACCCGATCGCCTCTCTGTGGAGGAGTTCAAGACGATAAAGAGCCACACCTATATCGGTGCGCGGCTGTTCAGCGATATCCATTCGGATTTTGAGGAAGCGGCAGCAGAGGTGGCCCTCAACCACCATGAAAAGTGGGACGGAACCGGCTATCCAGGGCACATCGATCCCCTTACGGGCAGACCCCTTGCCGACCATCAGGCACGTGACGGGAGTCCACTGCCCAAGAGGGAGCATGAGATCCCACTCTTCGGCAGGATCGTGGCCGTGGCTGACGTATACGATGCCCTGCGTTCCCGGAGATCATACAAGGAGCCCTGGGATGAGGATCGAATCTTGAGCGAGATGCACAACCTCTCAGGGACCCACTTTGACCCTGAGCTCATCGCCGCGTTCTTTTCCTGCCTCGATGTCCTGAAATCCATCGCGAAGCGGTATCCAGATGCGGATGATGAATGAGCCCCTGAACATATACTAACAACCTGACCGATCAGCCGTTGCCGTATATCTCAGGGAGATTTTCAGCCGTGAACAATCAAGTAAAGGGGGTAAGGTTATGAAAGTAATTATATTGAAACTCACCAAGAAACAGCTGCGGTTACTGTCTGATCTGTGCTTTGTTTTTGGCTTTCTCTCGATCCTCGGCTCTATCTTCATATGGTATATCACGAGGGGAGATATGTCCGCGGAGTCCCTTGCCCACGCTGAACGATTCGGGATCTTTGTCGGTCTGTGGGCGCCCACGTTTTTCATCCTGTC
>CAYMFC010000140.1:0-4315 GCA_964389665.1 uncultured Desulfobacteraceae bacterium | reverse complement strand
CATGATAAGGAGGAGATCATGGAGGTGTGCAACTGGAAGGATATCGAGGAGGTAGAGGTCAAGGAGATCCCCTATGGGGGCAAGATGAATGAGGTCAAGGGGATCGGTATCCGATGGTTATCAAAGGTGGTTCGCGAAAAGGATGGCCAGTCCGAGTATGGCTTGAGGTTATTCACTGCCAAGCCGGGAGGCGTGATCCCCATTCATAGTCATTTCTATGTCCAAACTATGTACATAGTGAGCGGTCAATTCGAGTGCTGGAGATTTGACCCGGAAACCGACGAACAGGTTGAGGGTGTGGTATGCGGTCCGGGTGACAGCATCTACATACCAAGCCTTGAGCCTCATGGCATGAGGAACATCAGCGAGAATGAGCCGGGCGCCTTTCTCTGCTGCATTTGTAATGTGTACGATGAAAAAACCGCGCAGCAGGGAGGGTAGGGAATCATCTTTCCGAGAAACAGGGGCCAAGCCTTTACCTCCCCGAGTCGATCCGGATACAGCATTCATAGTACAAAAGGATAAAAAAATATTGACACGGGATTTCCCGTTTACTATAGTACCATCTCGTTATAGATAGGCCGAACGATGAAGGCAGGATATCGAAACATAATAGGCATTATTGGGACAACAGGGATACTTCCTATAACCCTGTTGTCGATACCCGTGATACGTATCCTAAAGCTACCGAGCCTGATAATGTCCTAGTGTTTTGATCTAAAAAGAGGGAAAAACCCGTTATCAGGTTCGCCTGATAACGGGTTTTTAATTTTAGCGAAAGATCGATTTTGTCCTCTCTTTCAAGGAGAGGGCGGTGAGGCCTGAGATAGGAGCCCTCGAGAGAGGTTTGTAATCAGCGTGTGATTCGGTAATGTGAGGGAGCACGAGGATGCGCTTTGAGCCTACCATGAAGCAGGCGGCGATCAGGAGAACAGTAAGGGAGTTCGCCGAGTCGAGACTCGCGGATGCCGCGGTGGAGATGGACAGGACCGCGCGCTTTCCTTGGGATTTGGCGAGAGAGATGGCCGATCTTCAGTATTTCGGTTTGGAGATACCGGCCGAGTATGGGGGTGCGGGGCTTGATGCAGTGAGCTCTGCTATGGTCGTGGAGGAAATCTCAAGGGCAAACGCTGCAATGGGGCTCTGTATCTGCGTTCATAACGGTGTTTCAGCATATCCGATTTACCTCTTCGGTACGTCAGAGCAGCATCGGCGTTTTTTGCCTCTCCTCTCCTCCGGCGAGAAAATCGGCACATTTTGCCTTACCGAGCCTAATGCGGGCTCCGATATTGCCTCCATTGAGAGTACAGCAAGCCGCCGTGGAGACGAGTACGTGCTCAACGGGAACAAGGTATTTGTCACCAACGGCGGCATCTCAGGCATTAACCTCATTCTCGCCAGGGTCCAAGGGGCAGAAAGAAACGGGGGGCTCACCGTATTTATCGTTGAATCCGAGCGCAAGGGCTTGGACAAAGGGCCACCTGAGGATCTTATGGGAATGAGGGGAAATCCGGTGTGTCCTGTTTCCCTCAATGACTGTTGTGTTCCCAGGCGCAATGTCCTGGGGCAGGAGGGAGAGGGGATGAAGGTTGCCCTTTCATCGCTGAACGGCGGACGGATTGGCATAGGGGCTCAGGCGGTGGGTATTGCTCAGGCCTCCCTGGACGTATCGCTCACCTATGCAGGACAGCGGTATCAGTTCGGAAAAAGGCTCGTAGAGATCGAGACCATCCAGAAGTTCCTTGCGGACATGGCCACGCGGATTGAAGGAGCACGGCTTTTGATTTACCGGGCGTGTCACCTGAAGGATAGGGGGCTGGATTATGCTAGCGAGTCCGCCATGGCGAAGCTCTATGCAAGCGAGGTGGCGGTGGAGGCCAGTAGGCGAGCGGTTCAGATACATGGGGGGTACGGGTACACCAAGGCCTATCCGGTTGAGCGGTACTACAGGGACGCAAAGGTCTGCGAGATCTATGAAGGTACCTCAGAGATCCAACGCATGGTCATAGCGCGGAGTTTGTTGCGCGAGATACCCGGCTCCAAGGGATCGCGATCAGAGAAAGGAGTCCAGGGTCATCAGATGCCAAGGAGACAAACGGTATGAACCTCGTGGTGTGCATCAAACAGGTTCCCGACGAGCCGACTATTCGTATTGATTCGGAGAGGATGACCCTTATCAGGGAAGGCGTGGAGAGCACTATCAATCCCCTCGATCGCGTTGCGCTCGAGGCCGGCCTTCATTTGCGAGGGCGCGCCGGCGGACAGGTAACCGTTTTGAGCATGGGCCCACCCCAGAGCGAGGAGTCGCTCAGGGAGGCACTTGCTGCGGGAGCTGATCGTGCTATTCTGGTGACAGATCCGGCCTTTGCGGGATCCGATACATTGGCCACATCACACGTGCTTGCCAGGGCTATCTCAAGGCTCCGGCCCTTTCCGGATCTCCTGCTTTGCGGTATGAAGACCATCGATAGCGATACCGGCCATGTGGGCCCTCAAATAGCAGAGGAGTTAGGTCTCCCTCAGGTGTGCGGTGTGAACGAGATCAGCCTGGAAGGAGATTCTCTCGTGGTAGAACGGCTGAGCGATGGTTTTTTGGATACTGTCAAGGTGACCCTGCCCGCACTCATTTCGGTGAACCGGGACCTTTGTCCTGTTCGATCCTTGGCCCTTGGTTCCTTGGAGACGGCCTTTTCAGAAGGAAATATTGCACGATGGGGGCGAGAGGAATTAGGCCTGAGCGAGGAAGAGGTGGGGCCCAAGGGATCCGCTACTCGAGTTCAAAGGCTCCTCACACCGGCATCCACAAGGAAGGGCGAGCTCGTGAACGGTTCACCCCGCCTGCTCGTTGATCGTTTGATCGGCACACTGGAGGCCTTGGGCCTCCTGGATGAGGAAGATGGATAAGAGCGGCTTGTTACACGGTGTCTGGGTTTTCGGGGATTACCGAAATTATTTTCAGAATCGCGTTACCCTACAGCTCATTGCCAAGGGCAGGGAGCTGGCAGAAACGCTCCGCACCCGAGTCACGGTCCTCTTGCTGGGCGAGGCGGTACACCAGTATGCCATGGAATACATCGCCCACGGAGCGGATATCGTCATGGTGGCGGAACATCCCGATCTCAGGTGTTATCAGGTTGAGTCTTACACGAATGTGGTAGCCCGATGGGCAGAGGCCTTCAAGCCCGATATTCTCCTGGGCGGAGCTACCTCCTTTGGAAGGGAGTTCTTCCCAAGGCTGGCGAAGAGGCTGAAGGCAGGGCTGAGCGCGGATTGCGTTGGTCTTGAAGTGGATCCCGACACGGGTTTGCTGCTCCAGACCACCCCGGCCTTTGGAGGAACCTTGCTTGCAGAGGTGGTAAGCCCGCACCGCAGACCACAGATGGCTACTATTCATCCATGCGTATTCAAAGAGCTTCCCCATAAAGCCAGTGCGGTTGGAAGGGTGGTGTATCCCGAGATCGAGGTCAAAGCGAATACGCAGGTTCGCGTTCTGAGGAGTAGACGTCAGCAAGCGCGAGGGGGCAATCTGGAGGACGCCCAGATCGTCATTGTTGGTGGCAGGGGATTGGGCTCGAGAGAACAGTTCAAACTCCTCTTTGAACTTGCGGAGCTTCTAGCAGGAGAGGTGGGAGCCACCAGGCCTGTAGTACGTGCAGGCTGGGCTGATGAGGAGAGGCTTTTAGGTCAGACTGGAAAAACGGTTAAGCCAAAGCTGCTCATTTCAATCGGTACATCCGGTGCCCTGCAGTATACGACTGGCATCAATGGGGCAGAGACTATTATCGCTGTTAACAGGGATGCCCACGCGCCTATCTTCAAGATGGCCGACCTTGGGTTGGTGGGGGAGAGCTCAGCCGTGTTGCCCCTCTTGCTGGAAACACTCCGTAAGAGGATATAAGAGAGGGAGAAGATGATGGAATTTCGAGAAAGCCCCATAAGCGCTCACCACAACTACCTCGTCAATGGTATGCTCGCACAAGGCTTCGTAGTCGGTGATCCGAGTTCGAAGGATCACTTTTTCTTTCTGGCCGATGTTGTGCTTCAAGGAGAGACTAGACCCCGCATCTCAGCGCGATTGATGGATGAAGATTCTCACCCGCTCTTGGAGCTGAAGGTAAACCGGATTGGCGAGAATCCCGGAAAATGCAGCATTGAGTCCGCCTTTGCTGGATATCGCATACGGTGCTCTTCTGGCGATGTGCTGATTGAGGTGAGAACCGAGGCATTCGCCAACGGGTATCTGACCCGTATCAAGGCCAGGCTCTTTGATGAGCATGGCCATCTCCGTGTTGAAACACGGGATGAAAGCATATGG
>CAYMFC010000139.1:0-4328 GCA_964389665.1 uncultured Desulfobacteraceae bacterium | reverse complement strand
AGGTCCGGCTGCCGATTCTATTTCGGATACCCCATAACCCCGCAAAACGAGCTCACCGAATATATGGCCAGCGCATTGGCTAGCCTGGACGACGGCGTGTTCATTCAGGCGGAGAGCGAACTGGCTGCAATCAATATGGTTATCGGCGTTTCAATGACGGGAAAACGGGTTATGACTTCCTCATCCAGCCCCGGGATAAGCCTGAAACAGGAGGGGATATCATATCTGGCTGCTCAAGAACTTCCCGCTGTCATCATCAATACCATGAGGGGAGGACCTGGGTTGGGGAACATTGCCCCATCTCAGGGCGATTACTTTCAAGCCACAAGGGGCGGAGGCCATGGGGACTATCGGACGATTGTCCTTGCGCCCAGCTCCGGCCAGGAGCTCGCTGACTTCACGAGGATGGCCTTTGAATACGCCGATCACTATAGAACTCCGGCCTTGATTTTGGGAGACGGGATGATAGGTCAGATGATGGAGCCGGTCGTGTTTCCGGACCCAATCGATCCGGCTTCCCTTCCACCGAAGCCATGGGTGCTCGATGGTGCAAAGGGCAGATCGAGTAGGATCATAAAATCCCTTATCCTGGATCCAGCCGCTATGGAGGAACATAACTGGAAGCTCTTCAGAAAGTACGAGATGATCGAGAGGGAACTTCCTCAGGCAGAGCGATTTTTCACCGATGATGCTCATCTGGTAACGATTGCCTACGGGACGGCGAGCAGGATCGCAAAGGGTGCGATAAAAAGGGTGAGGGAAATGGGACTCAAGGTAGGGCTGTTCAGGCCGAAGACACTTTGGCCGTTTCCTGCGAGGCAATTGCGCGAGTTGAGCCGCCTGGTTAGTGATTTCTTGGTATTCGAGATGAGTACCGGTCAGATGCTGGAGGACGTGAAGCTGGCGCTGGAGGGAAGGAGAAGGGCCCACTTTTACGGGAGACCGGGCGGGATCATATCTACCCCGGACGAGATTGCGAAGGTGATCACGAACATTTACTACCGTCAAGGACTTGATATAGAGGCATAGATGAAAAGGGTATTCGGCAGGCCGAAGAGCATGAAAGATGCTGTGTTTCATTACTGTCCCGGTTGCGGGCACAGCGTGATTCATCGATTGATTGCAGAGGTTATGGATGAGTTGAATATACGTGAGAAGGTAATCGGTGTTCCTCCGGCGGGATGTGCAGTGCTCGCCTATAACTATTTCGATGTGGATATGGGAGAGGCACCCCACGGGCGGGGGGCTGCAGTGGCCACCGGCATCAAGAGGTCGCTGCCGGAAAGGATCGTGTTCAGCTATCAGGGTGATGGGGATATAGCGGCTATTGGAACAGCGGAGACGATCCATGCGGCGAACAGGGGAGAGCGCATCACGGTTATCTTCGTGAACAACGGCGTCTACGGGATGACAGGCGGTCAGATGGCGCCGACGACCATTGTGGGGCAGGTTTCAACAACGACCCCCGGTGGGAGAGATACAAATAGGGATGGGGCGCCGATTGACTTGAGCGAGATGCTGGCCATTGCCAATGGGAGCGTGTATATAGAGAGGACGGCAGTCAATACTCCGAGGAATATTGCACGCACGAAAAGGGCGATCCACAAGGCCTTTCAGGTACAGATGTCGGATTTGGGGTTTTCCCTGGTAGAGATCCTCTCCGCATGCCCCACGAATTGGAAGATGTCCCCGGTACTGGCCAATGAATGGATTGGCTCGGAGATGACGAAGGTCTTCCCGCTTAAGGTAATCAAGGATACTACGACGGGAGACCTAGGGGCCTGGAAATAAGGGCTGCGCTATGCTTACAAAGGTGATTTTTTCGGGTTTCGGCGGTCAGGGAGTATTGATGATGGGCTACCTCCTTGCGGTGGCCGGCATGAGGGATGGATTGCACGTCACCTATCTTCCCTCCTATGGCGCCGAGGTTCGGGGAGGCACGGCGAACTGCACGGTATCCATCTCAGATGAGGAAATCGCCTCTCCGGTGGCATCCTTTCCGGATTACGTGATTGCCATGAACAAGCCCTCTCTGATCAGGTATGAAGGCCAGATCAAGGCAAAGGGGACACTTCTGTTGAATTCCGATTTGATAGATATTGAGCCCACGAGGAAGGATATTGTTGTTTTTAAGATACCGGCCAATACCATTGCGAGGAAGCTCAGGAGCGAGAGGATATTAAACATGATTATGCTTGGTGCACTTGCAGGGGCAACGAAGATTACCCGTATCGATTCCTTGATGAATGCGTTGGCGGAGGTGGTCAAGGGAAAGAAGGCAAGGCTGATGGAGATCAACAGGAAGGGCTTGGAGATGGGCGCTGCCCATATCCTGAAGGGAGATGGAAGATGCCCGTGAAGGAGATCAATCTCGTACTGAAGAATGAGCCGGGGCAACTATCGATGGTGAGCGATATTTTGGGCTCCAGCGGGGTGAACATTATTGCCTTTTATGTGAGCACAGAGGGCGATAAAGGAAGCCTGAGGTTCGTGGCCAACGATCCGGAGAGGGCTGCCACGGTGCTGAAGGCGAGAGGCTACCGGGTAAGGGTGGAAGAGGTGATAGCCTGCGAAACGCCGGATCACCCGGGTGGTCTCAATTCCATTTTGAAGCCCTTAAAGGAAGAGAAGATAAACGTGGATTATATCTACCCTTGTCTGTCGCGATTGGGGACGAAGGCCACCGCGATACTCATCCTGGGAGTGGCAGACCGAGACAGGGATAGAACCATGGGTGTTCTCAGGGATAACTGGATCAGGCTTTTGGACGAGGACCTGTATAGGTTGTAATTATGGCAATGGATCAAGAAACGTACTCGATTGTCCTTGATACCCTTAAGAAGGTCGAGAGGGAAAAATTATCCTTGGAGACAAGGTTAAAGCTGGATGAGAAGGGGGAGTTCCCGGAGGATCTTATCCGATTCATGCTTGGGCCCGATATTGGCCTCCATCTCATCTTCGTTCCAGAGGAATATGGTGGGTTGGGGGCGAGTGCCATTCAGATCGCCAGGATGTCAGAGGAAATGGCCAAGATAGATATGGCCATCGCCACGTCATTTCTGGCCATCTGTCTGGGCATGGACCCCATTCGGGTAGGGGCCACGGAGGCCCAGAAGGAGTTCTACATCAGGAGGATTGCCGATGAAGGTCTCATCGTGGGCTACGGGGTGACGGAACCAGAAGCGGGAAGTAATGTCCAGGCACTAAAAACCAAGGCGGAACGGGTGCTCGGAGAAGGCGGGGAGGTCAAGGGATACAGGATCAACGGGCAAAAGCAGTTTATCACCAATGGAGGGGTTGCGGATCTCTACACCATACTCGCTGATACTCCAGAAGGACCGTCGTTTTTTATCATAGAGAGGGGGACGCAGGGCCTCGTTCCGGGAGCCCATGAGGATAAGCATGGGATCAGGGCCTCCAATACCACTTCTATTACGCTAGAGGACGTGTACGTGCCCGCAGAGAACCTCGTGGGGTGTGTTGAGGGAGTGGGATTGAAGCAGGCCAATAGGGTCTTCGGGTATACCCGGCTCATGGTCGCCACCTTCGGCCTCGCAGCGAGCGCTGCCACCCTGGAGAAGGTTATCCCCTACGCGAAGCAGAGGGTGCAGTTCGGGACTACGTTAGCGGAAAAGCAGGGATACGCCTATAAATTCTTGGTTATCCATGCGGTGAGGATGGAGGCGGCCAGGGCCTATATCGAGGAGGTTGCCTCACGGATTGATGCAGGGCACGAGGATCTGCAGGTAGAGGGTTCCATTGCGAAATACTTCGCCACCGAGGCCGGAGATGCAGCGGCCAACGATGGTATCCAGGCCCTTGGAGGCTACGGATATATAAGGGATTACGAGGTAGAAAAGATCAAACGGGATGTTAAGATCACCACCATCTTTGAGGGGACGAGCGAGATCCAGCAGAGTATCATATCCGTGTTTCGACTCAGGGAGACGGTTCATACAAAGGGTGAGTTCTACCGGCACATGGCAGAAGAGCTCTCAGGGCTTCCGGGGGAAAGCGGCGGCCCCTTGCTGTCGCATGCGATCGAGTTTCTGAACGAGCTCATTTTCATTGCTCGACAGCGCAAGGCCACCAGATCCCAGTATGTGATGTTTCTCCTGGCAGATATGATGACATGGGCAGAGGTGGCAAAGGCAACATGCATCAAGGCGGCATCACGGGGAGGCGGCAAAGCCGAGCCGGCGGAGTTCATGTTGGCCGTTGCGAGGCTGTTTGCGAGGGAGGCCATAGAGAAGATCTACATCAATTTCTGGAAGATCATAAACGGCGTTCACCCTCTCCCTGACGAGCTGTCAGGCAGACTGGCTTCC
>CAYMFC010000138.1:2322-4390 GCA_964389665.1 uncultured Desulfobacteraceae bacterium | reverse complement strand
GTTTCCACCAATGCATCCGGAGCCAGAACCTATCGATACGGACCCACACGGAATTGGGTGAGGTGGATGAGGGTCATGCTGGCCTCAGGAGAGATCCTTGAGATTCCCCGGGGCAAATACTTTGCAACACCGGCCGGTGAATTTGCGGTAATCGACAGCAATGGGAGTGAAACAACAATCAAGGTCCCAACCTATTCCATGCCCAAGACAAAAAACGCTGCCGGCATATTCTCTGCGCCTAATATGGACTTGATTGACCTTTTTATCGGGAGCGAGGGTATCTTTGGGGCAGTTACCCAGGTTGAGGTGGCACTCCGAAGGTGGGTAAACCCCATCTCCATCGTGCTGTTTCTGCCGTCAGATGACAAGGCCATCGAGTTTGTTCAACTGCTGCGCAGTGAGAAAGGCCTCCACCCGGAATTTATCGAGTTTTATAGTTCCTCTGCCCTTGATTTTCTCCGGATCAAACAAAAAGAAGATCCAAGAACCATCGGGATGCCAATAATTCCTGATTATGCAGAGGCCGCGATCTTCTTTGACATAGGATTCGATCCCGAGGCCCGGGATAATGACTACTCCATGCTGGAGGCTCTAGCTCTTGAGTGTGGTTCTACGCTGGCACGGTCATGGGCAGGCTACGAACAAAGGGACCTGGAGAGGTTCAAGGAGTTCAGGCACCTCCTCCCTGAAACCACCAACGCCATCATCGCTGAGAGAAAAAAGAGGATTCCCGAACTTTACAAGCTCGGCACTGATTTCGCGGTCCCGGATGAGGCCCTTGAGGAAATATGGGCATTCTACAAATCCAAACTGGATACGGCAGGCCTCGAATGGGTTGCCTACGGGCACATAGGCAACAACCATATCCACATAAACATCATGCCCAGAACCGTGGAGGAGATGCAACTCGGCCTTTCGATCTACCGAGAATTTGCCGAAAAGGCGGTATCCCTTAACGGAACAATCTCTGCCGAACATGGTGTTGGCAAGATAAAAAAGGAATTCCTCTCTATCATGTTCTCGGATAAGGACCTGGAGGAGATGAAGGCAGTAAAACGTGCTCTTGATCCGGGCCTCATGATAAACCCTGGAACCCTCCTCGATATAGCCTCAGATTCGCACAGATGAACACAGATAGGTTAGAGCACAAAGAAACAACCAAATATTCATGACAAATACAATACAAAGGATCAGCGATAACCTGCCCGCAACGCTCTCGCTTGCGAGTCGGGCGGGTCAGCGTAAATCTGTGGCTGAGTAATAAGAAAAGATGAAGATACTCATCTGTATAAAACAGGTTCCTGAAATCACGGATGTCACGATAAATCCCGAAACAGGGACCCTCATGAGAGAGGGCGTGGCCTCGATTCTCAATCCCTTCTGTGAATACGCCATGGAGGCGGCCTTAGGCCTGAAACGGCAGCGGCGCGATATCGAGCTTGTCGCCATCTCCATGGGCCCGCCTCAGGCCGGCTCTGCATTGATGAGATGCCTTGAGATGGGCGCTGACAGGGCCACTCTTTTGTCAGATGCCAGATTCGCCGGTTCAGACACATGGGCTACCGCCCTTACCCTGGCTGAGGCTATCAAGAGGATAGAAGGAGACTTTGACCTGATCATCGTGGGCAAACAGGCAATCGACGGCGACACCGCCCAGGTCGGCCCTGAGCTGGCAGAAATCCTCGGACTCCCGGGGATCATGTATGCGGTAAGCGTTGAGCTCGCCCTGGATAAAAAAAGGGCCAGGGTAAAAAGGGAAGTAGAAAATGGCTATGAGATTGTGGAGATGCGGCTTCCCGGCCTCGTTTCCATAAGCAAGGGACCCATGATACGGAGCGTGTCATCCTTTCAAGAAATTCTTGATGCCCGGAAAAAAGAGCTCCGGGTGCTGAGTGCATCCGATCTCGAACTTGATCAGGACAAGCTCGGCCTGCACGGTTCACCAACCCAGGTCGTGGAGATCTTTCCTCCCCGGGTAAAGGCCCGTGGGGAGCTTATCGACGGCAGCGATGCGGAGACAGCCACAGAAAAAACGATCTCCTTCCTGAGAGAAAAGAGGTTCATTTGA
>CAYMFC010000138.1:0-2222 GCA_964389665.1 uncultured Desulfobacteraceae bacterium | reverse complement strand
GGATACCATGCTCAAAGTTGGCACAGACAGGTGTACCGGCTGCAGGATCTGTGAGAAGATCTGCCCCTTTGGCGCTATTGCCGTTGTTGATAAGGTGGCCCAGGTGCAGGCTAATTGCACACTCTGCGGGGCCTGCGTATCCCGCTGCCCGGCAGAGGCCCTCTCCATTGACAGGAGAAGGGCCTCTGAAGAGGAACTGCGGTCTTTTTCAGGTATGTTTATCTGGGGAGAATGTGAAGAGAAGGCCGGGAAGCTCATCCCAAAGAAGGTGGTCAAGGAGCTCCTTTCTCAGGGACGCAGGCTTTCCGACAAACTCGGCCAGCAACTGTCAGTCGTGGTTCTCGGTGATGGGAGACTCACCGGGCTCGATACGCTCATCGCCTGCGGTGCAGATCGGGTGGTTAGATGCCGGCATAGACTCCTCAGCCGCTTCACCTCTGAGGGCTTCACCAATGCAGTATCCGCGCTTATCTCAAAGGAGAAACCCTCTGTCTTCCTCTTTGGCGCTACACCCCACGGCAGAGAGCTGGCCCCAAGGGTCGCCGCACGGTTGCAGCTTGGGCTTACGGCTGATTGTACCGGCCTTGACATAGATGAAAAAGGACACCTGGTCCAGACAAGGCCTGCGTTCGGCGGTAACATCATGGCCTCTATCGTCTCGCCGTACACGAGGCCCCAGATGGCCACGGTCAGGCCGAATGTGTTTTCTGCTGGAGAGCCTGATAGCTCACGGAAGGGCAGAATCGAGGATTTCGAGGTGGCGCTTTCTCAGACTGCGATCAGGACAAAGCTCGTAGGCGTCGAACAGCTTGCTGATGAAAGCTCCGTCGGCATTGAGGATGCCGACATCATTGTGGCAGCCGGAATAGGGTGCCGGAAAAAAGAAAATCTCGCACTCATCCAGGAGTTGGCCGATGCACTTGGAGGCGTAACGGCCGGCTCGAGGGCCATTGTTGAACTGGATTGGATCCCCCACACCAAGCAGGTCGGCCAATCGGGGCTGACCGTCGGGCCTCAACTCTATATAGCCGTCGGAATCAGCGGCGCCATCCAGCACCTCGTTGGCATGAGCTCGGCGAAGACAGTTATTGTAATCAACAAGGATCCGGATGCGCCCATATTCAAGGTTGCGGACCTCGGCATTGTGGGAGATGCCATGGAGATCGTGCCGATGCTCATTAAAAAGCTGAAGAAGTAAGAGCCGCTCCTCTTCTTACAACAATAGCCTTTCAACACCTACCCTTCAGTCAATGGATGCTCCAAGGTGAAAGAGTGTTCCGAAATGCTAGCCGAGCCTCTTCAGATCATCAACAAGCCCCTGCACCGCCTGAGCCGACTTGTTCAGGGCCTCGCTCTCCTCTGAGGTGAGCTTTATCTCGATGATCTCCTCCACCCCTGCGGCGCCCAGCTTCACCGGCACCCCGATAAAGAGATTCTTGATCCCGTACTCGCCCTGGAGAAGGGCAACGCAGGGCAGGATCTTCTTTTTATCCTTGAGGATCGCCCCTACCATCTCGACTGCTGCCGAGGCAGGGGCGTAGTAAGCGCTGCCGGTCTTGAGCAGACCCACGATCTCGCCTCCCCCGTTCCTGGTGCGCTCAACGATTGCATCGATCCGCTCTTGACTGAGAAGCTCGGTGATGGGGATTCCCGCCACGTAGGAGTATCGGGGAAGGGGCACCATGGTGTCCCCGTGGGCCCCGAGCACAAAGGCGTGGGTGTTCTCCACCGACACCTTGAGCTCCATGGCGATGAAGGCACGAAACCGGGCTGAGTCCAAGACCCCGGCCATGCCGATCACCCGTTTCTTGTCGAACCCGCTGGTGTCTAAGGCCACATGGCACATAGCGTCAAGGGGGTTGCTCACAATGATGAGGATCGTATCAGGTGCGGATTTCTTGATCTCGGTGACCACGGATTTCATGATCCCCGCATTGGTAGAGAGCAGGTCATCCCTGCTCATGCCCGGCTTTCTGGGAACACCTGCGGTGATCACCACGATATCGGAACCCTCTGCCTGGCCGTAATCATTGGTAACGCCGGTGATCGTGGCGTCGTGGCACTCAATGGGGGCAGCCTCGGCCAGATCCAGCGCCTTTCCCGCTGGTACCCCCTCGAGGACATCGATCAGAACCACATCGGCGAGCTCCTTCTCGGCAATCCTCATGGCCACGGTAGCGCCCACGTTTCCAGCCCCAACCACGGTTACTTTTTGTCTCATC
>CAYMFC010000137.1:0-4484 GCA_964389665.1 uncultured Desulfobacteraceae bacterium | reverse complement strand
AGGGCCCCAAATATCCGGGATACATCCAAAACGTCCTGTATATACACGTGGTCAGCCTCCATAAGCACATGGGCGATTTTATCCTCCATCTCTCCTGTATCAAGATCGTAGGCAACCTTCTTATCGATGGCATGGACGAAGAACTCCCCCTCTCGAATATCCATCGTAATAGTACCCGGGGTAAGGGTGATGGAGTTGGCCATCGCCACCCAGGAGATGTCGCTCTCTAACTTCGTCTTGAACCGTATGATCTGAGGATCTATCGGCATCTTCGGGGATAGCGCCAAATAGGCTACGTGAAGATTTGCCGTGAAGATTTGACCGAGAAACCACGGTGCGGATTGAAGGAATCTTTTGGCCCTGATCCTGAAGTCCCCGAGTCTCACGTTTACAAACAACAGATCATAGGACAGGTAGGCAACGAGGAGTGAGCAGAGAATGCCGAGAGTAAGGTGGAAATAGTCAAAACGGCCTGAGAGAAGGATCCAAAAGCCGAACAGGATGAAGAAGGTAATGGTGAAGTTCCGGATCGCTACCCTTGACTGCTGGGCGCCTGCGAGAAAGGCCCTGGTCTCTCGTTTTTCCGCCAGGGATTTCTCCTCGCTGGTTAGTTTCGCGGAGCTGTAAAGGAGCTCCCGGGCCTCCGCTCTGGCCTTCTCGAGAATCTCAAAGGCCTTGTCAGCGGTTTGTATCAGAACCGTAACTTCCATACCTACCCCCCACAAAGTTGGAAGCGTACCGCAGTTGTTCCGTTTAGGGCGAACTAATACACGAATCTCTTCTTTTAAGTCAAGGGATAATTAATACCGGCACAGATGATTTCTTTAGAACGCTGTAACAGGAGCTCCCCGAGATGAACTCCTTCAGGGACGCCTTTGATTTATACCCCATTGCAATCATGGTGGCGTTATAGTCCTTGGAGGCGAGTACGATCTCATCGGCAGTCTTGCCGGCATAGATATGAGACTCGGCATCCATCTGTTCCTCCAGGCAGATTGTTCTGACCTCCTCCACCCGTTCCCTGAGCTGCCGGATTTCACCGATCGTCGGCTTCTCATGGAGCACATACACGATATCGACTACCCCCACGATCTCCTTGATCCCAATGATATAAAGCCACGCCCTTCCCGCTGCATCGGACCAGTCGGTGGCAAGAATCACGTTGCTGAATAATCCCCGCGCAGAGGGGCCGCCTCCCTCTTTATCTTCGCGGATAAACAATAGCGGAACCGGGGTATTGCGCATCAAACGCCTTGCGGCGCTTCCCTTCAAGAGCCCTTCATTGTCCTTATGACTGTGAGCTATGATAAGGGATACATGTTCCTTGTCTGCCACCTCAAAGATCCAGGGGATAAGAGGCCCCGAACCATCAACACCCCTCAGGTGTATACCGTGACCGGATAATCGATCCACTAACTCCTTCGGTGGCTTTTCAGGAAAGAGGATTATCTCCTTGAGGCCGATTTTCCCCATCTCCGTCAGTGTCTCGATGAATTCATAGGTGGGCTCTCTGAGGTATGCTACATAGAGGAGCTTTTTGATTTCCATAGGCTAGATTAGTTACCTCCAGCAGGGACAATCAAGAGGGGCAATTCCGATTTCTCAGCCAGGGAATGTGATATGCTTCCCGACCACTTCTCCTTCCAGGCACTAGTCTGTCTCGTTCCGAGGACAATCATCGTGGCCCTGTGTTCACCTGCCCCCCTCTGAATTTGCTCTTCCGTATCGCCTATATAGAGATGAGGCCGGGCATCAAACCGTTGCTGAACGAAGGTATCGCAGACCTCATCCAATCTCTTCTTGTTTTCCCTCTCAATCTTATGGGCCTCCATTTTTGACATCTTCCCGATCTGCTTCTCGCTGAGAACGTGCATGATCTCAACCCGCTTCACCGCCTCCTTCATGGCCAGCACAAAATCAAGGACCTTTTCCGATGAGACCGACCAATCGAGTGCGAGGAGGAGTCTCTCGAATGGGTTTTCACCCGCCCTTTCCGCTTGTGAGTGGTAGTTATAGAGCAAGACCGGCTTTTCCGTCCTTCTGATAAGATCCGATGTTTCCGAGCCGAGAAAGATCTCCTCCAATTTCCCCTTCTTCATCCTGGCGGTTACGATGAGATCCACCTTCTCGATCTCCGCAACAGAGATGATTTTCGGCACCACATTACCGATGGCTATGTGGGCCCCCACTTCCATGCCTTCCTCGAAAAGCGTCTCAGCCCAATCAATAAACCGGATATCTGCGATCTCTCGCAGCTTTCGCTCCTCCTGCTTGAGGTAACCGGTACCCCTCTTCATTGCCACCCTATCTCTGGGTATTACGTGGAGAAACACCACATGATTCAGGCCTGCCTTTCTGAGCTCCATCAAGGACTGCAACGCATCGAACCACAGTTCCTCAAACTCGGAGACAAAGAGCATGGTAGTAATTTTCATGATATCCCTCGCTTCTTCTCAAACGCCTTCAACCCAGGATCTTTTTCAGGGTCTCGGCAAGATCCTCTGCCTCCACGGGTTTCTCTAAATATGCCTCGGGCTCCGGCACTGTTTCGTCGCCAAATTCGGTCAGGGCTGCCTGGGACCTGAGAAATGTCCGTTTCGACACCCCGGAGAGCATAACCACGGGAATACCCTTCAGTGAGGGATCTTTCTTGAGTTCGTGGTACATCTTGATGCCGCTCTCTTTCGGCATAAGGATATCCAGGATAATGAGATCCGGCTTCTCGTCCTTTACCTTTTTCGCGCCCTCCTCGCCGTCTTTGGCCATGAGCGGAATGTATCCATGCTCCTCGAGCACGGTGGTCACAAACATCCTTATATCAGGGTCATCCTCCACATTAAGAACCTTCTTAGCCATGGTTACGCCTCCCTTTGCTGTTAACATCCATAAAAACCGTGCCCCCTCTTCTTCCCGGCCGGATAATGCACGTGCGCTGCTTGTCGAAAAACATGCCGCAACCTCTCGATACGTTGAGATCTCTCCACGAATGAAATGCCTTACTGACCAGCACCGCGAGCCTCCTGATAGGGTAAGCGGATGCGAAACGTAGCACCTCTGCCGGGGCTGGACTCTACCTCGATGCTCCCTCCATTCTCCCGTACTATCTTATCGGTGACCAATAACCCCAATCCCGTTCCCCTCTCCCCCTTGGTGCTGAAAAGCGCGGAGAAGAGCCTTTCCTTTGTCTCCTTATCCATACCCATGCCGTTATCAGCCACTTCAAATATCACCTGATGATCTTCCTGAAGAGCCGAAGTTATCCTCACCTTCCACTGTTTCTTGGGCGCAGGATCGAAAATGCAGGCATCAAGGGCATTGGAAACCAGGTTCAACAGAGACCGATGAATGGCCTTTGGGTCGATGTATACCTGCCCAATCTTTGTATCGAGATCCCTTTCTATGGTAACCTCATTCTCCCGCGCTTTCTGATCCATGAGTGAGCAAACATCCTCGGCTACCTCATTTGGATAGCAATTCTCGGGTTCCGGCTCACGCTCTTTGGAGTAAGCCAGCAGATCAAGAACAAGATCGGTCGTCCTCGCCAGGTTTCTCTCCATCATCGTCCAGCCGCTTTTTATCTTATCTGTATCATTCTTGTCAAGCGCCACATTGAGCACATAGGCTCCACCCTTGAGCCCGTTGAGGATATTCTTGATGTAATGGGCAAGCCCCGCAACCGTCTGCCCCGTGGCTGCAAGCCTCTCTGATTGTATCAGTTCCTGCTGGAGCCTCTTTATCTCCCTGAGGTCCTGAAAGAAACCGACGCTCCCTACCACCTCGTCCTCTCCATAGAGAATGGACCCTGAAAAGCCCGTGGGAACCCTCTCGCCCCCCCAGTTGACGATGGCAATCTCCCTCCACTCCGACAGATCGACACCGCCCCCTTCTAAGGAAGCTCTGAATCCCTGAGCGATCTGCTCCGGATAGAGTGTATCAATATTCATCTTTCGTATAACCTCAACCCTGGGGTATCCGAATATCCGCTCCGCACCTCTATTGTAGATGACAATATCGCCCCTTTCATCGGTCGCTATAATGGCGTCATTGGAGGAGGTGATAAGCTTGTTCTGGAACTCTGCTCTCCGCTTCACCTCCTCTGTTGCGATCTTGACCATGTTCTCCAGGTCTTCGGTGTAAGCCTTCAGCCTCTGTTTAATAGAAATCCTCTCTTCAGCCCTCTTCAAGGCCACCGAGAGCGCCGCATCCTTTATGGGTTTGTTCAGGAAATCAGAGGCCTCGAGCTTCAATGCCTCTATGGCTAAATCCATATCACCGTGACCGGTAATCATGATCACCTCGGTGTCCGGGCTGAGCTCCTTTATCTGTTTCAGGACCTCAATCCCATCAATGCCTGGCATCTTTATGTCCGTTAAGACTATGGCGGGCGATTCCCTCCGAAATGTCTCGATGCCCTCTTCACCGCTCGGAGCGGTACATACCTCGTAGCCGTCGCTTTCAAGGGAGAGGGCCAAGAGCTTTCTGAT
>CAYMFC010000136.1:0-4506 GCA_964389665.1 uncultured Desulfobacteraceae bacterium | reverse complement strand
TCTTTCAACTGGCTTAAACACATCAATGTCCACACCCCAGGGGATCACCTCTATCCACCTTGGTCCCTTCAGGTACCGCTCAACCTCATGGGCCAGGTATTCGGAAACGGCAACCAGGCACTCTCCTTGATTGAGGAGATGCCGCTTGATCAACCGCTCTTTGTAGCTTTCTCTTGGTCCAGCCGGCGCTACATCAGAGCCCCACACCGAGATCACGAGGTTCTGAAGCCCTCCTATTGCCCACATCGTGCCCAGGCTGGACACCGAAAAGAGCCCGAAGAGATGGACTACATCGGGTTTGAGCGCACGCATCAACTCCCTGATTGACCGGACATTTCGGACCTGGTGCCAGGGATTCGGGGAATAAATGGGATGGCGGTGCAGCGTGACGCCGGGGATCTCTGCCTTTGAGGATGACACCAGCTGAATATCGCACCCTTCCCTGGCAAGGCTTCCCATCCAGCGCCGGGTGTGTATGGACCTGGCTTCTGAGATAACGCACACCCTCATGGCGAGCTCATATCTGAGGAGGTCAAATGTTTGATGATCTTCTCCGATAGGTAGTGCTTGACCTGAACTACCTCATCCCTTTTGATCGAAAACAAGGCCCAGAGAAGGATCGCCGCTGCGACAACGGCGATGAATGGCCTGATGGCCAAATAGGCCTCTCCAAGAATTATTACAAGCAATCCGAAAAACGATGAAAGCACCAGGCTTCTGTTCTTCCTCCACAGGGAAAAGCCCATCTCCCTTTTCGTGTACCAGTACAGTGCAACAAATCCGATCAGGTAGCTCAAGGCGAAGCTCACGGCAATACCGTGCAATTGATAGGCATCCACCAGGAGATACGCCAGCACAACCATCACCACATCCTGCACTAGATTCGACCAGATAAATGCCGCCAGGCGTCTCGTGGGCAGCAGATACATCCCTACCGACCAGAACAGTACCTTGAAAAAATCCCCCATGATCTGAATGGGCATGAATTCCGTAGCCGCTAAGAACTGCCTGCTGTAGAGGACCTGAATGAGAGGCCCCCTGGCCAGCAGCAGAAAGAACATGACAGGTGTAATGAGAACGACCGCCACTCGTATAATACCGTTCAATTCTTCGTTCATATCCCGAACCGAATCCAGTTCGCATAATCGAGGATAGGAATAAGCGGACATGGAGGACAGGACCAGCGTCAGATAGGTCATGGTGAGCGCCCATATCGGCTGATAAATCCCGTTCATCTCAAGCCCCAGGGAATTCACAATGATAATCTTCAACACCAGGTGGGAGAGATAATAGGCCGTGCCCACCAAGAGGCTGGTCAGGCCGTACTGAAAGAGCTTCTTCAGCAGATCTGCATCAAATGACGGCCGCTTGACAACGCAGTAGCGATGCTCTTCCTTGCCGAGGTAGTAAGCGTTCAAGAGGAGGTGAACAGCGGTGATGATAAGAACTGACAGCACCGCCCCCTTAAGCCTCAGGAAATAGACCAGGGGGATAATAAACAGGAGCGATATAAAACTCCTGAACACATTGATCTTGGCCAGGGAGGTAATCCTCTTTAATCCCTGGAGAAAACTGTTGGTGATGATGGGAAAAACAGCAAGTGGGAAAGAGATGGCATAGAGGACGATAAAGAGGGAATACCGTGTATCTGAGAGCATCCAGCGGGAAAGGTGCGGGCTCAGGAAAAGGGAAACCACGAATGCTATGAGAGATACAATAAACGTGATGGAAAAGGAATTCGAGAGCACACGCTGTATCGAGGGCTCATCACCCGTATGTTGAAAGGAGGAGACATATTTTACAATCCCTGTGCCCAAGCCCAACCCGATACCGGTGACGGCTACCGTGTGAAAATGGTTGAGAACCGAGAGGATGCCCACGCCTGATGGCCCCAAAAAAACCGCGAGGATCTTGACCCGTACCAGATCCAACAGCAGAACCATCACGGAGCTGGTGCCCATGATGAGGGTGGATTCAAAGATTTTTTTCAGCATGTAAGGGCTCTCTCAATCCTTCGATAATTCCCATGGCGGCCATGAAATCGCGTTGAAGGAAACCATTGTAAAGGAAAACGCCGAGTATGGAAATCCAATGGCATAGAAGGTGTGGAAGATCTTGAGGCTGGTTTTTCTTAAAAAGATATCTATGGTTTCGAATCATCATCCTTCGTAATTCCCTTGCGGCATAGGTTCGATAAGCGCTTGGATGATGCTCGAGCCTTGCCTTTGGTTGATAGTAGAGTGGGTATCGCCTGCTTATCCTGAAGGAGAGGTCGATATCCTCCATATAGGAGTAACCCGTAAGCCTTTCATCGAATAGGAATTGCGAAAATACCTCTCGCGGGTAGGCCATGTTGCAGCCCGACAGGATCTCCACATACGATGGCTCATCCCCTATCCTCAAGGAGGGGAAGCCTGATAGTTTTACACGCCCTCTTCCGAAATCACTGAGGAAGAACATGCCTTTAAAGGCCCTATCCCATGGGCGTGAATCCTGGCGAATGTTGGTGATCTTCCCCGTTATACCGCCAAGCCGTTCCTCTCCGTGTTTGGAGAATGTATCGCAAACAGTTCCAATATAGTCCGGCTCCAGGATAACATCGTCATCAAAAAAGAATAGATACCTGCCCCTGCTGATGCGAAACCCGATATTTCGTTGCCTGGCCGAACCAGGCACCTCCCTTTTGTAAATAACTTCAAAAGGGAGGCCATCACCGTTCATTCCGATCATATTGCGCGTATCCTCAGTATCGCTCGCATCGATAATGATGAGCTCCTCCGGCAACCTCGTTTGGTTATTGAGGGAATCCAGAAAGCCGGCTAAATAATCGGGCCTATTCCTGGTAGGCACTATTACCGATATTCCTTGTTTCATGGGCAACCGATTTATGGCAAATGCCTCATTGAGAATCCGATCGATGGATAAGGCTCACGATCAATATGGTTTCCCTTCCCCGGATTGAGTGCTATTATGAGATCTCATCTTGAGCACCCTTGGATTCCAGCTCCGGTATCATGACCACCATACCGGCTACAAACCAGAACGGCTCCATGATCCTCACGATGATAAAGGTATTCGCCCCGATCGAGTGCACCAGCAACCCGATAAAGCCCGCCAGAAAACCCATGGATATTCCCCTGTGCAAGGGATCGTGAGTCTGCTCGAACACGGTAATGCCCTGCTTAAAGATGGCCCACAATACGAGCAGGAAGGCGATCAGCCCCACTAAACCCGTCTCCACAAGAACCCTTGGGAACTGGGCATCGAGAAAACTGTACCCTGTTACGCCAAAACCGATAACGGGGTGTCGAGGAAAATCCTGTAATGCGGCCTTCCACGATCTGAGCCTCTCGGAGGTAGAGGTGTCCAGTCTAACATCTCCTATCTGAACATGCTGGCCGGGATGATATCTTTGGGTAAAGGTGTAAGAAACCCTCTCTTTTGCCACTTGAGGGGCTATCAGGGGCAGTAGGGCGGCGAAGAATAAGAGGGCAAGCAAAACAAGTTTTCTCTTCTCCGACAACCACACAAAGGCCGTGAGCATGGGAAAAAACGCGAGATACGATGCCCTCGATTGAGTGAAGATAAATGGAATAAAGGCAATTACGGCAATACTTCCAAAGACAAGCCTGTCTCTCCATAGATTTGAGGTGAGCACAAGCCCTAGAGCTACAGCCATCATGAACAACAGATAACCGCCAAAGGTATTTGGTTCTCCTGCCTCTCCCTCAAAGGGCGCCGATACCCTTCCCTCTCCTGGTATCTGGGTCATCCCAATAAGGGAGACAATGACACAGGTAAAAAGCAAGGCCCACAGGAAATACCGGATCTGTTTCTTATCCTGTAAATGGTTGACCACCATGAAGTAGACCACCATGTACTCGAAGTACTTCAGCACGAAGAAGAAACCCGTTGTAAGGTTCACCCTCCCGAAGAGGACGCCTAACAAGGTAGCAACAAGGCACACCGTGATGTAGAGGGCAATCGGCCTGTTGAGCGGCGTTCTGAGAAAAACCCCCAATTCCTTGTATATGGCCATTCTCGCAAGCCAGCTGAACCCGATGATAACCAGGATAAAGTCATCAAGCCGCAACGTGACGCCCCTGCCAAGCGTGGCGCCCGCAGTCGTCCCAACAAGGAGCTCAGGGCCCAGGAGCATGGAAAAGATAAGGATATAGAGGGCAATCTGTGTGCTTGCAAAGCTGATGATAAAGAACACCATGCCCCCGGCGATGGCGATGGTCTTCACCGAAGACATTCGGGGCATGAAATAGAAAAGGGTCAGGGTAAGGCTGAGAATGATAAGCAGCGGACCGATCAGCTGAAAGGTGGATTGTCCTGAAGGATTATGTATCGAGGATTTTAACAATTACCGTAGCACCACTCTGCTTTCTATGCCGTTCTTATGGAGAATACGGGCCATTTCATCGGCTCCCTTGAGGAAGACTGCCTTCTGCTCCATCTCATACCAAATTGCAATCATGTCATTGCGAGGAGCGAAGCGAC
>CAYMFC010000135.1:0-4700 GCA_964389665.1 uncultured Desulfobacteraceae bacterium | reverse complement strand
GAGGAATCTGCCTCTGCCAGCGAGCAGATGAACGCCCAGGCAGAGCAGATGAAGGGTACCGTAGGGAATCTCATAGTAATAGTGTCAGGAGAGAGAGGCAGGGCTGAAGCCAGGAAATATGAAGAGGAAAAAGCAGGAACAACAGCTCAAAAAAAGCCCTCTTCAGGAAACCGCAACAGGATCATGGCCCAGGGGAAAAAGGCCATAAAAAAGGAGATCGCGCCTGAGGAACGTATCCCCATGGATGAGGAGGAATTCAAGGATTTTTAGGCCATTTGCTGATCTCATGCATGGGTGGCGACCAAATGGTCGCCGCCCATGGTAAGGCTCAAGGCTCTTTTAATACCAAGTTGCAATCATGTCATTGCGAGGAGCAAAGCGACGTGGCAATCTATCATGTTGAGATTGCTTCACATTCGTTCGCAATGACCTTCATCAATAGTAGCGGTTCGAATGCAACTTGGTATAAAAAAGGAGATGCATCTTCCTATCATCGCTCCGGTTGTCTTATGAGTGCCTCGTGAGAGCAATCCTTCCTCACGGGGCTTTTTATTATCTTCTCCCTTTTTTCATTGATTATTTTGAGAAATAGCCTATTTTGGACCTTTCTTTTCAGCACATCCATTGAAATTGGCATCTCTATTGCTGTAAAGGGTATCGAACAAGTATCGAATCCTACTATGCCATTCTAATCTGCTTCTGTACCTTGGGGAAGATACGAGAACAAGCAAAGAAGAAGAGCAAATGAGCATGCGCAGGATCTTGATCGCCGAGAATGAAAGGATCGTTGCCGAGGATATCAAGAGTATTTTGGCGAGGTTTGGGTATTCATCCTCCATTGCCTCTACCGGCGAAGAGACTGTGAGAAAAGCACAAGAAGAGAAACCGGATCTCGTGCTCATGGATATTGTCCTCCAGGGAGAGATAGACGGCATAGAGGCAGCCCAACTGATCCACGAGAAGTGCAATATACCGGTAGTGTTTCTCACCGCCTCTGCGGATGAGGTCACGCTTACACAGGCACAGATCACTGAGCCTTACGCCTACGTGGTGAAACCCTTCTCGGACAGGAAGCTCGGCGCTGCGGTAGAGATGGCGCTTTCCAGATACGATATGGAAACAAGGCTGCAAGAAAGCGAGCGGTTCTCCTCCAGCCTGCTCTCTAACTCCCCTTATCCCATCATGGTAATCAATCCGGATACCTCAGTGCGCTATGTGAATCCTGCCCTGGAGAGACTCACCGGGTTCTCTGCGGAAGAGATCATCGGGGTGAAGCCCCCCTACCCCTGGTGGACAAAAGAGGGCTTCAGAAAAACCAAGAGGTATTTCAAAAAGGCTATGAGAAGCGGTGGTCATAAGATAGAGGAACTCTTTCAGAAAAAAAGCGGAGAGAAATTTTGGGTTGAGATTACCTCTATGCCGGTTGAAGAAGGTGGAGAATTTACCTATTACCTGTCAAACTGGGTTGACATCACCGAGCGCAAGCAGGCAGAGAAGACCCTGCAGGAGAGCGAAGCCCAGAAAAAAGCCATCCTCGATGCCTCGCTTGATAGGATTAGGCTTTCTGACACAACTATGAGGATCATCTGGGCAAACCGGACACACGCAAAAAAACCAAATAGGGTGCCTGAACATATAGTGGGCAAGACCTGTTATGAAGTATTTTTTGGGAGGAATAGCCCATGCCCTGAATGCCCATCCCAGCGGTCGCTCACATCAGGCAAGATCGAGCACACCGTTCTGACTCGTCCCGTAGTGGGGAACGCGAATGAAAAGAAATTTCTAGACGCCTATGCCGTGCCGATCAAAGATGAATCGGGCCGGATCGTTAATCTCCTGCAGGTCATGAGAGACATTACCGAACAAAGACAGGCGGAAGAGGCCCTCAAGGAGAGCGAGGAAAAGTACAGGGAACTCGCCGACAGCATCACCGATGTCTTCTTCGCGATGGACAGCAATTTGAGATATACCTACTGGAACAAGGCCTCTGAAGAGCTTACAGGTGTTGCCAAAAATGACGCTATCGGGAAGTCCCTCTTTGAGGTCTTCCCTGACAGCCCGGAGTTAAGAAAGGCTGAGAGGGTCTACCATGAGGTACTGCAAACCCGGCAACCCAAGAATTTCGTGAACGAATACCACCTCGGGGACAAGCACTATTTCTTTGATATCAGCGCCTATCCATCAGGGGATGGTATTTCTGTGTTTGTAAAAGATATCACTGAATACAAAGGGACTGAGAAGGCGCTTCGTGAGAGTGAAGAGAAATACCGCCTCCTGGTGGAGCATGCAAATGACGCTATCTTCATCGCCCAGGATGATGTGGTGAAGTTCCCCAACCCCAAGGCTGAGGAGATGATAGGGTATCGTTCCGATGAGTTAGCTCGAATATCGTTTGCTCATTTTATTCATCCCGAAGACAGGGATCTAGTGCTCGAAAGGTACAAGAGACGGCTAAAAGGGGAAAAACTTCCTAACACCTATACATTCAGGATCATCAACAGAACAGGTGAAGAACTTTGGGTGCAACTCAATCCAATGCTCATCAACTGGGAGGGCAGGCCCGCAACCCTCAACTTCATCAGGGATATCACGCAGCAAAAAAAGCTCGAGGCACAACTCATGCAGGCCCAGAAGATGGAGGCCATCGGTACTCTAGCCGGCGGTACCGCCCATGACTTCAACAACCTGCTGATGGGTATACTGGGATATACATCCCTCATGCTCATGGACCTCGATCCCGCCCATCCTCACTATGAAAGGCTCCGGGGAATAGAGGGACTGGTTCAAAGCGGGGCCGAGCTTACCCGACAGCTCCTTGGATTTGCCAGGGGCGGAAAGTACGAGGTCAAGCCCGTGGACGTCAACGAGGTTCTGGAGAAAACCTCGGCTATGTTCGGCCGCACCAAGAAGGAGATTGTCATTCACAGGAAATACCAGAGGGGCATCTGGCCCATAGAGGCCGATCCCGGCCAGATCGAGCAGGCGCTCTTAAACCTTTACGTGAATGCCTGGCAGGCCATGCCGGGAGGCGGGGAGATGTACCTTGACACCGAGAACCTCACCCTCGATGAGCACGACATAAGGCCTTACTATGTGAAAGCCGGCAGATACGTGAGGATATCGGTGACCGACACCGGAGTCGGCATGGACGAGGCAACCAGTCAGCGGATCTTTGAGCCCTTCTTCACCACCAAGCAGATGGGGAGGGGGACCGGCTTGGGCCTGGCCTCTGTCTACGGGATCATCAAAAACCATGACGGCTACATCAATATGTACAGTGAAAAGGGTAGAGGCACCACCTTTTCTATCTATCTTCCGGCCTCGAAAAAGGAGGTGACCAAAGAGGAGAGACGACCTGAAATGCTGGTGAAAGGCACAGAGATAGTGCTTCTGGTGGACGATGAGCACGTGGTGTTTGAGATTGCAGACGAGATGCTCAAGGCATTAGGCTACACGGTACGCGGCGCTGCAAACGGGAGAGAAGCCCTCGAAGTCTACGAGAAAGAAAAAGGCACGATAGATCTGGTTATCCTCGATATGATCATGCCGGAGATGGGCGGCGGAGAGGTCTATGATCGGCTGAAGGAGATCAACCCCGCAGTCAAGGTTCTGCTTTCGAGCGGTTACAGCATAGACGGTCAGGCAGCCGAGATATTGCAGCGTGGCTGCAACGGGTTTATCCAGAAACCCTTTGATTTTGGAGAATTGTCCAAGAAGATACGGGAGGTACTGGATGAAAAATAGCAATCCTCTCAATTCAGCCTCATCTGCGAATACCTTCCTTGCCCCTGTAAGGGTGTCTTCCTATCAGTGCCCTCTCCAAGGCGTCAAAAAACACCCCGATAGGTTCATGGAAAGGGTGTGTCAATGTTTTGACAAAAGGGCTAAAACCTATTCATAGGATGGTGAAAGCGGAACAATGATCGAGTTGAACGGAAGAGCACATTCATCAGAAAGGGCCAAGCAGGAAAGGGAGGAGATCTATCTCAGCTTTCGGGATAAGCTCCTTTCTCTGAATGCGGCATTCGAGGCAGCCAGGGCCGGTGAGGCAGGTGCCGGATTTGCGGCAGCAGCTGATGAGGCGAATAGCTCGGTTATATGAGATGCTGAGAGGATAAAGAAAGCAAAGCCAGACAATGATGACCGCAGAAGACTATGACTGCACTCCATCCCATCCGCCCTTTATGATTGCATTGAGCTTCTGGATATTCGGCTTCCAGGTCTCGTGAAAATGTTCCCAAAAAAGCCTCTGCGCGAGGACAAACCTGTTGTGCCCGGAGCCGGCGCCCCTCATCTTCCTATCCCAGGACTCCTGGAAAGACCTGAGCCTGACTCTCAGCTTTTCGTCTTTCGCACTTGAAATGACCTCATCGATCAGCCTCCTTCGTTCCCGCTCAAAGGCAAATCTGTCTTCTTTATATAGCCTGGACAGCCTGGCGTGTTTCTCCAGTGCCCTTTTTTCTCTCTTGTCCTTTTCCACGAGCATCCCTGGGTGCCCCATTATCTTGCCACCAAATAATTTGTTGCTATCAAAAAAATAGAAATTTTTCAAGGGAATACTGATGGTCTCGTAAAAAGTCGACATTAGTGTCATTGCGAGCGACCTGCCCGCCATGCGAGTCCGCAAGGCGAGGCGGGCGGGAGCGAAGCAATCTCCTTCAATGCAAGTACTTGAATTTACGAGATTGCTTCGTCGCTCC
>CAYMFC010000134.1:0-4848 GCA_964389665.1 uncultured Desulfobacteraceae bacterium | reverse complement strand
CGACCTATGCCCAGTTGTTCCAAAGCCATGACAGAGGCAAGCAAGACCACAATGGTCTTAACGCCCTTACTTAGCAGGCGTGAGAACCTTACTCCCGCATTAACAGAGGCTATGAGCGTCGCCCTTCCCAAGAAATTACCAAGTATGTATCCGATGATGATAAGTAATGCAGCTACAAATAGGTCAGGAAGATAGAGGAAAAATTTCTCAAGAAGCTTTTCTATTGCAGGAACCCTTAGGGTATACAGTGCGATAATGACGAATATGATCACTACAAGCCAATAAAATATTCGACTCAATAGCCTGGCGGGGGGCTCTTTTATGCCAACTTTCCCAAATGTTTCGGTTATGCCTACCTTGGCGCAGAATCGGTCTACCCGGAGGACGTTTGCAATTTTTGATACAACGTATTTCACGATCCAGGCTGCGATGAAGCCAAAGACAAATATGATTAAACAGGTGAGCAGGTTCGGCATGAATACGAGAAGCCTCTGTATAAAATCTTTCAGTGGCTCTGTCAAAATATGCTCAGATATATCTTTCATAAAAGCCTCCCTGGTTTACGCTCGGCTCAAACTTGCTGTTCCCATTTCTCAACAAGGTGCGTTTTTGCCTCCTCAAAGGCGATGCAGAGTTCTTCGAGCCTTTGTTCCACCTCCTCAGCCGTACTCTCCCAGGTCTCGATCACAAAGGACGCCACCTTACCAAGATAAAGAGGTGTAAGTGATTTGAGCAAATGCTCCTGGCTCATCACTCTCTTGTGATAAGCGAGGGCAAAGTTGTATATAATCTCCACCCATAAATCGTCTGGCAATGAGAAGTTGTCTTTTGTCTTCCCAGCCATATCTCCAAGATAGCGCAGCAGTTCAGCCGGCAAAAAGGACTCATAGAAAGAAGAGAGCTCTTCTGCGCCAAGCTTGAATTTTTCAATCATTCCATCCAGGTTAACCTTGATAGGTTCGAGGCCGACAGAGTAGACAAATCCAAATGTCGAAACTGACTCAGAGTTCGAGACTTTACTCCATAGCGGAAAATATTCTTCGGTGAGGTCAAATACAGAACTGACCACCTGATGGAGCATTGCACTCAGGTCGGCCCCTGGGTCTTTGGCGTCATGAATCTTTGCCCCCAAGAAGGCTTGGCATACCTTGAAGGCATTGGCAACTGCTGTTGTGGTCATCCAGATGTCGATGCCGAAGCGGGCTACATTCGTATCCCACACATCCTTGGTGAGATAAAAGGATGCAAGCCTTCCTGAGAATCCGAAGTCGCCACCTATGGGCTGCCGGATTCTCTTGCCATAAAGTGCCCTGGTTATGGGATATACAATCGTATTGGTAATGGTTCCATCGTACTTATGTCTCAGATAGTAAGGTGAAACATAATCGTAGCCTTCATTGAGAATGGGCTTTATCAACAATTCAATCCATTCAGGGGTTATGCTCCTCAGGTCAGAGTCGACCACGGCACATGCCTTTACCTTGAGGACTCTGGCTATTTCGAAGATCGTCCTAAAGGCACTCCCTTTGCCCGGTACTCCATGATACGGGGTTACGAATTTGCGATAGCCCCCCAATTGGTGGCGCACTAACATGGAGGCAAAATCAACGGTAGTCTCCCTCACAACCTCCATGGTCCCATCAATTGATCCGCCATCAGAGTTCACGAGGACGGATTTTTTATCGGGAAAATATTTGGAAAGCCCGGCCTCGACGGCCTTCACTACGTGAACAATGGTCCGGGCGTTGTTATAGCTTGGAACGCCGACGAGGATATCAGCTTCCTTGATTTCTTCAATCTGCTCCCGAATGTCTTCTCCGAGGATTACGGAATTCTCAGACATGGTTCCTGACATCTTTGATTTTTCAAAAGTATAGCTTCACGAGTAAGGTATGTCAACGCCAAAAACCTCGGTGTAGATAAGGTCTCACGGACATGACAGATTTGCATCGGCGCTGGGCAATCACCTTTTGCTGAGATGGCGGGAGAATGTCCACCCCGTTTTCACAGATCTCACCTCGAGTCTCGCTTCGTGCCTGGATTCGCAAATACGGTGGCGTATCTGGTCAGCTTGTTTCGGAAATCTTGCTCACCCCATTCGGCCCGAGCCTTTCGACGGTGAGCCATTCGGCCTCGAGCTCATGGCCGAGAGGCTCAGGGCCGAACTGCTCGGACCGAGGGCAGCTGAGCCGAGGTCTAAATAGGCCGGTCATCAAACTTATGAATCGAAGGAGTTGGTGAAGAGCGCGGGAATCATGCCCAGGTAACCAGGCCCATGGCGAAGCGATTTTCCAGCCTCTCTTTGCTGGGCGTGATTCGCACGGTATAGCCGAAGCGGCCTGTCTTTTGGCAGGGAATTTTTCCATGGAATATGTAGAGCCCATCAGCCGAACCCTCAGAGTATAGCTGTACCATTTCCCTATCTGAAAAATCTCCGTTTTGGTCCAACCTCCCATAATAGGCCTCTACCGTGATATCTTCAGGTGTGAGCGACCCGAGCCTGATCTTTGCCACCACCTCAAGCTCCTCTCCGGCGGTCATATCCAGGCTATTGCCTGAAGACACCTCCTCTATGGCAATCTCATGCCAGCCGGTCATGAGCTTTTGCCTCCAGACGGCCAGATCCTTGGCGCCTTCAAATCCGTTATGAGACAGGGTATTAAAACGGCTTGAGCAGGGAAGGTAGTATCGCTTGACGTATTCCTGAACCATCCGGTGAGAGTTAAAGGCCGGAACCAGCCGCCTGAGCCCAGCCCTCATCTTCTCCACCCAACCTCGCGGTATGCCGTCCGGCCCTCGTTGGTAAAAGAGGAGGGTGATTTCCTCCTCCAGAAGGTTGTAAAGGTCCCGGCTTTCAATGGTGTCCTGGGTCTCATGATCCTGGTAAGCCTCGCCGTGTCCAATGGCCCAGCCGAAGTCACGATGATACCCCTCATCCCACCAGCCATCCAGAACACTGAGGTTCAAGGACCCGTTCGCCAGGGCCTTCATACCACTTGTCCCACAGGCCTCCAGGGGCCGGCGGGGTGTATTGAGCCAGATGTCACATCCGCTAACCAGCCGCTGAGCGAGGTGCATATTGTAATCCTCGAGAAATACGATGCGCCTGCGGAATCGTTCCTCCCTGGCAAGGTGGAAAATCGCCTTTATCAACTCCTTTCCCTCGTTATCCTGAGGGTGCGCCTTTCCTGCAATGATGATCTGAACCGGGCGCGCCGGGTGATTGACGATACGATCGAGCCGCTCAGGGTCCCTAAAGAGAAGTGTTGCCCTCTTGTAGGTAGCAAAACGCCGGGCAAAACCGATGGTGAGTGCCTCAGGGGTCAAGACCTCGCTGGCTGATTGAACCTCAACCGTAGAAGCCGCCCGCTTATTGAGTGCCTCCTGGAGGCGGGCCCTGACAAAGCCAACCAGGTTCTCCCTGCACCGTTCATGGGTCCGCCAGAGCTCCGGATCCGGAATCCGTTCCGCCTGTTCCCAGACCCTCTCATTATCCGGATCCTCTGCCCAATCCGGGCCTAAATAGCGGTCAAAGAGCGCAGCCATATCCCTCGATATCCAGGTGGGCACATGGATACCATTCGTGAGGTAATCGATGGGTACATCCTCCACGGGATGGTGATGCCAGACCTTCTGCCACATAGCCTGCGAGACCTGCCTGTGAAGCCTGCTTACTGCATTGGTGTATGCCGAGAGCCGAAGGCCAAGGGTACTCATGCCAAAGGGTTCGGAGCTATTCTGGGGATCGAGACGCCCGTAGCCCAACAGGACCCTGAAGTTGATCCCCAGATCCTTTGCGTACTCCTCAAAATACGCGCGGAGCAGCTCCGGGTCGAAGAGATCGTTTCCGGCGGGTACCGGCGTGTGCGTGGTGAAGACCGTGGTGGCCAGGACAACCTCTCGTGCCGCGTCAAAGGAGAGCCCCTTCTCCTTCCTCAGGATATTGATCCTCTCGAGTGCGGAAAAGGCCGAGTGACCTTCATTGATGTGGATAACGGTCGGCTCAATCCCCAGGGCCTTGAGTGCCCGAACCCCGCCGATCCCCAAGACCATTTCCTGTCTGAGACGCATCTCACGGTCACCGCCGTAAAGCTGGGCCGTAACGCGGCGAAACTCGGGCGGATTGGAACCTGTATTCGTATCAAGCATATACAGGGGCACCCTGCCCACATCGATGCGCCATATGAGGATCTGTACCGGTTGCCCCTTGAAGTCCACTGAAACCGTTCGAGGCCGACCTTCTTCATCCCTGACGAGGGTGACCGGCATGGTGTCAAAGGCATTCATCGGATAGGTCTCCATCTGCCAGCCATCAGCACTGAGGTACTGGCTAAAGTATCCCTCCTGGTAAAGCAGGCCTATCCCGACCAAGGGCACATTTAAATCACTGGCTGATTTGAGGGTATCTCCTGCAAGCACTCCCATACCCCCGGAGTAGATAGGAAGGCATTCGGTCAGGCCGAACTCTGCTGAGAAATAGGCTGCCTGAAAGGGCATCGCCGGGTAGTAATCCTCCGCCAGGATACGGGGTTGGGAGATGTAACGGTCAAAGCTCTGGGTCAGCCCCTCCAGCTGTGCAAGGAAGTTACGGTCCCGGGACAACTCATTGAGCCGTTCCTGACTCACACGACCCAGCAACAATACCGGGTTATGCCCACATTCCTCCCACAACCTCGGATCGAGCCTCTGAAAGAGATCCTGGATCTCATCCTTCCAGCTGAAGCACAGATTATATGCCAGACGCTGCAAGGGCTCGATCTCCTTGGGGATATTGGGGACTACCTTATATTTGATCCTCGGCTTCATACGCCACCACGAGATAAACGTTTATCTTGCCGGCCATCCTGT
>CAYMFC010000133.1:0-4866 GCA_964389665.1 uncultured Desulfobacteraceae bacterium | reverse complement strand
GCTCAAGGCCGAAGGGCAACCAACCTATGAAGTAGTATGCGGAGTGGATTCATCCGGTTTTTCGGGACAAATGTCAAAGCTTAAAAAAGGGCATAGAAAAAAAAGACATTTCCCTGTTGCCTCACCGGCATCAAGTCTGGGAAATAGAGAATGGCAAAAAGAGACATCTTCATGGTTTTTTCCTTGAGTTTCTCAGAAGGCAGCACGGGCCGCTTACTACAAGGAGGCCTGAGATGAAAGCGCCAACTGGAGCAGTTCAATACAATGTGGGGCCTTACCAGCGGACCATCGAGAAAGCCCTGGAGGAGTTAGGGCAAAACAGGATTATCTCCCGCATATGGGCTCACGATCACACCGTGTGGAAGCCCCAGCCCACGGAGATCACCAACCGCTTGGGCTGGCTGCATAGCCCGGAGGCCATGAATGAGGCCGTTTGGCGCATTACCGCCTTTGTGGAAGGGGTCCGTGAGGCCGGGTATACCGAGGCCTTGCTCCTGGGTATGGGTGGATCCAGCCTGGCCCCCGAGGTGCTCCGAAAGGCATTCGGCGTGAAGGAGGGGCACCTGGATCTGGCAGTGCTCGATAGCACTGACCCGGGTGCCATACTAGCTCATGCCGAGAGGCTCAACCCCTTGCGCACGCTTTTCATCGTCTCTACCAAGTCCGGTACCACGGTGGAGACCCTTTCCTTGTTTAAGTACTTCTACAACCTGGTGAAGGATTCTGTGGGGGAGGAGGGGGCCGGAGAACACTTCATTGCCATAACCGATCCGGGCACCCCGCTGGTCGATCTTGCCCGTCGATACCGCTTTCGCGATTGCTTCCTCAACGACCCGAATATCGGGGGGCGCTACTCAGCGCTCTCGTACTTCGGGCTTGTTCCAGCGGCGCTCATCGGCATGGATCTTGGCGCCCTGCTGGATCGCGCCGCAGCTATGGCGGGCAACTGTGCGAGATCCAACGGTCATGGGGAGGGAGACAATCACGGAGCACGCCTCGGCGTGATACTGGGTGATCTGGCTGAGTCGGGCAGGGATAAGGTAACGATCATCAGCTCGCCACAGATCGAAAGCCTTGGCGATTGGGTAGAGCAGCTCATCGCGGAGAGCACCGGCAAGGAGGGCAGGGGGATTGTGCCGGTGGTAGGAGAGAGGATCCGACCGCCTGGCGGCTATGGAGAGGATCGCCTCTTTGTATACACGCACCTCAAGGGAGATGAGATGCACAAGGGAGCAGCGGCGGATCTGGAAGGTGCGGGATATCCCCTTGTACGTCTCTCCCTGGACGATCCCTATGACCTCGGCGGTCAGTTCTTTCTATGGGAGATGGCCGTGGCTGTTGCAGGCCACCGATTGGGCATCAATCCCTTTGATCAGCCTGATGTGGAGGCAGCCAAGGCCCTGGCCCGTCAGGCGGCGGCTGAGTATAAGGAAAAAGGCTCCCTGCCCCTTGAAAGGCCGGCACTGAGCAAAGACGGCATTGCCGTGTATGAGGAGATCACGGCGGATAATCCCTCTGAGGCGCTCACCGGATTTCTCGGCAATGCGCAGTCAGGGGCCTATGTTTCGCTTCAGGCCTTTCTTCAGCCGGCACCCGACCTTACTGATGCACTGCACGATTTGAGGGCAGCACTCCGGGACCGATTCTTACTGGCAACCACACTCGGTTTCGGGCCGCGATACCTGCACTCTACGGGTCAGCTTCACAAGGGCGATGCCGGAAAGGGTCTCTTTGTCCAGTTCACCGCCGATGATCCGCGGGACGCGGAGATTCCCGATGAGGCCGGCTCCCCTACATCCTCAATGAGCTTTGGAGTGCTCAAGACAGCCCAGGCAATAGGAGACAGGCAGGCCCTCATAAGCCGCGGTCGAAAGCTGATCCGCTTTCACCTTGAGGGTAATCCTGCAAGGGGAATCAGGGCATTGGCAGAGGGGTTGAGGTGATATCTTGGACAACCTGGCCGGAACAAAAACAGCTTGGTGTGGGGCAATGTAAGGGAGTTCGGCACTACATGCAAGATGACACTATTGATGCGGAAAGGAGCGAGTGATGGTAGCGATTGAGGCTTCCGTGTTATCAGCGGATTACC
Organism: uncultured Desulfobacteraceae bacterium; assembly: GCA_964389665.1. Lineage (GTDB taxonomy): Bacteria > Desulfobacterota > DSM-4660 > Desulfatiglandales > B25-G16 > B25-G16. The sequence goes on along the minus strand of CAYMFC010000133.1, from coordinate 2,777 downwards.
TGCGATTGGGCGAGCATGCCCGAGAAGCCCAGATGGCAGGGGTAGACGGGATACAGGTTGATGTCATGGACGGAAGGTTTGTGCCCAATATCACCTTCGGGCAGGGCATTGTTCGGGCGCTGCGGGGCGCTGTGAGCCTGACGCTCGATATCCATCTCATGATCGTGGAGCCCGAGCGATACATAGAGGAGTTCATTGAGGCAGGTGCGGATAGGGTTTTCGTGCACTACGAGGCCTGCACACACCTGCACCGGACCCTCTGTCATATACGTGAGCTGGGTGCTGAGGCCGGTGTGGCGATAAACCCCGCCACACCGGCGATCGTGCTGGAGGAAGTTTTGGATGCCGCAGACATAATCCAGGTAATGACGGTGAACCCAGGGTTTGGCGGACAGGAGTTTATCAGCAGTCAGCTTGATAAGATCCGTCGTATCCGTGAGATGGCGGAAAAAGGGGGCTTGGTGCTGCCCATTGCCGTGGACGGCGGTGTGGATACCGGAACCGCGCCGCTCATCGTGGACGCCGGGGCCACCGTGCTGGTTGCCGGATCAAGCATTTATAACGATAACGCCCCTGTTGCCCAGAATGTGGCGGCACTCCGCGAGAGCATAGGCGCTTAGAAGACAGATTGTAACTAATCAGCAGACAGGTTGTAGGCTGAAGACTGTTAGGGAAAAACGGGGATACGGCGCATCTTTAAGCCATGTTTGGTGCGAGAAGCTACTGTTTCTTCAATAAAGTGCGGCGATAGTGCTCTTCTCATCACTTTAAGCCTTTGGTTCGGCTTCGCTCACCATCCTGAGCAAAGTCGAAGGACAGTCTAAATAGCTTCAGGCTGACTACGTGAGTAGTCACCACAGATTAACGAATTGGGGACTCGTCAAATATCTTGCCTGGGTTGAGGATGCCGTTGGGATCGAAGGCCTTCTTTATCTTCCTCATGAGATCCAGGGCAGAGGGCGCTATCTCCATGCCTATGTATGGCTTCTTGCTTATGCCGACTCCATGCTCACCCGAGAGGGTGCCTCTGAGATCCAGGGTGAGCCTTAGAATCTCCTGAAGGGCCTGGTGCGCCCTCTTTGCCTCATCAATCCTATCGTTATGAAACATGATATTGACATGGATATTGCCGTCGCCGGCATGCCCGAAGCAGGGTATGGGAAGAGCGTATCTTTGCCCAATGCCTGAGATGGCTACCATGAAATCGGCGAGCCTGCTCCGGGGGACCACTACATCCTGATTGATCTTGTGAGGCCGAAGCCTCTGAAGCGATGGAGACAGATTTCTCCGTGCCTTCCAGAGCTCCTCGGCCTCCCACTCGTTTTTGGCGAACCGAAACTCAAGGACCCCGGTCTGCCTGCACAGGGCCTCGATTCGCCTGGCATCGCGGTTAATCCGATCTTGATCGCCATCCAGCTCGATCAGCAGCAACAGGGACTCCCCCTGGGGAAGCTCAAGGGGCACCTGGTCCCTCACGCATTCCACGGACAGGCTGTCCATAAATTCAATGGTGGTTGGTATGATCTTCTCCTTGATGATCTGAGAAACGCACCGTGCCGAAGCCTCAATGTCCGAGAAGCGTATCAGCATGGTCCGTTTCATCTCTGGTTTCGGGATAAGCCTGAGGATGATCTCTACAATGACGGCCAAGGTGCCTTCTGAGCCGACGATGAGCCTGGTAAGATCATAGCCCACCACTCCCTTGGCGGTTTCCACGCCGGTGGCGATAATCTCACCGGTGGGAAGCACCACCGTGAGACCCATCACATAGTCCCTTGTCACGCCGTATTTGACTGCCCTTGGTCCCCCCGCACACTCGGCCACATTACCGCCAATGGTTGAGATATTGAGGCTCGCGGGATCGGGTGGATAAAAGAGGCCCCGTTTTTCCACTTCCTCCTGGAGGTGTGCGGTTACTACACCAGGCTCTACCTTGACCAGGAGGTTTTCCTCATCGATGAGAAGGATCCTGTTCAGCCTGTCCGTTGAGAGCACAAGCCCCCCCTGGACTGCCACTGCGCCTCCGCTCATACCGCTACCGGCCCCGCGTGGTATTACCGGAAACCGTTCTTCATTGGCGAGCCGGAGGATTTTCGATATCTGATCCGCATTCTCTGGAAATGCGACTGCATCCGGGAAGAAATCCTGATTTGTCGCATCGTGCGAGAAGGGACCGAGATCCCTGGTATCGGTGAGCAGATGTTCCTTGCCGAGGATTTGGAGGAGTTTGCTGGTGGCTGACTGCGATATCATGGGGTACAGGAGGATCTGTTATCCATGGACCGTTTGATGGTCATGCTGTCGATATATTTGAGGTCTCCACCGAGGGGAATGCCGAGGGCTATTCTCGTAACAGTCAGGTCTTTCTCGCTGAGGATCTCTGTTAGATATGAAACGGTGGTCTCTCCTTCTGCAGTAGGGTTGATCGCGAGGATGACCTCCCGGACGTCCTCATTGCGGATGCGGGAAAGGAGTTCTGCGATCCGCAGATCCTCCGGACCGATACCATCGAGGGGGGAGAGAACGCCCTGGAGGATGTGATACCTCCCGCTGAAGGCGCCTGATTGTTCAACGGCTAATTGATCTCCAGGCCCTTCAACAACACAGAGCGTGCCGTTTGCCCTGCGTTGATCCGAGCAGATAGGGCAGGGGTCGCTATCGGTTATATTAAAGCATATGGAGCAGAACCTGATCTTTTCCTTGACCTCCACAAGACCTTGGGCGAGCCTTTCAGCAAGCTCCCGTGGGCTTCTCAACACATGGAGGGCCAGTCTCTC
>CAYMFC010000132.1:0-4897 GCA_964389665.1 uncultured Desulfobacteraceae bacterium | reverse complement strand
CCTTGCCCTGCACAAAATTCATGGGCCCGATAACGCCGATCTTGATGGTGTCGGCCGCCCAGGCAGGAAAGCCGATTGTCATCACAAGGCAAAACGCGATCAAAACGCCTACGACAAATCTCATAGTTTTCATGATACCCTCCCTCCTTATTTAGATTTAGGTGTTGTTTAGAAACCCTTGAGAGACGCGCCAAACTCCCCTTGCTGCGCGTTTATCAGCGCCTCTCTTTCAGTATACCATAAATCCCTGTGGGCATGGCCCCATTTCAGAACTCTATGTACATACATCCCGATCGTGTATACGTGTGCCTCGGTTCATACCATGGGTTGATTAACGGGCCGATACCCTCCTTTTGGCTTAAGGGACGTGGATCTAAACCTAATACGATAAAGAGGCCTTGCTTCCTGTAACTTCTTATTGTATGGAGTATCGAAGAACCCGAAAGAGCAGGAAATCTTCTTTTCTTGGATGGAGGAACAGGTAGTCGTATCAGTGGCTCGCAGGCGCAGGACCAGTTTCCTGATCATCAAAGCGACCCTCTTGGAGTTGCAGATAAAGGTATCATCAGACCTCTGAAAGATCAAACCTTCCAAAGATCGTGCAGTTCTATTGAATCTGTTCATAAATAAAAAAGAGGTCTGTGTCAAGAAAAACATTCTCCTTTTTTAATAATCTATATTATTTACCTTCATTTGTATTTTATTTTGTAGCGAAGGTCGTCAAAAGTAGGATATATTTTAAGGCCCTCTCTTGATATGGTATCCGGAATCAGTCAATTCCTGGGAAAACTGTATCAAGGATGTGGCCCCTCTCGCAAATCTTGCAGTAAGCCCAGGATGGCCCTTGAGCCGATTTATATCGGGCCGATCCTCACAGGATAATGAATGGCGACGCTGTATGCTCATCAACCTTATGATGGATCCAGGTCTTCGCGCCCGAAAAAAAGAGGAATGAGGAGAACAGAAAGAGCACGGATAAGGGATTAATCTCAGGAGCGAGGAGGTAATCACCATGAAAACAGATTACAGGACCATACAGGTGGAGCTAAAGGAAGGGGCAGCCATCCTGACCTTGAACAACCCACCCGTCAATCAATTATCCGAACCCTTTGTTAAGGAGATGGCGGATGCCGTCACAGAGGCCTTTCAAGACCAAGAAGTCACAGCAGTGATTCTTACGGGTACAGGGAAAAACTTTATTGCAGGGGCCGATATCACCGAGATCAAGGGCGTGACAGACAAGGATTTTCTCTTCTCCCAGGTCATGGAGCGTCATCGTTTTATGAATGCTATCGAGGATGGTCCCAAGCCCGTGATAGCAGCCATCAACGGGCATTGCTTTGGCGGAGGGCTGGAGATCGCCATGGCCTGTCATTACCGGATCGCGGCCCAGGGGGTCCAGGTTGGGCAACCAGAGGTGAAGATCGGCCTTATCCCCGGATCAGGCGGAACCCAGAGGCTTCCGCGTCTTGTTGGGCTTCCGGATGCCCTCAACATGATCACAACGGGTAATGGGATTCCTGCGGAAAAAGGTATGGAGAACGGATGTATCGATGAAGTAGTTTCGAAAGAGAGCCTCCTTGAAAAATCTCTTGATGTCGCCCGTCGTTTCATCTCCGGTGAGCTTAACCACAGCAACAGGCTTACCCGCATGCGCACAGACCGGCTTCCGAGCCCTGAAGAAAAGCAGGGGATCATGACCATTGCCAAGCAGATGGCGGCAGAGAAGGCCAAAGGCTATATGGCGCCTTTCAAGGCCATTGAGGCCATGGAACGAGGCCTCAGCAATGATTATGAGGCGGATATAAGGGGCGAGGCAGAGCTCTTTTGCGACTGCGCTGTTTCTGAAACCGCCAAGAACCTCATGGGTATCTTCCTTAATACCCGAGCAGCAGGGAGGCTCCCACGGATACAAGCGATAAAACCTCAAGGGATCCGAACCGTGGGGATGCTCGGAGGCGGTGTGATGGGCTCGGGTATAACAAACCTCCTGCTTCGCAATGGGTTCAATGCCATACTCTGGGACATCAATGACGATGCCATCCAGAAAGCCCTTTCTTCCACTCGAAAGACTTTTGCGTATCCCATCAAGAAGGGGAAGATGACAGGGGAAGATCTCGATAAACTCATGCGGGAGCACCTGATCACTACCATTTCTATTAATGATATGGGCACCGTGGACCTGGTGATCGAGGCCGTTTTGGAGGACATAAAGATCAAACAGGACCTCTGGAGGCGTCTCGAGGGGATTTGCAGACCCGATGCAGTCTTTGGAACAAATACCTCGGCGCTGCCTATCTCGGAGATAGCATCGGTGCTGAGGGACCCGGGTCGGATGATCGGTCTTCATTTTTTCAATCCGGCCGAGCGGATGCAACTTCTTGAGATCATCTGCGGAAAGGATACCTCGGATCAAACCCTGGCCACAAGTGTGGGTTTTGCAAGGGCCATCCGAAAGGTGCCCATCGTGGTCAACGATGGGCCCGGCTTTTACATCTCGAGGCAGCTTTCGGCCCTTATGGGCGAGTACACCTTCCTTATAGGCGAAGGGGTAGATCCTGCCCGGATCGAGGAGGCCATGCTCGAATTCGGGATGCCTATGGGACCTGCAATGCTGAGTGACCTCACAGGCATTGATATCGGCTACCATGTGGGAAAGAACTTCGAGAAATCCTTTGGAGAACGCTGGAAGATGTCGTCCATTTACGAGAGGGTCTATCAGACCGGTTGCTATGGGCGCAAGACCGGAGCGGGCTGGTACGATTACCGTGGTGAGGAGCCTGTGCCCAACCCGAAGGTACTCGAGGTGGTCGATAGGTATCTGAAGGAACAGGGTATCGCGCCCAAAGAAGTGCCTTCCCAGGAAATCGTGGATCGAATGCTTGCACGGGCTATTAATGAGGCCGCGTACATGATCCGTGAGAGGATCTGCGACAGGCCTCAGGATATGGATCTGGCTATGATCTATGGGACCGGCTTTCCTCCTTATCGAGGAGGGATCCTCCGATATGCAGACGCATGGGGAATCCGTCGTGTGTATGAGTATCTCGAGAACCTGGAGGCGGAGCACGGAATCAGATTCAAACCTGGAACCCTTCTCAAAGACATGGCCGAATCGGGAGAAACCTTTTACCGAGATTGAGAAAGGCTGCCGGTAACCACAAAAGGGGGATAATCATGGGAGTAAAGACGTTTGACGAGTATTATGATCGTTTGAAAAAACTGCGAAGAAATATGTATATGGGCGGCGAGAAGATAGACAGGACTGATGAGAGGATCGCAGGACAGCTGCGGGTTATCAAAGAAACCTATGACAGGGCGAATGATCCGGAATGGGAGGATCTGTGCACTGCAACATCTCATCTCACAGGGGAGAAGATCAACAGGTTCACCCATATTCATCAAAGCGTGGATGACCTTTTGAAAAAGCAACAGATGACAAGGCTCTTATGTCATCGGGTGGGAGGCTGTATTATGAGGTGTATGGGTATCGACGCCATGAACGCCCTCTCAGTGGTCACCTATGAGATGGATCAATTGCTGGGTACCGAGACAAATCAACATTTCTTGAAATATCTCAGGTATTGGCAGAAAAATGATATATGTGCCAATTGTGCACAGACCGACACCAAAGGCGACAGGATACAAAGACCCCATGAACAGGCTGATCCCGATCTTTACCTCAGGATCATCGAGAGCAGGCCCGATGGCATTGTGGTGAGAGGCGCAAAGATCGATAATACCACTGCACCGGTAAGCGATGAAATCATAGCCATACCGACCCGATTCATGACCGAAAAGGATCACGATTATGCCGTTGCATTTGCCGTGCCTTCCGACTGGGAAGGGGTAAAGATGCTCGTGAGGCCGGCATATCAGCATAAGAGGAAATATCTCGAGGCTCCCATTGCAGAAGTCGGAGATGCTGAATCCTTTACCATCTTTGATGATGTCTTCGTTCCCAGGGAAAGGGTCTTTCTTGACGGGAAGGCGGATCCACGGCAAACGCCCTTTGCCGGATTCCTCGCCCTGCTTTTCGCCCACTACCACCGGCATTCCTATACCGGATGTAAACCCGCCATATCAGAGGTTCTCGCCAGTTCTGCGGCTCTGGTGTCAGAATATAGCGGTATTGAAAGAGAAGACCACGTCAGGGATAAACTATCGCACCTGATCGGCACGGCAGAGCTTGTCTTCGCCGCCGGCCAGATGAGCGCCTATCGTGGTGAGAGATCGGCATCAGGAACCTATATACCCGATGAGATCTTGACCAACGCAGGCAGGAGACTGGCCGGGGAAGAGATTTATAATGAGTATAAAGTAGTTGCCGATCTCGCCGGGGGATTGTGTTCCACCATGCCCTTTGAGGAGGAATTCTTCTCTGAAGAAACAGGAGCCCTGGCGAATAAATACCTCATGAGAAATCCCAAGGTCTCTTCAGAGGATCAGCACCGATGTTTCAGGGGAATCGAAAACATGATCGTCTCAGAACTGGCCGGTGTGACACAAGTGGCGGGGCTCCATGGTGGCGGTTCCCCCCAGATGGAAACGATTACCATGATGAGCAGATATGACCTTGAGGGCCTAAAGAGCATAGCGAAATACCTGTTCGGCATAGAAGGAGAGCTTCCGAGATATGAGAGGCCGACCGTGACCCCGAAAAAGATGCTCGAGAAATTTCGAAATCTCATGAAGGGCAAATGAACCTTCCATAAGGAATACAGGCATGAACAAGTCGATCGTCGCCATCATCAATGATGAGAATCCCCTGGGCTCGGCCTTAAAGGCGGTTGCACGTTCACGGGGACTAATAAACCACCGGTCCTACTAAAGGAGGCTCAGGCATGGTTACTTTTTCATTAGACAGCAAGATTGCGCTTATCACAGGGGCCAGCAG
>CAYMFC010000131.1:0-4910 GCA_964389665.1 uncultured Desulfobacteraceae bacterium | reverse complement strand
AAGCCTTCAGTCTAAATCCCGCCGAAGGCGGGACTGACTACGTGAGTAGTCACTTCATTTCTACTATATTCTATTCTTTTCTTGAAGCGGAATAACTATCTTGCATTTGTACATGAGAGGAGACTACCGAGAATCCCTATGATAAAATAGGTATGATCGTGATATTTTTAGGTGAATTCCTTGTTTGCATATTCCCCCTTAATCATATAGACTCATAATCAATGAGAGATACAATGCATTCAGCCTCGTATTGCTCCTTGCCGTCAGTCTGTACAATTCTTTTTTTTCATCTCACCTATACCATATATCGTTAATCGAAATAAATACCTGCATAACATTACATTTCTCTATCTACATTCATCCAGGAGGTAATCATGGTATTCGACAAAATTTAAGACTATGGCTGGGAGGAGGTTGCATTCTTCTGTGATGAAAACACAGGGCTCAAGGCCATCGTAGTCATCCATGACATAACCTTGGGTCCGGCCCTCGGCGGTACCAGGTTATGGTACTACCCGAGTGAAGAAGAGGCCCTGATTGATGCGCTGAGACTTGCAAGAGGTATGACACGCAAGGCTTCTATATCAGGAGTGGACGCCGGGGGTGCAAAGGCGGTCATTATTGCGAAACCCGAGCAGAAAACTGAGGCTTTCCTGCGAGCATATGGGAGGTTCGTGGACACCTTTCATGGGCGTTTTGTCACGGGCGAGGATGTAGGGATCAGCATGGACGATGCACGGGTCATCGGGAAGGAAACCGACTACATACTGGGAATATCAGAAGAGGTTGGAAATCCCTCCCCTTTTACCGCTCATGGGGTTGTGAGCGGAATGCGTGCATGTACCCGTGAGGCATTCGGGACTAATAGTCTATCCGGTTTGAGGCTCGCTATTCAGGGAGTGGGCGCCGTAGGATATACTCTCGCTCGAATACTTCACCAAGAGGGTGCTGAACTGATCGTGATCGACATCAGGGAAGAACGCACGAAAAAGGCTTCTCTTCGGTCCGTGAAAGGCCCTGAGAAAAATGGGAATGCCTTAAAATCTAAACGTGGCAATATAGTTTCTGAGACGTTCGTTGTCCTCGGAACTCATGTCAACGAACTGGATTCCCAATCCTGGGGGTTTCCTTTCGTCGCTTTCCTCTTTCGATCTCACCCATATTACCTTCCCCTTTACTTGAATGAAGTGATCGCTTCCTGGGAGATTGAACTCCAGGTTCAATATGGCGCCGGCCGGAACCGTTTGGGTTGTTTGAATAAAGAGCCCGCCTGTTCCGAGGTTTCCTATGTAAGCCCTGAAAAAATCGCTCGCACTCTTGAAGTTGATCCGAATCTTTGCGCTTGTCCTCTCTTCAGTGCGCCTCGCACCAGGAGCGGCGCTAAGCTTCTGGGTGGTATCTCTCAGCCTATTTACCAGGGCCCTAATTACTGTCCTGAAATCAGAGGATATCTGGTTAAACTCGCTATCAATGAAATCCTTATCCAACAACTCCAATACGGTGTCTTCAAGGGCGGTTGCAGTAGTTGATCGCGGCTCGCGATCGATAAAACTCATCTCTCCGAATATGTCTCCCGGGCCAAGTGTTTGAATCGCCAACTTCTTGCCCTGAACATCCTTGCTGATCTCCACCTTTCCTGATTCAATGAGGTACACGGCGACGCCATGACTCCCTTCCTTGAATATGACATCTCCCGCCTTGTAGTCCTCTTTTCCAGCTGTCAAGAACACGTGGCCTCACCCTCCTTTTCCCTGGCCAATTTACACAGTTCTCTCATCACCTCTCTGACCTGATCTCTTGTGCTACACAAGCTCCCCTCATTATCAATAATGTAATCTGAGAGCAACCTCTTCTCCTCAATGGAAATCTGAGCCCTGAGCCTCTTGTCAACCTCCTCTTCCGAAAAGCCGTCCCGCTCTACTGCCCTCCTTACTTGTGCATCTCTCGGTGCATAAACCACAATAACTGTATCAAATTTTTTCTGAAAGTTCAATTCAAATAAAAGGGGAAACTCTATTACCACAACAGAACATGGATCCCGGTCCTTGATGGCCTTAAGCAAAGCATCCTGTTCCTCAAATATCCTGGGATGGGTGAATTCCTCTAATACTCTTCTGCTCTCTGGATCGGAGAAGACAATCTCCGCAAGGGCGGATCGATTCACCGTTCTGTCCGGATTGAGAATGCCCATCCCGAAATAGGCAACCACATCCCTCCACGCCGGCTTATCAGGCTCTACCACCCGGCGGGCAAGCTCGTCCAAATCGATGACATAAGCCCCCTCATCCTCAAACATCCGGGCGACAACACTCTTTCCGCTCCCTATGCCACCGGTGAGAGCAACCATCAACATACCTTCAATCCTAACAGGTTACGGGGCCCAGTATACAGGGACTACAGGAAATTGTATAATATGTTTCTGCCGATCCCTAACCCCTCTTTTACCTCTTTTTCAACAGCACATACAGCGCCCCGGCTCCTCCGTCGCAAGGGCGGGCGGTGACAAAGGCGAGGACTATCCTCTTGAGCATGCCCCTTCTAAACCAGAGAGGGAGCTCCCTTTTTATCGCAGGTTGATGATCGACCGAGCCCAGCCCCCTGCCATGGACTATGAGCACACAGCGAAATCCCCGTTGATAGCTCTTCATGATAAACTCACGGACGACCTCTTCTGCCTCTTTCTTCTTGAGCCCATGGAGATCGATATAGTCCTGGACGGAAAACTCTCCTCTCTTAAGTCTTTTCATGACCTTCGGCCCTACACCAGGAACCGCCCCCACCATATACTCATCGCTGAATGATATATCCCAGGCAGATGAATCCTCCACTAAGGCAGAGAGGTAGTGCCGTTCCCTTTCCTCCTGGCTCTGGAAGCTATCAGTGAGCTCCTCCTTTCTTGAAGGGGATCTTACGATCTTTTTCCTACCATCATGTAAAGGCACCACATCCTTCATGGCCTCTTGAAAGAGAAAGCCATCGCCTTGCTCAACTATCCCATCGGAAGGGCCAATGGCTATATCGTCAGGCGGCTCATCTATACCTTTAAAATCCTTTAACTGGTCCTCAAATGCTAGATTGGAGAGCGTCTTATCGCCCTCAGCTATCTCCCTTGCCGATCTGACCTTGGCCTTTTTTCGCCTGCTCCTCATGGTAATATTTGACTTTTTATTTTCTTTTGAATAAATGTAACTACTCAGCCACGAGGACACAAATGGGAAAATAAATGTTATCTTGGTGCCTTCGTGTCTTTGTGGCAACATACTTATTGTATAACAGAATCGTCAACATTTTAGAAGCGGTTACACATGGCCAGGGTAGATGACTACCGTAAGTCGCTTGAGATCGCAAAGGAAGAATTGCACAACCGGAATCCGCACCATGTCTGCCGGGCAAGCGGTGCCCTCTGTATAGAAGAGGGTGAGCGGCTGAGCGGCATCAGGCTCATGTTCTTGAATCGCCCGGTTACCATCAGGTGGCCGGATGTTGCATTTGAGCAAGAATCCGGTGAGGAAATCCCGATAAAACAGAAGATCCTTGTGCTCCACTACCTAAACGGGGTGAGCGCCAAGGACCTCACAGGAAGCTTGATCTCTTACAAGGACATCCCCTCTGCGAGGTTCTACCTCGATGCCTTCAATAGAAGGGTCAAAGACCCATTGGTGCAAGCCTTTGGTGAACACCCTGACCGGCTGCCCCCCATAGCCAAGGAGCTTTTCGGGGCTACTACCTCGTCTCTTGGGGATGTATCCGTAGAGATACAGGCCTTCCCAAAGGTGCCCATTACCCTGGTGATCTGGGAGGGGGATGAGGAGTTTCCCTGTGATGGAACAATCATCTTCGACAGCTCAATCGGGGATATGCTTTCTGCAGAAGATATCACCGAGCTCGCAAGCCATATCGTATATCCTTTGATCGCACGGGCGAAATAGAAGATACAAGAACGATATTGCCTATTCAGGTAAACAAGAGTACAGTAAGAGCCAACCTTAAGGCCAGAGGTTACACGCCTTTTCCTCTACCAAATTGAGGCAGAGGAAAAGGCGTGTGTCTGTGGTAAATGAAAAATGGCGCCGGATCATGAAAATCGCTATAAGCGGTAAAGGGGGAGTGGGCAAGACCACCTTTGCTGCATTTCTTATTAAATCGCTCCAGCAACGGGGCATGTCGGTGCTTGCCATCGACGCTGATCCGGATGCGAACCTTGCCCAGGCCTTAGGAGCAAAAAACGCACGGGAGATTACACCCATCTCCGAGATGAGAGCGCTCATCGAGGAGAGGACCGAGACCAAGCTCAACACCATGGGAGGGTACTTCAAGATTAACCCCAAGGTAAGCGATTTGCCGGAAAAGCTCTCCATAGATGTCGACGGTGTGAAACTGATGGTATTGGGAGGGATAAAGGCGGCAGAGGCTGGGTGTATCTGCCCTCAAAGCGTGCTCTTGAAGGTTCTCGTCTCCCACCTGATACTGGCCAGAGATGAGGTGATAGTCCTGGATATGGAGGCCGGCCTGGAACACCTGGGAAGGGGAACGGCACGCGCGGTGGAGAAGATGATCGTGGTCGTGGAACCCGGGAGAAGGAGCTTGGAAACGGCCCGCCAGATAAAAAGGTTATCCCAGGAGCTGGGAATCAAGAACCTCCTCATTGTGGGAAACAAGATCAGATCGGAAATTGACAAGGATTTCCTACTCGCACAGATGGAGGGTTTCACCTTCCTGGGCTTCCTGCCCTTCAACGAGCAGATCATCGAGGCGGATCTCAATGACGCACCTCCCTACGAGAAAGATCCTCAGGGTCTGGAAATCGTCTCAGAAATGATCAAGGGTTTTTTCGAATGAAGTAAAAAGTGCAGCACTCAAGGGTTTTAAGGATGGAACACACAGTTCATAATTTCTATGCAGGGCCTGCA
>CAYMFC010000130.1:0-4920 GCA_964389665.1 uncultured Desulfobacteraceae bacterium | reverse complement strand
CATCGCTTTGGGCAAGCATTACGAACTCATTGGGTTCATCGATTTCTGGAGGAATGGAAAGCCGCTCCTCTTCACCATCGGTGGGAGCAAGGGCTATCCGCCCTAGATCGCCTTTAAGGGCAAGGTATTCCGTTTTCGTGTTCTCGTGCTTGGGCGAAGCATCCGTATTCGCTGTTCTCTCGATACTATCGGAATGAGCAACCGAAGCTTTGTCTACCGGTTCGGTCGATGCAGGGTCTTGCGTCTGTTTTTGTAGTTCTGAGCCAGAGGGAAATAGTCCGGCCTGCTCAACCCCCTTCTGGGAAACAGTTCCTTGGTCCGGCAGGATCCCAGATGCCTTTTCCCCTGATTCCCTTATGACTGTGCTATCTGGAGGACGCTTCTCCGGTCCTTTCAGAAAAGCTGTATCAGCGACACAACCTACCCAGAACAGCAAGGGGAGTGCTATGAGCACTATCTTAAAATGTGGCAATTTAGGATGAGCTTCCATTCTCCCAATCAACGTCGAACAACACCTCAAGAGAGCATTAAGCAAATACCGCAACAGAGCCCAATACAACAACACAGATCCTGCTTTTTTTGGGCCAGTATAGAGAAAGCCTTCCAGATGGTCAAGCACATATCGGTTTTTGAATCAAAGGAAGCCCCATCGGTACATCAAAGGCAGAGTAGCCTTTTCTGCTCAATTCCCTCAATACCAAAGGAGGCTTCAGTGCAAGCTCCAAGCACGCTCATCTGCCCCAAGAAGTTAGGCCCTGATCAGCTGCATCATGGCCAACCATAATACTATTTAATAATATGCAAATTTCGTGCAATCCTATTTCTTTTTTTTTGACATAGTGTCTATTGTTCCCTATACTAAACGAAAATATGGTTTTTGCGATATTCAGGGAAGGCTATTCGTTGCCTTCAAGGATCTCTCCTATGACCACCTCCGAAAATCAATACAAACAATCAAACCTCGCCGCCCGTCTCTTCGAGCTCATGAAAAGCCTTTCAGAGGATGAACAGAGAATTCTCCTGCGGGTATTGGAGAAAAGGCTCAGTAAGGGAAAAAGGAAACATGAGCGGGAGTCCTTCTTTATGGTAATTGATTATTCGACTGAGGATCGGATGTATAAGGATTATATACAGAATATCAGTGCCGGAGGGGTCTTTATTGAGACATAAATGCCCTTTGCCGAGGGCCAGGAGCTTTCGCTCAGTTTCCCGCTGCCCAACGCTCAGAAGTACATCAAGATCTTAGGAGAAATCGTCAGAACCAACTCCCAGGGAATCGGCGTGCGGTTCAAGACAGCGGATAAAAACCAGGAGGAAATGATCAAGGAGCTTATGGAAGTGCTTTAGACCCTTGACCGGATTCATATTGATACCTTTATCTTTTATGCATAGCATAGGAAAGGAGGGTACATTATGAGGCATATCCTTCTCGTCATCACTTTAGCAGGCATCGTTACTGCTTTGGGTTCTCCGGCGCAAACAAGTAATACATCCACTGTTACGCCAATGGCAACCTCAGAAGCCAGTCATCGGTACCCCATCGCTCCCGGCGTGTGGTATCCGGGATGTGGGGAACTGCCTGAAAAACCCGTACGGTATTACAGGGTAAGATGCTGGCCGGGCTGTCACCATGGAAGCAGCCATGGGAAATATCCTGACATACCTCTCAACATGGATCCCATTTTCCCAACCAGTACCATGGATCGTATCCCAGAAACCGGAAATAAAACCAAATAAGGAGGGCGATCCGTTGCCTTGAAAAGGGGCTACGGACCGCCTTTTATCCACGCCTCCGTTATCTCGTGTCGAGAGGGTTGAAGTTTCATCTCTTTGCTTGGACAATGCATGGGGGATAGTATGAGTGACTATTGTGTTGTAGTTGCCGGGGGAGCGCACGCTCGCTTTTTCACCTTGGAGCCAGTGCAGTTTCCTGAACTGGAATCAGGGCCGAGACTGGTACATTGCAGGGATCTTTCCAACCCACAAAAGGAGTCGGCAGGAAAAGACCTCTATGCAGACCCAAAGACAGGTCGGGGTCGAGCAGCTCGCGGAGGCCCCGCTCATGGGTATGACGACCACCGCTCCCATCACGAAGATGAACTCGATCGACGCTTTTCTCGTAAAGTGCTTGAAGAGGCTTGTTCCCTTGTCAAGGCCAACAATGCACGCTGCATGGTATTAGTGGCCCCTGCACCTATGCTTGGAATTATCCGTCAGGAACTGCACATTCTCGACAAGCGTGGAGTAGAAGTGAAGAAAGTGGCCAAGGATATGACCAGATTTTCACCCAGGCGAATCCATGATAGTCTTGCCAGGGAAAACATCCTGCCAGAGCGCAGGAAACCTGGGGCTTGAATATCTATATTCTCTACCGGATCCTACCCCTGTGAGCCAACCATCTATCCTGGTGTCTCGAAAGGGTATCCTGAGGCATCCAGGAAAGTTCTCTTGATCTCGGCTGACCGCCCTTTTTCCTCGATTGGATACCCCTGCTTTTTCTCTTGACACCTCGTTCTTCATCTTCTAGGGTAATATAAGACAGGAGTAGAGGAGCGGTACCCATTAGTAGTCGTGGGAAAGGGAAACAGGGCCCGCATTCACATCCCACGGTAAAAGGGGGTATTGCCGAAGCCCGCCTTCGGCCTGCTCGGAAGGTGAGCTGGGACTGCGGAGAAGATCCTCAGGACTGTCACGGTCCTCACCGTGGAGCGCTCTCTTGGGTGATGTGCAGCTGGAGCAGGCTCCGGCTGTTTTTTTTAGGGTATATCAGGAACAAAAGGAGGTGCGATAATGATTAGTGGGTGTTATACGGCCCTTGTGACACCATTCAGGGATAACGAGGTGGATTTTGACGGTCTCGAGAAGCTGCTAGAGTTTCAGATTTCCGGCGGTGTGAGCGGGATCCTCGCTGTGGGCACCACGGGCGAGAGCCCCACCCTGACATGGGATGAACACAACAAGGTAATCGAGGCAGTGGCGGAACGGT
The DNA here is from genome assembly GCA_964389665.1 of uncultured Desulfobacteraceae bacterium. Classification (GTDB taxonomy): domain Bacteria; phylum Desulfobacterota; class DSM-4660; order Desulfatiglandales; family B25-G16; genus B25-G16. The sequence goes on along the minus strand of CAYMFC010000130.1, from coordinate 1,934 downwards.
GCAAGGGGAGGTGCCAGAGCATCGCGGGAACAGGGAGCAACAGTACCCGGGAAACCCTTGAGAGCACCAAGCACGCCGCGGATGCAGGGGTTGATGCAGCCCTGCTTGTCGACCCCTACTACAACGGACCGAGCTCGCTGGAGATCCGCAAGGAATATGTTGCCCCTGTGGCAAAGGAGTTTCCGCAGATTCATATCATCCCCTACGTGATCCCGGGACGCACCGGCACACAGCTTTTTCCCGAGGACCTCGCCATGCTTTACCAGCAATACCCCAATGTGAGTGCTGTGAAAGAGGCCACTGGCGATATTGAAAACATGAAACGCACGCGTACGTGCTGCGGCGAGGATTTCTCGATCCTCTCGGGCGACGACGACAAGACCTTCGCCATGATGACCGACCCGGCCATAAGGGCGAGCGGCGTCATTTCCGTGGCCTCTAACATCGCTCCTAAAGCGGTTCATGAGATGACAGAACGTCTTAATGAAGGGAATCGGGTCGAGGGTGAAAAGCTCCTGGATGCCCTGAAGCCCCTGTTTGGGATCGTGACGGTCAAGACCCAGGAACAGACCCCATTTGGGACAGTACTATGCCGCGGAAGAAATCCTCTTCCGGCCAAGACCCTTATGGCAATCCTCGGCATGCCCGTCGGGCTATGCCGCCCACCCATAGGCAAAATGACCAAAAAGGGAATCCAGGTCGTATTAGAGGCCTGCCGTACCGTGTGGAAGAACAACCCTGAAATCCTCGAGCCGATCGCCGAATTCTTCGGCGTGGATATCGAGGCCAGGCTCTATGACAAGTCGATCCTCTCGGGTCTGGTATACGAGCAATATTAGCGAACTCTATCGGAGAGGGAGCTAAAATCGTTATGGAAGATTCCCATCAAATGAACTCCACTGCACCTTGCTGCAGAAAGGAAAGCGCTTCAGCCGCCACCTACCTACTTGGCCCAGCGAGGTGTTAGGCGGCTAGAAGCGCTTGGGGGGTAGATAAAAAACGAGCTACCGAAGAGGTTCTTTACGATCTGCTCATTTTTTTTTAAAGATATCGAGTTACAAGGACATACACAATCGGGTAATTTACTCAAATACTATGGAGATACGCCTAATCATGGGCTGGGGTAGCGTCGTTTAGTGCTTTTTTCCTACCATAATAGGTGAAACCACCTATTTTTGAGCAACCCCTTCACCCAGAGCCCGGAATTGTGAACCACATTCTGTTCTGAAGGGTTGACTAATACAAGCGAACTCACGTATTTTATAGATATCGCCAAAGATATCCGGGTAATCGCAGATGGTAACCCGCTAAACGGTAACCACCAGGAAGGAGCAGGGTATGAGCACGGTAATCCAAGGAGATACGTGGGTATGGGTGGTGGTGCAGGATCCAGGAAGAGATGAGCAGTTCCTGGGACAGCATGATGATGAAAAGGACATATCCTATATACCCATGTTTCTCGAAAAGGAGGATGCCTTGCAGTGCCTTAATCTCTTAACGCGCGATGAGAAAAAGAAATACGAGGCGCAGGCAATCCAATATGATCAGCTCGCAATGGATGCAGCCGAACACGGATTTATGCTCTTTCTGCTGAATCATGCCGGCGAGATCCTTGAGAAGATAACACCGTAGAATTCCAGCAGGGCCTCGGCTTCGGTTCCTTTATCACGTCATAGTGTGAGATGGGCAAAGCGATAATTCATCAGGTCAATAATACTCTTCGAAATCCAAAACAAGTTCGAATGCCCAAACTTTTATTGTTCTAAACCTAGACAGTCTTTCAGCAAGCAACTCATCCTTGGAATTTATTCGAACAGAGAAAGCTTTCAAAACACATGAGGAACCTATTATGGCAAAAGACATCTATCAGAAGCTGGCCCGCCATCTTGACAACCTTCCAGGCGGGTTTCCTGCCACCCAAAGCGGCGTAGAGC
>CAYMFC010000129.1:0-4930 GCA_964389665.1 uncultured Desulfobacteraceae bacterium | reverse complement strand
GCTGAACGCTTGAGAGGCGCGCTCGTGCTCTGGCAGATGCCGCGGAAGATCCTGGCGGTGCTCGCCTTATCGTTCTTCCTTCAGGCCCTGGGCATGGGCGCCGTTGCCTTGCTGGGAGGCGGGATCGGCCTTGAGATCCCTCTCATCTTTTACTTCGCCAGCCTTCCCCTAATCAACCTTGCCACAGCGATTCCCATCAGCTTGAGCGGTGTCGGGGTGAGGGAGGGAAGCTTCGTATATTTCCTGGGGCTCACGGGGGTTCAGCCGGAACAGGCCCTCTGCCTGGGGATCCTGTTTTTCTCCGTACAGGTAGCGGCAAGCCTCCTGGGAGGAGTTGCCTATGCGCTCGGTCTCCATCGCAGGCACGTAAGACCTCACCCTGGATGAAGGACATGAGCTGAAGAGGCCGAGGGGATTCGTGTGGATCTCATGGATTCCCGCACATTGGAGACATACTAAAACGGCATGTTCCATAAGGCAGGGATAAGGGTTTTACCATCCACCCCTATTGTTTTTAGGTATTCGAGTATTTTGAAGAGGAGGAGCACCCACATGAAAAAACCGGACCTGATTATCTCCCTCAATACCAGATAGGAGTTAATCTCAATAACGTCCCGGGACCAGTACTTCCTGGGATCGGGTAAAAACCTGTGCACCCGGGAAGAGTAGCTGGTGAATTCTTCTTTAAATAATCTCGACGATCGTTCTTCTTCGCTTCGTATCACAAAAAAGTAATAGGCCCAGTAGAAAAGAGCTATAACCAGCAATACGAGGTAGTGGGTGCCGATCAACACCCCGACCAGTCCGATAAAGGAAAATATATAGGAAGGATTTCTGCAGACCGAAAAGGGGCCGTCCTGGACCAATGCCGTATTCTTGTGGCCGCCTAAGTAAAGGATACACCATGTTCTCCCCAATATAGCCAAGGTAACGAGGAAGTAGCCGGTCATCTCGACGGCCTCATAGATGGGTGACCCTTTATCAGGAGCCTTTGAAAAGAATATGACTATAAAGAGCGCTATCCCTGCCATCCAGGTAATTGCTTTTCTGCGCTTTTCAAAAAGGTCTATCATCTGCATCTCCATAGGTTTCGGTATATTGACATGGGGCTGCTTTTTCTTTAGGTTTCCAGGCACCCTCGCTTGCCGTATGGCATTGCTTCTTCATTGACCGAGCAACAGTATCGAAGTAAGGGATGAATTACCATGAAGAAGTTGGAAGGAGCAATAATTTTATTGATTTTGTTAGTCTTTTCGTCGAGCACTGGGGCGGAGGGGAATAGGCACATTATTGGGAGAACAGTACAGGCGGTATCGCACGATTACCGGTCCTTCTATTCCAGGAAAAGTATGAGGGATTTGGCCGTGGGCATAGGCGTCGCCGGGGTTCTGGCCAACACCTCCATGGACGGAGAGATTCAGGGCTGGGTCCAGGGGTCCTTGAGGAACGATGGCGCCGATGAGCTGAGCGAATCAATCAAGCTATTAGGAGAGGGTGCGGTCACCATTCCCTTCTATGGGGTGGCAGCCCTGGTGGGAGAGGTGACCGAAGGAAATGGATGGGGCTCCACCACGGGCGAGTGGGGAAGAAGGTCATTGCGGGCGATTGTAGTGGGCGCCCCGCCAGCGCTCTTCTTGCAGAGGGCTATAGGTGCCTCGCGGCCGGATGAGGATGATTCTCGCTGGAGGCCTTTCAACGACAATAACGGGGTAAGCGGCCACAGCTTTATGGGGGCCGTTCCCTTCATTGCCGCCGCCAAGATGGCTGAAAACCCTTATCTTCGGTATTCCCTTTATCTGGGATCGATGCTCTGCGGATGGTCGAGGATAAACGATGACCGTCACTATTTCTCGCAGGCGGCTCTGGGATGGTGGATTGCCTACCTCTCAGTTTCATGCGGCGAACGTTCTGAAGAAAGGGAGAAAGACCTCATTATCCGACCCCACCCACTAGCAGGGGGGATCGGGGTCGTAGCGGTGCTGAGCTTTTGATATCGGCAGAGCCCATCTTCTGAAGCGGAAGGAGGCGAAGACCTCATTGCACCTCATAGCCTTGTGCCTCCAACCCCGCGCATGCCTTCTCCAGATCTCGTTCCCTCACAAGCAGATAATCCGTATTGTAGGTGGATAGTGCAAGAACAGTTATGCCCTCATCGGCAAGGCATGAGGTGAGCGAGGCGAGAATGCCCGTCATCTCGAGGTTGAGGGAGCCCAGGACCTTGAAACAGCGCCATCCCTTTTCAGCATTCCACTCCGCAGGCACCATCTCCTCGGGAAGCACGAGAGAGATCTCTTCATCGGTGCGTGTGATCGAGAAGAATCGAGAATAAGCGGTGAACTCAGGGATTGAATCATCCGGCGAACGCTGGCAGAGTGCCAGGCGCCCGGGAAGGACGGCAAGGGAAATATCATTCATGTGCGGGCTCGTGATGGCGGCGCCTTCGGCTCCGGATGGTGGGTAAAGAGTTCCCGTGAGATGGTGCCTTCTGCGATCCGGGTGACCGGGCCTCTCATGGAGATCATGAACCCGCCTGAGACGGCAATCCGGATGGTTCCCCCGGGCATGTGAACCGAAACGCGGGGATCGCAGAGGCCGAGCCTGTGGGCGACGCCGGCAGCAGCACTGCTGCTTGTCCCTGAGGCAAGGGTATAACCGGCCCCGCGTTCCCAGATCTCGATCCGGATGTTCCCACGGTCCAGAATCTTCATGAACTGCACATTGGTGCGGTTCGGGAAGCGAGGGTCGGCTTCAATCATGGGACCCCATTTTTTCGCCTCCTCCGGGCTCACCTCGTCACGAAGCACGACGCAGTGCGGGTTCCCGATGGTTGCCGCGCAGAAACGGAGCTCCTCGCCATCAACGAGGATCGTCTCGTTTATCACCTCCCGGGGCGGCCCTTCCACGGGTATGAGGGTGCTGTCAAAGCTGAGCGCACCCATGTCCACGGTGACATCTCTTCCTCCCTTGTGTACCTGGGCCTTTACCGCGCCCCCCAGGGTGAGTATGGTGAAGGGATCCCCTCGGACCATTCCCTGGTCCCAGAGGTACCGGGAGAAGATTCGCAACCCGTTCCCGCTCTTTTCCGCCTCGCTTCCGTCCGGGTTGAAGATGCGCACCGAGAAGGCCCCCTCCGAGCTCTCAAGCGGGCCGAGGAGAACCCCGTCCGATCCCACGCCATAGTTACGGTGGCACAGTAATCGCATCTGGGAGGGCGTGAGCTTCTTGCCGGCGTAAGCGGGATCCCAGACGATATAGTCATTGCCAAGTGCATGGTATTTCACGAAACGCATAGAGAGTCATTTTCCTAGAGGTTTAAAGACGGTACGCCCGGATTCAAAAATATTCCGGCTTCTCATCGATATCCTCTCGATCTTATCAAGGGGCATCCTTCCCTGGTTCTCTTCGCGCTTTCTACCAATACCATAGTTTCTGTTAAAAAATCACCTGCAGAACCTCATCGATCTCCATCAAGGCCTTCAGGATACCGGCAGATACCCTGGGCTGTGCGTGCCTCGCCTCTGTGGCGGTTAAAAATCCATGAAGCTCATCAAAGGCGCCCTTCACGTCGAGATCCTGATCCATCTTGCCGGAGAAGAGCCCTTTTACCATATGATATACCCCCTCATCGAAGTCGGGCTTCCCGTTTGGCGCGGGATCGAGGGCACGGATTTTTCGTTTGAAGGCCCTCAGGTTTTCGGCTGCGCGATCCATGGTCTTGTCCGAGTAGTTGAGGTTTTTTCGGTAATGTCCGTAGATGAGGAAGAACCGGATTTCATCGATTGCATACCCTCGTCCACGCAGCGTATCCGTATAGCACACATTGCCCTTGCTCTTAGACATCTTTTCACCGTCCACATGGAGATGGTAGCAGTGGAGCCAGTATTTCGCCATGGGGTAAGGTCGGATCGACTCAAGGATCGCTTTTGAGTAGTCATGATGGCGTATGAGGTTGTCGAACCCACCGCAATAGATGGAGAGCGTTTCGTTGAAGTGTTGCGCGATCATGCTCGGATCCTGGATGTTCCAGGAAGGCCTTCCCTTGCCGATCTTCGTGTCCCAGAAAATCTCGCCTTCTGACCTGGAGCCGTGCCAGAGAATGAAGTCGCCCCTGTTCCACCTCATTCCCGGATAGGTATCCCTGTGAAACCGCCTCTTGGTCCTGGGCCATGAATTCATGTCAAGGCCATAGAGCTCCCCAAACCCAGGGTATTTCAGCGGGTCAAAGTAGACATTGCCCTTATGCCAGTATGCTATTCCTCGATCAAGGAGTTGCTCGATAATGTCAACGGCCCTATCAACCGCCTCCGAGGCCCTGGGAAGGTACTCGGGTATCCTTATTCTCAGGGTCTCCATCTCCCGTATAAAGGCCTCGATGTTGTGTTGGGTGAGGACCTGGATCTCCACATTCCTCTCCTTGGCCTCCTTGATGGCCTTGTCCTCCACGTCGGTGAAGTTCATCCCCCTTTCCACTCGATGACCAGAGTACTCCAGGTATCGAACCAGTATATCCTCGAATAGAAAGGTCCTGAAGTTTCCGATGTGAGCCCTTTGATACACGGAGGGACCGCAGGTGAATACCGATACCACACTTTCACTCACGGGCTGAAAGACCTCGAGCCGCCTTCCCAAGGTGTTGAAAAGCCTTAGCGCCACACATCCTCTTCCATGGGATGACCCTTTATGAATACCATATTGCTCCCCTAGGTTGACATCTTTTACAGTCTGTGTCAATTTTTGGCATGGATGAGAAGAGACAGGTGGCGCAGCGGAATATCATCCTGAGCTCACTAGGCCTCGTTCCTCCCCCTGCGAAAACCTTTTCGGGGGAGTCTGAGCGCCGGCTTCCGCGCCCTGAGGCGTATCCAGTTAATAGCACGGAGCACCGATTGTTGCTCGATGATCCGCCGCTCGAGCTCGAGTTTCCCGGGGA
>CAYMFC010000128.1:0-5009 GCA_964389665.1 uncultured Desulfobacteraceae bacterium | reverse complement strand
ATGGCCCTGAGCATGCCGAAGGGGCGAAAGCGACATGGCAATCTATCATATTGAGCCTGCCCTGGTGCGAGATACTAATCGGCGAGCATATACGGTGAATCATTTCCAGAGCATAGTATTCTATACATGGCTTCGAAAACCAGGTCTGGGCCAGGGATTGCTTCACATTCGTTCGCAATGACATCTATCAATAGTATTCGTTTGAATGCAATTTGGTATAAACTACTTTGGGTACGATCTTCATCGGCTTGAGGCAAAGCTTACCTCGCTGTTACATGGAATCTATGAACGGCCAGTCCCATAAGCAGGGCGAGGCCCGCGGCCAAGAACAGCGCCTGAAATCCCGCTGACTCTGCGATATATCCCAGCGCAATGGAGCCGGCAAACGTACCTGCATCAAGCCCGCCGGTAAAAATACCGGTGATCTTCCCGCGGATCTCAATCGGCTCATTGCGCAAGAGGAGGGAGTTCAGGCATGGAAAGAGAAACCCGTGCCCGCAGCCCGACATGAGGCCTGAAACGGCCAGGACCGTGCTTCCCCCCGGAAAGATCAAAACCATAAGACCGCCGCCTGTTAAAATGAGCGCATAGGGTATGATGCGATCCTCGCCGACCCTGTCCGCAAGCCTGCCGCCGCCTATCCTTGTCACAATGGCCGCCGATGAATAACAGATATAGAAAAGGGAGATGAACGGGAGCCCCTGCTCCTTTGCAAAAGGAGAGATGAAATTACCCGTGGCTGCCATCCCGATCCCGAAGACAAGGGCAATGGCAGCCACGGGAAGGATAGTTCTTTTGGCGAGCAGCGAGAAAAAAGAATGCGAGGAAGAACGATCCCCACGTGCAAAGGATTCTTTAAGGGGCAGGTGGATGATAAGGCCCAGGCTCGCGATTGCACTTGCAGCAATGAAAAACAGGGAAAAGCCGAACCGCTCGATGATGATCTCTCCTGTAAGAGGTCCTATTGCCATGCCCGTTAGTCCTGTAACCCCAAACATACCGATTCCCTCGTTCAGCCTCTCTTCGGGGATGATGTCGGCAATATAGGTAAACGCGGCGGTAAAACAGATCGCTAATCCCACGCCATGGATGACTCGCACAAGAATGAGGGGCAGGTAAAACAGGCTCAATGGGCCCCGAAACAGGAGGTATGCGAGGGGTAGGGCGGTCATAATCAGGGATCCTAGAGTGTAGCTTCTCTTTCTCCCGATCCGATCGATCATCTCGGATATCCAGGGACGGCAGAGCACGGCGGCAAGGGAGAAGACACCCATAACGATCCCCATATCCGATTCTGAACCCCCGCGGCTTTTGATGAATAAGGGAAAAAGAAAAAATATGCCGAAGCTCGATACGGTGAAAAAATTGGCAAATCCAAAGGCGATAAATGATGGACTATAGAGCTTGGGGATCTTTCTAAATGGCATCTTCTTCATGAGCATTCAGGTGCAATCAGTATCCATATCCATTTCTTGAAAGCCATTCGCGAACGGTGGTTTAGTAGGTATCGATTGCAAAAGTCAACTACTGCCGGCTGAAGCCGGTAGCTTGGCGGGCTGACACAGCTACGTCGAATGAATTCGACTCGCCATCCCGGAAAGACCGTAGATTGAATATCGAATAGTGAACAAAGAACCGCAGAATTACGAAGGGACCACTTCGACATTCGATATTCCTTGTTCGACCTGCCCGCTATGCCTTTGCCTAGGTTCGGCATAGGCACCAAGTGCTTGCGGTTGCTGGGTCATGGTTTCAATATCCGTGGCGCTCCGCAGGCAGGCGGGTATTCTGCGGTTTTCCCTGTCCTTCGGGCATACTAAAGTCTTCGCCTAAAGGCGAGGGTTTTTCTCCCAATCCCCGAGTGGGACAATAAATGTCACTGCGAGGAGTCCCCGCCGAAAGGCGGGGACGACGCGGCAGTCTCATTTTGATGAGCCCGCCCTGGTGCGACATGACAGGGATATATAGGTATAATCTTATCAAACCATACTAAACAGTGAGATGATCTTATATGTTGTATACGGGTCTGGGCCAGGGATTGCTTCGCTAACGCTCGCAATGACAACTTTTTAATGAAACGCTAGTTCCTTGGCCCTCTCAATCATGCGCTCCCGGTTGACGGGCCCCACGTGCTTTACGATCCACTCCCGCATCCTCGCACCCGCGGGAAGCGATTGTTTGTAGCTCATAAACTCCAGCTCCACCTTCAGGGCGTCAGCAACGCCCACGGCGAGCAGGGGCCAGATCTCACCGATATCCCCTACAATGGGCAGGCTTCCGGGAATCCGTGCAAATCCGGACATCTCCATCCTGAAGGGTATCCGCATGAGCTTGGTCTTTGGGAGCCCCTTGTGCACGGCCTCGCTCACCTTCTTAGATCTCCGTTCCTCTATCCATGCCCTCTCGAGATTGGGGTCCAGGTCAATGCGTATGATCTTCTTCTGGGCAAGCGAGTAGGTCCATTCCCCCTCCCAGTCGGCCCATATACCGTGGCCCGTAAAGAGCTCAAAGGGGCCGTCATGGACCTCCTGGGATAGGGCGAGTGCTGATTCGATAATCACATCAGCGCTCTCCATGAGCCGTGCAATACGGTGGCAGCGCTCTGAAATGGATACCGAATCCCCAATGGCAAGCCCTACCTCACCGCCCCCAATCAGCTGCGGTACGGTAACAAGGACCTGGATGCCCCGATCAGCGCCGGCGCCGATCATGGTGAGGCGGTCAGCGCCATAACCGGCCATCTGTTCAAAGGGGATGCCCCGGTGTTTTGCCAGGGCGAGCAAATCCCGTGCTAGTCGCTCTGTGCGAAGTCCCGTGGGGTAGGCCATGTTTCCAGCAACCTTTATAATGACGTTCCCCTTGGCTCGGCGCATCTTGTGGTAAAGGGCGCTATCAAGGGGGATCTCCCGCTGAAATTCCTTGAGCCGTTCCTCGGATATGATGCTCACCTCGAAAAATCCATCCGAGGGCAGCTTCTCCCTGGCAAACCCAAAGGCCACGCCGTCGAATCGCTTGACCTTTTCCAGGGTGCCCCCCATCTCATGGTTGATCACCGCGGAGCTTGTGGAAACCCCATCGATAATGCCCTTGTGGATAAGCTCCGCGATCAGGGTGGTGACCCCCTCATGGAGATTCGGGCCGCTGCCCACCACAGCAACCACCTTGCCTCCTTTTTCCTTGGCCTTGATAATGAGATCCGTGGCCTGCTTGAGCCTCTCCCTGGTCTTTTGGGAAAGACCGCTATTCATGCCCTCAATAGTCCTTCGATCAATGGCCATATGTACCCCCTCGGTAAGGCTTTTCATTCTACGCAAACACCCTCAGCATCAAGGGAATAGCCACGAGGGCTCCCAAGGAGCTGCCGATGTTCGTGAACACCACCACCAGCAAAACCCTGATGATCTTATTCCTCCAAAAACCTCTCAGTGTGGAGATGTCTTCCGGCAATGCCTCGAAATCCCTCACCTTTGGCTTCCCCACCAATACCTCAACAAGCCCGGAGAACCAGCCGGCCGCCATCATGGGATTGAGGGAGGTGAGCGGTGAGGCGCCGATGGCGGTAAGGATGCTGAGCGGATGCCCCAGGGCAATCGCGGCACCAAGGCCTGCCAAAAGGGCATTTGCAAGAATCCACCATTTTATCATATGGGTGCCGGCAGAGGCCCCGGCAAATACAAAACCCACCACAATAAGCGCGATGATGAGCGCAGGTATCCCCCATTTAAGGAGGCTCATAAACCTTCCCTTGGGGGGCATGCGGGTTAGTTCAGCAAGATCGATGGAGCTTCTCCAATACCCTTGAATCCCGGGCACATGCCCAGCCCCCACTACCGCCACAATCCGTTTGCCGGGGGCAGTCCTGATCTTGTGCGTGAGGTATTGATCCCTCTCATCGATCAGAACCGTCCTTATCTCAGGGAAGGATTCGCCTATCTCTGAGAGCAGCATCCCAAGAACATCCTCTGTTTTCATCTTCTCGATATCTTCCTCGCTCACCGAATCAAAATCCCCGGCCGAGGTAACGAGTTGAAACAATAACTTTATCTTTTTCCAGAAGCCCATGAGACGCCAGGTCCTCGAGAGTGTTGTTCGTATATCCCTGTCTGCCAGGCAAATGCGGGCGCCGACCGCCTCAGCTGCTTGAATCGCCCTGATGACTTCCTCACCCGGCCTGATGCCCAATTTTTGGCCGATCCTTTTCTGGAAATAGGCGAGCATGAGATTTGAAAGCAGCACATAGGCCTTCTTCTCCCTAATCACCTTGATGAGTTCGGTCTCCTGCCATTTCTTCTTCTGGGTGATTGACTGATATCTCGACTCGCAGAGCTCGATGCACACCGTATCAGGCTTCTCCTGTTCAATGATGCGACCGACCAGCTCAGTGCTTTCCCTAGACACATGGGCCGTGCCGATAAGGGTTACCTCCTTATCCTCGTGCTTCAACTGATGCGTATGTTCACTATCCATTATCCAGGTCCCATGCAATCCTTTCTGCTCGAAAAAACAGGTTGTTTCTCTACCATCAACTTTCTTTGAGTTGAAGAACCTTACCCATACAAGCATAGGTAACGCGTCTTAACACACTTTATACCACTATCCAACTCCTTTTAGGCTATGGAGCGGTACTGGAAGAAGAAAGATCTTTTGAGCAGCATATTGACATCCCCCTATGGCCTTCGATATAACTCATCCCGCACACCTCCTGTAGAAAGGTAAGGGATGCAATGCGAGGACCAACTCATCAAAGGCATGTACGAGATCTCATTTCATATTCGGAGACATTTTTTGTGTCAATCCTCATCTCTTCTATAACCTCATTACCACCTTACGCTATGTAGCTATGCCTAGTGAACAGAAAAGCTATGACGCTCACCGATGGGTTGTCTTTGCCGTGTTGTCCCTGGCGTACTTTTTCGTCTACTTCCATCGCGTCTCTACGTCGGTGATCGCTCCTGATCTCCTGGCCGCCTTCCAGATACAGGCTACTGCGTTGGGACTTATGTCCTCCA
>CAYMFC010000127.1:0-5070 GCA_964389665.1 uncultured Desulfobacteraceae bacterium | reverse complement strand
CTTTGGGAATAAAACAACTGGCGCCGGACCCCTGGGAGCAAATCCCCGAAAAATACAAGGTGGGCACAAAGGTCACGGGAAAGGTTACCAATATTACCGACTTTGGTGTATTTGTGGAGTTAGAAGAAGGCATCGAGGGTCTTATCCATAACTCTGAAATGGGAAAGGGCAAGTCTAAGTCCTCTCTGGGGAAGTTCCAGATTGATGATGTCATACAGAGCCTGGTGGTAAACATCTCTAAGGAAGAGAAAAAGATCGGCCTTTCCATAAAAAAACTGCAGGACAAAGAGTTCAAAGACATTTATGATGATTACAAGAGCAGCGCAAACGAGGTTGCCTCCAATGTTGGGATGCTCATTAAGGAGAAGATAGAGGCAGATGGCAGCCTTAATCTTCAAAAAGGCGAGGAGGATCCGGACACGGAAAGCACCGAGGCCGCTGACTCCGCTGACACTCAGGAACAGGAAAAAGAATCTACAGAGGATACTGAGCCCTCCTGATAATCAACACTATGCTATCAAGGGTTGTCTTTGTGAAGCCTTTCATGAGGATGAGGCCTCTGCACGGTTCTTTTGTGATACAATCTCATGAGTAAAAAGAATCGCCCCATTACAATAGTCCTGGTAATACTCGGCATAGCCGTTCTCTGCTTTGGTACGGTAATGGCTATTGTCTTATCCTTTTCTCATGGAACATCGCTGCTTTCGTTCGGCGATAAGATAGGGGTGATTCCCATAGAGGGCGCCATAAACAATCCCGATACAATCGTAGATCAGCTCATTGCCTTCAGAAAAGACAGCCGGATAAAGGCTATAATCCTGAAGATAAACTCACCGGGCGGAGGGGTTGCACCCTCACAGGAGATATACAGCGAGACGAGACGAACCGCGAAGACAAAAAATGTAGTTGCCTCCTTTGGATCCCTTGGGGCCTCCGGTGCCTACTACATTGCATCGGCGGCAGATAAGATAGTAGCCAACCCCGGAACCCTGACCGGCAGCATCGGTGTACTTATGGAGTTCATCAGGGTCGAAGAGCTTTTTAAGAAGATCGGTATTGAAATGGAGGTAATTAAGAGCGGCGAGTTCAAGGATATAGGCTCCCCGAATCGAGAGATGACGGAAAGTGAAAAAAGGCTCCTTAAAAACCTCATTGAGGATATCCGTAACCAATTCGTTACTGCCGTTGCTCAGGGAAGGAATATGCCGAGAGAGAGGGTATTCGAGCTTGCCGATGGCAGGATATTCTCTGGCAGAGAGGCCAAGGAACTGGGCCTTGTGGACTATCTCGGCAATTTTCAGGACGCGGTAAACATTGCCAAACAGATTGCCAAAATCAAGGGAGAGGTACGGTTGGTTTATCCCGAGAGAAAGAGAAGGTCCTTTATTTTGGACTATCTATTCAAGGATATCGCTGAGCATATCATAAACAGGATCGAACGCCATTCCGGGCTCTTTGAGTACCGATGGAACGGGAGATTTGAGCTTTCCGATTAAAGGAAATCAATCTCTCCCTTCCCCTCCCTGATCACCTCCGTATTATCGTCTACCAAAGAAATCACGGTGGAAGGCTCATAGGAGATCACGCCGCCATCGATGACCATATCAACAAGCGAGCCATAGGTGTCATGGATATCCGAGGGCTCGGCAAGGCTCACGCTGGTACTGATAATAGGACGGCCCAATCCCTTTACAATGTCCAAACAGATTTTGTTGTTTGGCACTCGGATACCCACGGTTTTTCTCGATGCAAGCATCAGCTTGGGCACGAGCCTCGTTCCCTCCAATATAAAGGTGTAAGGACCGGGCAGCGACCTTTTCATTATCCTATAAGCATTATTCTTAACCTTGGCATAGAGGCTTATATCCTTCAGGTCAGCACAAACAAAGGAAAATGGTTTTGTCAGCGGTCTTCTCTTGAGCTGATATACACGAGTAATAGCCCTTTTATTAAAGAGATCACATCCTATGCCGTAAAAGGTATCCGTGGGATAGATGATGAGTCCGCCTTGCTCCAATATCTCAACTACCTTGTTGATGAGCCTCTTCTGTGGATTATCAGGATTGATTGATAACAGCATGGTTTCTCCCCTATCCTTAAGGTACTGACTGATTTATTTAGAAATCATAACCTAACAAATATTACCTCATGAATCGAGGCAGTTGTCAAATATTCAATTTTATACTATATGTAGTCAACCTAAAACCTTTTGTCTAGGTCCTCGTGGGATCCGGCATTCAAAAAAAAGAGGCCTGTAACGGGAACCCTTGAGTCCAATACCATAGTCCTTTTCTTCGTCTTTGCCCTGGGTGCCATAATAGGGAGCTTCTTAAATGTCTGCATCGTGAGGCTGCCAAGGGGAGAATCGCTCATCCGCCCCCCCTCCCATTGTCCCCACTGCAATAAGCCCATTAAATTCTATGATAATATACCCATTATAAGCTATATGATCCTGAGGGGTAAGTGCAGATACTGTAAAAATCGTATATCCGTGCGGTATCCTGTAGTCGAAGCCTTAACGGGCCTGATGACAGTGGCCCTTTTTATGAAGTTTGGACCGACCGTGCAGTTCTTGCTCCTTTTCCTATTCTCGTCAGCATTACTGGTTATTACCTTTATTGATCTGGCTCATCAAATCATTCCTGATACAATCTCCATCCCCGGAATCCCCTGTGGACTCGGCGCTTCCCTTCTCATTCCAACGGTATCATGGCAAGAGTCCCTTCTCGGAATCCTGGTGGGCGGCGGCCTTTTATTATTCATAGCAGGCGGCTATAAATGGATCGCGGGTAGGGATGGGATGGGAGGAGGGGATATCAAACTGCTGGCAATGATGGGAGCGTGGCTCGGGTGGAAGGCGATACCTTTCATTATTCTGGCAAGCAGCTTGATCGGCCTTTTGGTTGGTGGTGGAAGCGGCCTGCTACTCAAGAAAAGCTTACGGGCCAAGATACCCTTCGGGCCTTTTCTCGCCATCGCCTCCCTGATCTATATATTCTTTGGGCCAGAGATAATACGTTGGTATAGCACATGGCAATTATATGGCTAACGTTGAGAAAGAGGTTCAAGGTTCAGAGGTTCAGGGGTTAAAAAACCTTGGAACAGTGAACCTCTGAACCCTAAAAACCATGAAAATCTCGGTATATAGCCTCAAGACGGGAATCTTTTTAACACTTGCGCTTATCCTCGCCTTAGCCATGATGCTGCTCGATATCGTTATGATACGGATGACCGAAAAGGATTTGCTTCGGGCAGAGATACAAAGGGGGAAGGTGATTATAAGCTCTATTGAACAAACCCTGATAACGGGCTTACAAGGGCAGATCTCAGGCTACCATGGAAGGGCGTATCCCCTTCGTCGGAATATCTCCGAACTTGTCAATGATGGGCTCCTGTCAGCAGCCCTTATCCTCGATCACTCAGGAGATATCCTGCTTGAAACCGCTGTCATAACCGAAGCGCAACGAAACACCTTATTACATTTTGCCGAGAGGTCCTTGCGCCAGGGAAGAGATATTGTATTTACTCCCCCTGCCTTATGGGGCATTCTCTCTGCCCAGGAGGGCGATCTTTTTCTGGCTACACCCTTATCTCGCAACAAGGCTATCGTGGGCGCGGCATCAATCCAGATACCCTTGGCGTCTATGTATACCGCCATCAGGGAATCACAGAAAATCGTCCTCTTCTATATGCTGTTAAATACCCTGTTTCTGGGACTCTTGGGCTTTTATCTCCTCCACCGGAGCCTGGTGCGGCCGATAAATCGCCTCGTGAAGAGGGCCGAGGAATTCAAAGAAGGCGAGAGCTTCTTCCTCGCCCCCATTTCGGGGCAGAATGAGTTTGGTAGGCTCTCAAGAGCCCTCAATCTCATGCTTCGAGGGCTGGAGGAGAGCAAGGCGGAACTCAAGACGAGCATAAGCTCCCTTGAGAAGGCTAATGTGGAGTTACGGCAGGCACAGGAGGAGATCATTCGATCGGAAAAACTGGCATCTATCGGCAGACTAGCCTCGGGCATCGCCCATGAAATCGGAAACCCAATCGGTATCGTGCTTGGCTACCTGGATCTCCTCAAGGGAAACGAGCTGGATAAGGAAGAAAGAAATGACATCATCAATCGAATTGGAGAGGAGATAGACCGGGTAAACAGGATCATCAGAAATCTTCTCGATTTCTCCAGGCCATCAAAGGGGGAGGTGAAAGAAGTATCCATTCATCAAACCATCACCGACATGCTTGATATGCTCAAGCACCAGCCCATGATGGCCGATGTTTCGCTTATCCTCGATCAGGGCGCGGATAAGGATACTGTGCTCGCCGACCCGGACAAACTCAAACAAGTATTCTTGAATATCGTCATGAACGCACTAGATGCCATGGAGGCCGGGCAAGCAGGGGGTGGGATCTCTCAAAAAGCACTCTCAATACAAACACAGGTGGCATCGGATGCGCGATCGGGAAAGAGAGATGGCCATGGCGTGCACATACACTTTACCGATAATGGCCCGGGAATCCCCGCCGAGGATATTCATAGGATCTTCGATCCGTTTTACACCACCAAGGAACCGGGAAAGGGTACAGGGCTCGGGCTTTCAGTGAGCCTGAGGATTGTTGAGGATATGGGAGGCGATATAAAGACCAAGAGCGAATTGGGCAAAGGCACCACCATGACCGTTATCCTCCCCCTCTATTCAGCCCCTAAGCCACCAAGACCCGCCCGCCTCGCCTAAGGCGAAGCCGATGGCGGGCAGGCACAAAGGATATTAACTGATCAATAAAAGATTATTAATTATCAATTGTAAATGTAACTCAGGTAGATAGGTTGTCCTTCGACCATGCTCAAGATGGTGAGTCCTTCGACTTTGCTCACGACCATGAGCTTGTCGAATGGCTTGTCGAACCATAGGCTGAAGACTGTTAGGAAATCAGGGGGATACGGCGCATTGTGAAGCCATGTTTGCTGCGAGAAGCTTCTGTTTCTTCAACAAACTGCGGCAATAGTGCTCCTCTGATCACTGTAAGCCTTCAGTCTAAATCCCGCCGAAGGCGGGACTGACTACGTGAGTAGTCACT
>CAYMFC010000126.1:0-5124 GCA_964389665.1 uncultured Desulfobacteraceae bacterium | reverse complement strand
TCAATTTTGAAGCGAGATATCCTTCCAGAGTTTCATTTAGGAACTGCTTTCTGGATTTGCGGGACCCCCTTGAATTCATCGAGTTATTGCCTTCCAATTCCATCAGCACTTTTGCCAGGAGCGCCGGCCATGATCATGATGGCTATAGTGAGCTCAAAGATGAAAGGAAAAGTAGGTTCACCGTTCAACCCCAGTGAAATACGCTTCGCTATCACTATCGTGAACTTCACGGGGTAAAGGTTCAAGGTTGCCAGCAGGGGCCGGGGATCGGGGGTCGGGGTTGTAAGAAGCTGATAGCTCAGAGCTGATGGGAAAATTGGCCGGGGATAAGTTTGAACCATTGAACACCTTCAATGTATTTCTGCAAGCATTCCCTCAGCCCCGAGTAGTTGATCAAAGAATAACGTAACATGGTGAGCAACCTGCCAATCTAATGGAAGACTGCTGCGGCCTTCTTCGCCTCCATCATGGCCCGGTTTTCATTGATGGTCTCGATCACCTGAAAAGGGAGATTTACCCGAGGCACCTCTTTCAATGTTCCATCCTCATTGTATTTCCCAGGCCAGATGAGTTCTGTTTTTGTTATCTCTATCTTTGCCATGCCGTGCCTCGTATTGATTCCTTATTCGAAGATAATAAACAATGGTCAATCATTGCAATCCTTCTTCTATAAGTTTTCCCTTAACCTCAGCGACAAATTCCTTGGACTCTTCAAGAACTTGCATTGCTTCTTCATGGCTCACTTGAATTTGAGCTGCATAATCGGAGCGTTGCCTCAGATCAAAGGCATCATGGAGCCAACGAGAAAGTTCCTTTCCGAACACCCCTGTTTTGACAAACTTTGTATCAAAGAGTGATATGGCGCCGCTATGCCTTGATGTCTCCCATTTCCTGGATGCAAGAAGAGCAAGAACAGCATAAAACATAGCGTAGTATGATCGATTCACAGATGGCCTGGGGAGTTCCTGGTCCATCAACACCTGTGCAGCATCAAGAGACTCCTGGGCCTGCTCAAGACGATAAGAGACCAGAGCCTTCACATTGGTTGTTGTCATGCAGCTACACCTTCCATCATTATATTCTCAACGAGCGTGCTCTCAGACATGGGGCCTCTTTCGAACTGGTCGGAATCGAGGACGATGGTCGTAATCACGCGATCGTTTTCAAAACCAACCTCCCAGGAAATGTCCCGGATTTGGCGGTCGATCTCGTTATCAACGTGTTCAAGGACGATACAGATGTCAAAATCCGACTCCCATGTTGCAATTCCGCGGGCACGGGAACCAAAGGCCCAAATCCTTGCTTCCGGAAAATGCTTGCGTATTCGTAAACTGAATTCATTCAGGATTTTTCTATCTTCCTGGGATATCAAAGTGTCACCTTCCTTTCTCTTCTTCTCGAAACCTCAAGTCATTTCTCATGTAATTCCTGTCCCGTTGCCAGGCTTCCTATGAGGTGGTTGATATCGCTGATATGCTCCTTTTCGCAGAAATCCCGTAGACCGTTCACGATCTCTAAGGCTGCCCTCGGGTTGATGAAGTTCGCGGTGCCCACCTGGATGGCACGCGCCCCAACCAGGAGGAACTCGATGGCATCCCGGTAGTTCATAATGCCTCCCAGACCGATGACGGGGATCTTCACGGCTTCAGCGGCCCTGTAAGTGAGATATAGGGCCATGGGCTTGATGGCAGGTCCGGAGAGTCCGCCTACTGCGTTTGCCAGCTTGGGCCGTCTCGAGGCTATGTCCACGGACATGCCCAGAAACGTGTTGGTAACGGACAAGGCCTTTGCACCGGCTGATTCTACCGCCTTTGCAATGACCGCGATATCGGCTACATTGGGGGTGAGTTTCACGATGACCGGTTTCGTGGTGCGTTTCACGACCCCACCGGTTACCATGGCCGCGGTTTCCGGATCCGTGCCGAAGACCATGCCCCCCTTGTCTACATTCGGGCAGGATATGTTCACTTCTATGGCGGAAATCCCGTCCGCCTCTTCAATCTTCCCGGCGAGCTCACCATATTCCCCTATGCTGTGCCCATAGATATTGGCGATAACCGGTGCCGCGGTATCGGCCAGCAAGGGGAGCTTTTCCTCGATAAAGGCGTCGATGCCGATGTTGGCAAGCCCGATTGAGTTGAGCAGGCCGCACGGCGTCTCTACGATCCTGGGGGGAGGATTCCCGGGCATAGGCTTGAGGGAGAGGCCCTTTACCACTATGGCGCCTAAGAGGGAGGGATCATAGAAAGAAGTGAGTTCACTCCCGTAGCCAAAGGTTCCCGAGGCAGCAATCACCGGGTTCTTTATCCTCAATCCGCCGATATCAACGGATAACTCAGGCGTGATACCCATTACAGGGCCTCCCAATCGATCATGTCTGCTGAAAACACGGGGCCGTCCTTGCATATGTAGTAGTATTCGGTATCTTGATTCCGGGCGGCCTTGATCGCACAGCCGAGGCATATGCCCAGGCCGCATGCCATAGAGCCTTCAAGCGACACATAGCAGGTGAGGTTCAAACTCATCGTCTGCTGCGCAATTTTCTTGAGCATGGGATTTGGCCCGCATGCATAAATGATGGGTTTCTCTGGCGCATCACGATCAATCAACTGCTCGAAGAGATCAGTGACGGTGCCCTTGAACCCTTGTGAGCCATCTTCGGTCGCAAGCGACAGCTCCAGGCCCAGATCCTTTATCTGATCGACGAGGACAGCCTCGTGTGATGTGGAAAAACCGAGGAGCATCTTCGTGCTGTGCCTTGCTTCCGAGGGCAGGGACTGCGCGAGGAAGTACATCGGTGCGAGGCCCATACCTCCCGCAACGAGGATCGCCCTCTGCTTGGGGCCGGGAAGGCGAAACCCGTTTCCCAATGGGCCGATCACGGAGATTTGCTCATGTTCCCTTGCCAGGGAAAGAAGGGATGTTGCCCTCCCCACGATCCGGTAGAGGATCAATATGGTGCCTCCATCCATAATGCCGTGAACGGAAAACGGTCTCCTAAGCAAGGGGTCCTTTGAAACACCCTCTGTTCGGATCATTAAAAACTGGCCTGGTTTGACAAGAGAGGCAAGGCCTTCAGAGCGGAACCCCATAAGCCAGATATCCATTCCAAGTTGTCTATTGAATTCCATGGCTACGGCTTTTTCTATCATGCGTTCACCTATGAAGGGGATTGAATCAAGGGCATAAAGGATACAAAAAGGTAAGGACCTTGGTCGTGCATCCTTCTTCGAACAGAGACAGAGGCTATCTCACGGCAAGAACAGGTTCGTGGGCCAGATTGCTTCGTGATGCAGAGTGAATTATTTACCGCTGCTTCCTCCCGGACCTGACGGGGTTCATAATCCTCTGTCACACGAGTTCCAACCCCCTGTCTAACCGGAAGAATTGACCCCTGCTTGCTGTTTCTCAGTAAGGATTTTCAACCCCGCGTAAGCGGATTTCGGGTTACAGGGCACCGCTAACTCCCCGTCTAGCACGACCAAGGAATGGTGAAGGTAGGGATTTACTCTCTATTGTCGACCCTCTCTTTTAGATCTCTGCCTACTTTGAAAAATGGCAATCTTTTACCGTCGACCCTGATAATTTTGCCTGTTTTGGGATTTCTTCCCTTATAGCTGTCATATTGCTTTATCTTGAAACTGCCCAATCCTCGTACCTCTATCCGGGTTCCGCTTGTGAGGGATTTTTCCATTTCCCTGAAAAAGGTATTGACCACTTCTTCCGCTGCCTTGATGGTGAGGTTTTCCGCATTTGCCAATGCCGCTACCAATTGGGATTTATTCATGTTACCCCCTCGTCCAAGAAGGAAAAAGTCAAGATAATAGAGACCTTACACGCAATGAAGATATTCTATAAATAATACCTGAAACCAAGTCAAGACAAAATACCTAGACAAATCCATCTATGGAAGGGTTTTGAACTCAATGATCTTCAAGATGTCACCTCCTGGGCCGAGTATATCCACACGCCAATCTCCGATTTCGTGGGGCTGGATTATCTTCGAGCTATAGGTACGCCAGCTGGAGGATTTTACCGAAAGCGTCACTTCAGCCCTCTGGGTATCTCCGAAATACCAGACATGTGAAATCTGGGTAGGGCTTTGGGCGCCGGTAATCTTGGTGAAACAAACAAGCTTGCCTACCGAGGCATCAAAGCTATCGCCAACACCGACGGGTTTTCGATCAACCACATCTTGACAAATGGCAGCCTCTTCCACTACCAGAAGAGAACTCTCCTGGGCCATGCACGTCACCACAGGTGACAGGGAAACGATGATCGACGCAATCATAATGAGAAGTACAGCATGTGTTCGTTTCATGATCTCTCTCCTTTTCTTAAAAGATTATACCTCATGCTTTTAGCGTATGTTGATAGGTTCGGCAAGAATTGCCTGGTGAAACTAAAACCCATCCCCATACATTTCGTACCGTAGCGTATTACATAACAGAAATGCAGGGCGCATTCAAGCCAAAATATCATTCACTAGTATCTTCTCCTTTCTCGATGAGCAGCACATAGACAGATTGCCCACTAATCGGCAGCCTTGCGGTACACCGGTATTTCATGGGCGGTGATCATGGCGATGGTAGTTGTGGGGAAACGGGATTTGATTCTGTTGTAAAGGTCGAGGCCGTTTCCCCAGAGCATGTTACTGTCCATAAAGAGCAAGGGATGATTAAAAAAGACAACCTCATCGTAACCACTTGACAGAATAGTACCCTCTGTGTATGTCATTACAAAAAAGGCCCGGGGCCTGATAAAGAAATGCCAGGCAGAGGAGGGGAGGGCTGCTGGATATGATTGAAATGAGTTTCAGGGCCTACAATCCCTGGGTGGCGAGGGCTATCCAGGCCCTGCCCGGTTGGGCTGTTAAAGGTAAAGACCTGCGATTTGCATATGGGGCTGTTCAAAAGGCTTATGCGATGAGGGTCATGATTCAGGCATCCACGTAATGACATCTATGGAGGGACTCCATGGAAAAAAGACGCTTTCTTGTTGATGTGGGAATCAAGGATCTTCCCTTTCCCATGAGGGTGGCCTCTAGGGTCGATTCCCAGGGGCAGCATACCATTGCCAATATCTCGGTCTCCGCCCGGATCATGCGCGAGTTCGAGGCAAGAT
>CAYMFC010000125.1:0-5172 GCA_964389665.1 uncultured Desulfobacteraceae bacterium | reverse complement strand
TTGAGGAGAGGTCCTATGAGCTTGAAAGAAAGATATTCTCCAGGCTGAATTTTCCTTCCGAAGCACCCTCTTTTTTCCTGGTTCTATGAGATAGCCGATCTTTTATGGGATAATGCTTGTGTCAGGGAAGCTCCTCGCCCACGAGGAGCCCTTCCACCTCATGGGGCTCAAGGCACGGCGTTTTGTGGCGGCATACCCGCTATGGGGTTATAACGCGCGCATCGATTCGGGACGGAGCCGACTGGGGTCGTTGATCGCGCCCTGAATGGTCTTCAGCAATTTGTCTTTATCCTGGGGAAGTGTTCCGCGAAGGGGCAAATAATTTGATGCATGGTTTGTCCTGAATTCGATGGGTCCTGGTGCATCGATGTTCATAATCATCAACTCGAGTTCTTTCAATATCTCAAAGGGATCGGTGACCAGTTCAAATTCTCCTCGCCTCACCATATCATCCAATGGCGTATTCGGTACGAGCATCAGGGTGAGAGCGGCAAAATAGGTAGGGTTCATTTGAGCGGCAGCTTTTCCGGTATTGATGGCGTGCTGCTCAGACCATTTCCTGCCGCCTAGCCCGAGAATGACGGTGACCGAAGTCCGCATTCCCGCCCTGTTCGCCTTCACCACGGAACCAATCTGATCCTGAACGGTCGCCCCCTTATTGATGAGATCCAAAACCCCCTGGTCGCCGCTTTCCAGGCCCACGAAGACAAGGCTTAGGCCAGCTTCACGCAACTGTCTCAGTTCTTCATCGCTTTTTCTCAGGATATCATCAGAGCAGGCATAGCATGATACCTGTTTGAGATTTGGAAATGACTCGTAACACTTTGTTACTATCTTCAAGAGTTCCGGAGTCTTTATTATCAATGCATTTGAGTCCAGCAAAAAAATCTTTTCGACCCCACTCCCGTATTGACTTCTTCCTATTTCGATGTCCTCAAGGATTTCATGTGTCGGCCGAATCCTGAACCGCTTATCAGGGATAGTCTTATGAAATAGGTGGGAACTGCAAAAATAACACCTGCCTGCTGCGGCTGACGAACATCCTACAGTAGCCTGTACCAGCAAAGAATATGCCTCACTGGGAGGGCGATATACCGGCTCAGCATAGTACATCTCTTTGCTTGTGACGATAGTATTCATATTCTATTAACACCTCTTCTTTCTCTTTGCCGGGGCCTGGATCATAAAAGAGCGGCTCCTGAGGGCTTGAAACCATCTTGATAGGATAGAAAATCAGCTCGTTGATGTCAATGAGACCCTTCGTGCAAAAGAAATTACCTCTATTTTTCTTGCTTTAATCCCCTCATGTGTAACAGGGAAACGAAGGAGCGACAACGAGGGAGAATTCGAAAGTTGTTCTGTATGATGAACTACTACTCCATGAGAGAATGCCGTAAAATCTCAATGAATATCCGGCAGGAATGATTTTTTAGATTCATTATCTCCTGTAATAACAATGAACTAGAAATTATTTTAAAAAATATGAAAAAAAAGTCTTGACAGGTTTTGAGAAAGTTCTTAAAATAGTACCATAGAATAGTTCACAATAATGAACAACCTAAAGACCTTGGAGACCAATTCATGGATGGAAAAGTTCTGGTGGCAGACCCTCTCAAATGTACTGGCTGCAATGAATGCGTGGCAGCCTGTTCGGTCAAATATACGGGGCTGCGCAACTCTGAGCGCTCCTGCATCTATATCCTGGAAGGCGAAGGATTCTACCTCCCGGTCGTTTGCCAGCATTGTCAAAATCCCTCGTGCATGGCGGTATGTCCTGAGAAGGCCATCTATCGGGATGATGAACTCAACAGGGTGATGATCAATCAAGATCTGTGCATCGGGTGTAAGATGTGCGTTTCTGCATGTCCGACGGGCGCCATGGCATTTGACGAGTACCGGGGCCGTGCCTACAAGTGTGATTTGTGCGGAGGGAACCCGGAGTGTGTCCTGGCCTGCGAGACCAAGGCCCTGGATTATGTGGAGGCTTTTCAGCTTCAATACCCCCGTCTTAGAGAGGCAGCAGGAAGACTCTACGGGATGGCGCAAAAGAGGGCTGCCTAGACACGGGAGTGTGAGGTGGTTCCGATCATTTCGGTATCTTAAATTTGAATTCCCCGCTGCTTGCAGCGCGGGATGAATTCAAATTAGAAGGTAAGAGCTTTTTTAGGAGAAAGTGCGGTGCTGAAGCCCTTAAGGGCTGAAGTAAAATTTTCGAAATACCCTGTAGCCTGTCGAGAGCCTCTTGGTCGAACGACTTGCTACAGGGATAGAAATTTTTGCCTTTCGCCATAAGAGCGATAACATCGCGTTAGATAAAATCGTGTAACGATTTTATTAAGAGGATAGTCTATCAGGAGTGGGGAATATGTCCTTTTTTCGGATCAACGAGAGGTGCAATGGGTGCCTGGCATGTGTGCAAAATTGCCCGGCAAATGCCCTGGATTATGTCGATGAGGGGAAGAAGAGACGGCTCTTCCATAACATGAGCCTATGTGCCCGGTGCGGCCAGTGTTGGAGAATCTGTCCCCAGCAAGCCATAGAATTCCAGCACCTTTTGAAGGGCGACTGGGACGAGGTCGCATCCATGGATCTCATTCGCTGCTCGGTATGCGGGGAGCCCCTTTATACCATGCGATTCGGCGAGGACCTCGCCCATAAACTGGATCATGACGTACATGCCCTTTGCCCTGAACACAGGCAGTCCCTGGCCCTGGTGGCGTGGAAAAACCTCGTCCCCGGCAAAACAGAAGTCAAGGAGCTGAAGGGATGATTACAGGCAAACTCAAGCCATTAGATGAGATAGCCGCCTCCATTTCAGGGTATAGGAAGATCTTGATCCTTGGGTGCGGAACCTGCGTAACGGTCAGCCTCTCGGGAGGAGACAGGGCTGCCGAAGACCTGGCCCGAGAGCTCGCCCACCCCAGATTCTTTGACGGCAATCCCCCCGCCTTCAAGGTGGACACTATCCTGAGACAATGTGAGAAGGATCTCGTGACGGCCTATCTTGATATCCCTTCGGATACGGAGGCCATCCTGTCGCTGGCATGCGGTGCAGGGGTGCAGACCCTGGCCGAGGTGTTCGGGACAATGCCCGTGATCCCGGGGCTCAATACCACCTTTCTTGGCGCTTTGGACGAACCGGGGATATTGAGGGAGAAATG
Organism: uncultured Desulfobacteraceae bacterium; assembly: GCA_964389665.1. Lineage (GTDB taxonomy): Bacteria > Desulfobacterota > DSM-4660 > Desulfatiglandales > B25-G16 > B25-G16. The sequence goes on along the minus strand of CAYMFC010000125.1, from coordinate 2,011 downwards.
CTACGGTTGTGGGGATTGCATCCTCGCCTCAACGGGGGGCATATGTCCTGTGGCTCGATGCGCCAAGAGGCTGCTCAACGGGCCATGCGGGGGATCGTCAAATGGGAAATGCGAGATCAGCAAGGAGGTTGACTGCGCGTGGCAGTTAATCATAGACCGGCTCAAGGCCCTTGATCGCCTGGACGAGTATGAGAAGCTCTCTCCCCTGAAGGACTGGTCCGCGGACAGGGGAGGCGGGCCCCGAAGCCTTGACAAGGCGGAAAGCGTTCCCTTTCGCTGATTTCCCCTTCCTGAACGGGCCCCTCATCAGAGCGCGGTAAGGGTCTTCCTCCACACTATCGATTTGTACCACAACATTTTCCCATCAAGGTGTCTGCGAGAAAAACTCCCGAAGACCTGATTGAAATTCAGGGCTTGACGTTTTAGTCATAATAGTCAAAATAGTCATAAATGGAGGTTGACCATGGACAAGAGCATATCCGTGGCTGAAGCAAAGGCCACATTTTCAGAATGCATCCGGCACGTGGAAGCGGGTTCGTCCGTGCTCATTACCAGGCATGGCAAGCCTGTTGCTGCGCTCGTCAGCCCCAATGACCTCGAACACCTTGAGCGTTTGAGAAAAGCAGGTCCGGAGAAAGGACTTGCCAGCATTGCGGGCGGCTGGGAAGACTCAGAGGAACTGGTTAAAATCTTGGACGAATCCCTTCGCCAGGGGCAACGTGATGTGCCGGATCTGGGGCACTGACCATGGCCTTTCTCTTTGATACCGATGCAATTTCAGAACTCCTGCGACCTCGGCCCGCAAAGGCCTACACCAAGTGGCTTATGAATGTCCCTCGTGAAGAGCAATTCACCAGTGCTGTGGTAATCGGCGAATTATACAAAGGCGCCTACCGTTCTCAGGCCCGTGAACGACATGTGACCAACATAGAACAACGTATTCTTCCCGCTGTTACCGTTCTGCCTTATGACACTGGCGTTGCGAAAGTCTTTGGCAGAATCCGGGCTCATCTCGAAGAAAGGGGAATAATCCTTCCCGATGCTGATATTCAGATTGCTGCCACAGCCCTGGGCCATAACCTGGAACTTGTAACCGGCAATCTGCGTCATTTCAGCAGGATTGGCGGCCTGAAGCTCAATACTGTCCTCGCAGACTCGCGGAAAAATAAAAGGGTAAATCAAGCCAGCCAATAATGTCTTAAAGCCTTTAATAATACTGAGATAATATCAATATACTTAATACAATAAAGACGCTGCGTAGCAATGGATGTTCTGGTGCTAAAGAGATTAGTTTTTGTACTGTGTAAACTCTAGCCAAAGGGGGCTATGGAATGTATCTCAAAACCCCGTTTCTCAAATCGAGAGCGGGGTTTTTCTTTTGGCAGTCGCTGAGCCGTGGATATCTTTTGCAGATGCGGCCAGACATGTGGAAATGACCATCACTCTATATACTCTATGGATAGTTTTATCACGGTAGCCACCACATTTTTTTCCGACCTGATCTCCCTGAACTTGTGAACCTTCAAAATGTCAAAGGCCGAGCAAAACCATATCAAATGCGACAGTTTTTAAAACTGGTTGAGAAACATAATCTTAAACTGGAGGATGAATAATACGAGATTACCGTATTAACATTTTTTATTCAGAGGATGACGAAGGATACATCGCTGATATCCCTGACCTTGAGGCGTGCTCCGCATTTGGTGAAACACCTGATGAGGCATTACGTGAGGTCCAACAGGCAAAAAAAATATAGTTGGATGCTGCACGTGCAGAAGGTAAGCCTATTCCGCCGCCGGAATATCGACCAGTTATATATCAAGTGGCATCAGCCTGAAAATGCAGGACATATCGATGAGCCTAGGCCGAACATGCCTCTGCACCTGACCAGTGTTTCGCTACGGCCCACACCGGCAGGTGAGAAAGACGATATTGCCATTAAGATTCAATAGACTGGATCATCTGAATACAGGCAATATTGACACCTTCAGTTGATTTCTCTCGTAAAAAC
>CAYMFC010000124.1:0-5208 GCA_964389665.1 uncultured Desulfobacteraceae bacterium | reverse complement strand
ATTCGTTCGCAATGACATCTATCAATAGTATCCGTTTGAATGCAATTTGGTATGAATCCCTGGGAACTATACTTTTTTCTCACTGGGCAAAGAAAACGCTTCCACCTCTGAAAAAAGAGAAGTACTACGTTCGATAGAATCAAAGCAAGAGTACTCAAACGAATTGACTCTATTTTCTCGATTGCGTATCCTGTTTCTACACAATTTCGTATCAGTGCCATGATAACTAACGAAGCTTCGCCCTATGTATGCTGGTAACATCTTGTCGGTTTGAGGTGAAGCTTCGTTAGAGGATACTCAATACTAACACAACCCAAAACTCAACAAATCCTATGATCGTCCGAAGGATTCTCATATACACCCCGATTGTGGTGGCAATCTTCCTGCTCCAGTCATATCTCTGGGTGCCCACCTATGAGGAGCAGGCCAAGGGAAACCCCGAACGCCTCAATGAATATATTACCGCATCCATCGGCGATGCCCACATCTTGAACCCCGTCCTCTCATCGGATTCCGCCAGCAGCCAGATCGAAACCATGGTATTTGAGGGGCTCATCGACAGGGATGAGGATCTCAACTTCAGAGGGCGGCTTGCCACCTCCTGGGAGATCTTTGAGGAGGCCTTCTTCTCCCTCAACGAGGGAGCAGAGATACCCGGTCTGGGCAGAGCCGGAGCCGGGGAGGTGGTGGAGCTTTTACAGAAGGCGAGGGCAGGGGATCTGCCGATTATCCCTCACGTCAAGGCATCCCTGGACCATATCAAGGAAATCTCGATTATTCCAGCCAGGGAATTCACGGTACCAATCATCGAGAAGAAGCGGAAGACCGAAGATGATGATACAGGGATGCCAATCCGGGTCAGGGCGCCGGCCAGGATAAAACTGGTCTTGGATCATGTGGATCAAGATCTCTTCCGGAACCTCGAGGCAATCCTGGGAGAGGGATACTTCCGCTCATTTAATGCTTTAAGATATCTGGAAGTGGATCAGGATATCGGGCCGGAAAAAAGGCAAGAGTATGCATGGCAGATCCTTCCCCCTACGGAGCATAACCCGATCCTCATATTCAGGCTTCGTCCCAATGTGAGATTTCACGACGGCCACATCTTCGATGCCAACGACGTCACGTTTACCTATGAGGCCTTCATGAATCCCAAAAACCTCTCACCCCGCATATCCTCTTACGAGCCGGTAAAGGAGGTGGAGGCCGTTGATCCGCTGACCGTTCGCATCACCTATACGCGGCTCTACTCGCTGGCCCTGAGCACATGGGCTGTGGGCATCCTTCCAGAGCACCTCCTTAATGACGAAGCCTTACGGAAAGAGGCAATCGCAGCCGGGAAGGATCCGGAAACATTCTCCATGCGGCAGAGCGCCTTCAACCGCCATCCCATCGGGTGCGGCCCCTTCGTGTTCAGGGAATGGAAATCGGATCAGTATATCACCCTGGATCGCTTCGACGAGTATTGGGAAGCTCCTCCCAACTATAAACGGTACATCTACCGGATTATCCCCGATCTCCTTACCCAGGAGATGGAGTTTTATGCGGGCACCGTGGACAGCTACGCCGTGCAGCCCCACCAGGTCGAGCGTCTCAAGGACGACCCCCGGTACCAGAGTTTCTCAGGGCCATCCTTCGGATACACGTACATCGGCTATAACATGCGGCGAAGACCATTCGATGATCGCAGGGTACGAACAGCCCTGAGCATGGCCATCGATGTGGATAAGATCATCAAATACGTGCTCTATGGCCAGGGCGAGCAGATAACGGGCCCCTTTGTGAAACAAACCGATTACTACAACCACCGCATCAAGCCGGTACCTTATGATCCGGAAGGGGCGCTGAGGCTGCTTGAGGAAGCAGGCTGGAGACGCAATGAGGAAGGCTGGCTGGAAAAGGACGGAAAACGGTTTCAATTTACCCTCATCACCAACAGCGGCAATGACCTCAGAAAGGCGATCCTTACCGTTGCCCAGGACGGTTGGAGACAGATAGGCATCGATGTGCGCACCGATCTCCTGGAGTGGGCCGTGTTCATCCAGGAACGTGTGAATAAGGCGGATTTCGACGCCCTGGTCCTGGGATGGAGCATGGGAATCGAGCCGGATCTCTACGAGATATTCCATTCGAGCCAGACCAATCCCTATCAGCTCAATTTTGTGGGCTTTAAAAACGAGGAGGCAGACGATCTCATCATCAAGGTCAGGCGGGAGTATAACCACGAAAAGCAGGTGGAGTACTGCCACAGCCTTCACGAGATCATCGCCGCAGAGCAGCCCTATACATTCCTGGATGTTCCAAAGTGGACGGCGGTTCTGGATAAGAGGATCGTGATAAGGGAAACCGATCCCGAGGGCACGGTGGTCTATAAGAAGATCATGCCCACCAAAACCGGTACCTACACGTTTCACTTCAACAAATGGATCAAGCTCCCTGAGGCGCCGAGCTTCGCACTGGAGGGATAGAGAGGGGATATTTCATATGGGACAATGTAGTGTGCATAAGCTAGGTATAGGACTTTAGGCACTTTAGCTCATTTGAGGCACTTTAGGCACTTACCAATGATATCATTCATCGTCAGAAGCATCGTACAAAAGATCGTGACCCTGTTCTTCGTCTCGGTGGTTTCCTTTTTGATCATCCACCTGGCCCCTGGCGAGCCGAGCCAGGTGGATCCCTTGAACCCCAAATTCACCCCCGAGATGGTGGAGCGCTTTCGACAGGAGTTCCACCTCGATAAACCCCTCCATATCCAGTACCTGTATTTCTACCGCGACCTTTTCACTGGGAGAACCACCTCATGGAAGGACAACCAGTCGGTGCTCATCAAGATCTGGGAGCGATTCCTGAACTCCCTTCCGCTTTTTATCGTGGGCACCATCCTCACCTGGACCCTATCCTTTCCCATCGGTATCAGATCGGCCCTGTTCAGGGGAGGGGCCTATGATCGAGGCGCCACCTTCTTCTCGTACCTGTTGATCTCCATCCCCGGATTCTTCTTCGCCTATATCCTGATCATCCTCGTGGTGACCAGATTCCAGGTTCCGGTGATTGGCATGCAGACCTTTGGCCTCGGATCTGCTTCGTTGCCCACGGTTATCATGGACCGAATATGGCATCTGCTGATACCCTCCGTGCTGGGAGCTACCGCGGGAATCGCGGTGCTCTCACGGTACGTACGGAGCCAGATGCTGGAGGTTGAGGGCCAGGATTATATCAGAACGGCTAAGGCCAAGGGCCTCCCGCCGGAGCAGGTTCACTACAAACACGCCCTTCGCAATGCTCTGCTGCCCTTCGTGACCATGTTCGGTCTGATCCTACCGGGTCTCATCGGGGGATCCGTGATCATAGAGTCCATCTTCTCCTGGCCGGGCATGGGAAGAATGGCATACGAGGCCATCCTGGCCCGGGACTATCCGATTATCCTCACGGTGAACTTTCTCTCTGCGGTATTGGTCCTGGCCGGAACCTTTGTCTCTGATGTGCTCTATATGGTAGTGGACCCGAGGATACGCTTGTGATGGACATGAAAAAGGTGAATACCCGCGAAGGATTAGAGACAGCAGAGCCTCTTTTGAGACCCAGGAAAACCCGCTTCGAGGAGTCGTGGGGGCTTCTCAGGAGAAACAGACTGGCTTTTACGGGGCTTCTCATCTTTGTCCTGTTCTTTGCTACAGCCCTTACCGGTCTCATCCTTACCTCCGGCACCGAGCCCTACTTTGATCCCTCGATGGTACGGCTTCAGGAGAAACTACGCCCACCGCTGGCCAAACCGAATATCGATACCCTGCGCCCCGAGGAAATCCCCAGGTTGGGGGTGTATCTCTTCGGGACCGATGATCTGGGAAGGGATGTCTTCTCCAGGATGCTTCAGGGTGCCTGGGTATCCCTCACGGTGGGCTTCGTCGCCGTGGGGATCGCGGTGCTTATAGGGATATTTCTCGGCGGCATAGCGGGCTATTTCGGGAAGAGCTCTATCAGCATCGAGCACGTCTTGAAGGCCTTGCTCTTGTTCATGGGAACGGCCTTGCTCTTTTCAGGGCGCAGCTATCCTGGGCTTGTTCTTCTCATCATGGGCATTGGGTGGATTATCTACCCACTGGCGCACAAGCAGGTATCAGGAAGAGGGGATATGCCCTTATTGCTGCGCGTGCTCCATAGAAAGGCCATTCTCATCGATACGCTGATCATGAGGGCGGTGGATATCATGCTCTGTTTCCCGAGCTTCTTTCTTATCCTTACCGTTGTGGCCCTTCTTCCCGCGAGCATCTATAACATCATGATCGTCATCGGGCTCACGAGCTGGATGGGCGCCACCCGTTTCGTCCGGGCCGAGTTCCTCTCCCTGAGGGAACAGGACTTCGTGACCGCGGCACGGGCACTCGGCCTCACCAACCTCCGTATTATCTTTCGGCACATGATGCCCAATGCCCTTGCCCCGGTGCTGGTATCAGCCACGATAGGAATCGCCACGGCCATCTTGACAGAGGCGGGATTGAGCTTCCTTGGGTTCGGTGTTCCGCCGCCCCACGCCACCTGGGGGAACATCCTCTCCGATGGAAAGCGGTTTATCTTCGATGCGCCCTGGCTTACCTTTGTGCCGGGTTTCGCCATCCTGATCGTGGTGCTGTCCTTTAACCTCTTCGGCGAGGGACTGCGGGATATCGTAAATCCCAAGCTCAGGGAACGGCATTGATCCAAGAAGTGAGCAAAAGTGCCTAAAGTGAGCTAAGGTTAAGCTAAATAAAGGAAAATGGATAATAAGGAATTTGCAAAGGGGCTTGAAAAAAGGACAAAGATATTTTCAGTTCTCATTATTCGTCTATCATCGAAACCTCCTAATACCCCAGAAGCAAGAGTTGTACGAAATCAAATAACAAAATCGGGGACCTCTATCGGTGCTAATTATCGTGAAGCCAATCGAGCAAGAAGTAAGGCTGATTTCAGAAACAAGATAGACATTTGCGAAAGTGAATCTAGTGAAACGCAATATTGGTTGGAGGTGATAGTGGAAATGGAGTGGTTGTCCTTTGACCAAGTGAAATATGAATATGAAGAGTGTAGTGAGTTGCTCGCCATTTTTACCTCGATAGGTAAAAGGAAATAGCGAAAAGGTTGTTTTTAACGGTTAGATCATTTTTTTATAATCCAAACTTTGACAAAGTCGTAAAAAGTCTTCTAATCGTCATGCCGGACTTGATCCGG
>CAYMFC010000123.1:0-5239 GCA_964389665.1 uncultured Desulfobacteraceae bacterium | reverse complement strand
TAGATATTATTGTTATCGGTACACATGGGAGGACAGGGATAGAACATGTCTTTTTTGGAAGCGTTGCTGAAAAAGTGCTTCGGCATAGCCCCTTTCCTGTTTTTATAATTCCCTGCAAGAAAAAGCTCGAACGCTTCTAAATCAGGCCATACCTAAACTCCTTTAATGATATATGGTTCTTGATCAGCGTGGAGCCAATAAGTACTCATGAAACATACATGAAACTGAATCTGACCGTCGTTTATAAGCTGAACGACCCTTGTCTAGAAGACGAGGTGTTCTAAAATCGGTTGATTAAAAACAACTGTTGTGTCATGTAGGAACTGATCCGGCATCAAATACATATCCGCATACCTTGATTCCGGCTCAGAGGCCGGAATGACAAGTCGCAGAGCAACAACACAAACCTTGCTTCGCCTGAAGGCGAGGCATTTCAATCATCCCCGAGAGGGATACTAAGAGAGGCCTCGTTTTGATGTTCATGCAAGCTCACGATCAATCCGCTATAGAAACATGAGATCCTTTTCATCGAAAAAGAGGATAGAGAGCGAAAAAGGCCATCTCGTCGACATACTACCTTATGAGGAGGGATATTTTTCATCGTTGGTTCACATGTATGATACGTATGACCCTCTTGGTTCCGTGCAAGGTCTTCCTCCGCTGGATAGACACAAGAGGCTCCAATGGGTTCAAGATATCATCAGTCGCGGCACTAACCTTGTGACCTTGCATGGGGATACGGTCATCGGTCACGCCAGCCTTTTTTCCATGCCGGTAAACTGGGCTGAATACTTCATATTTATTCATCAGGATTTTCAGCGGGAGGGGATTGGCACCGCAATAACCTTTTACGTAATAGATTGGGCACGGCATGAAGATCTATCTGCTATCTGGCTGAGCGTGGAGAGGCAAAACTATATTGCAATCGCCCTGTACCGTAAGGCCGGGTTCGAACGTATCGGGTCAACCGGTGATAGCTGGGAAATGATACTCACCATAACCAAGGACCAGCAATCACCTTGTGGATAAAACTACCTTTGATCGGTGGGAAAGACGAGAAGGAACGAGGAGCACCTTATGGGGCAATGCTTCTAGGAAGAATGATCGAACGATGACCAGCTTTGAAATGGCTGAGGAAAGGAGGAACTATATGAGTAGCGAGATATCCACTGAAGGAAAAGTTTTTGCTGTGACAAAGGAATGGAAACAGAGGGCTTACATAAAGGGCATGGAACAATATAAACAGATATGGCAGCGCTCCATAGACGATCCTGAGGGTTTCTGGGGCGAGATCGCTGATGAGTATGTCACATGGTTTAAAAAATGGGACAAGGTCTGTGAGTGGGATTGGGACAAATCCCCTGATCACCAATGGTTCATAAACGGAAAGCTCAACGTCTCCTATAACTGCCTTGACCGGCACCTTGAGAAGAGGGGGGATAAGATCGCCATTATCTTCGAGGGAAACGATCCATCGGATACCAGGACATTCACCTATAAAGAGCTCCACCGGGAGGTATGCAAGTTCGCCAATGTCTTAAAGGCAAAGGGCGTGAAAAAGGGAGACAGGGTATCTATCTACCTTCCGATGATCCCGGAACTCGCGATCTCCATGTTGGCCTGCGCCCGAATTGGCGCTATCCACAGTGTGGTGTTCGGCGGATTCTCCTCGGACTCACTCCGGGACCGGCTTCAAGACTGCAAGGCAAAGCTCCTGATCTCCTGTGACGGGGCCTTCAGGGGGTCCAAGGCAGTGCCCACCAAGCAGAATGCCGATGAGGCGCTCAAAAAGTGTCCGACCGTGGAGACGAATATCGTGGTAAAGAGGGCCAATGTCGAGGTGAGCTGGAATGACGGGATAGACACCTGGTACCATGAGGAGATGGCAAAGGTTGACGCCGACTGCCCGCCGGAGGAGATGGATGCGGAAGATACCCTCTTTATCCTCTACACCTCCGGGTCAACGGGAAAGCCCAAGGGGGTACTGCATACCACCGCCGGATATCTCGTGTTCGTTGCGGTGACCCACAAGCTCATCTTCGACTATCATGAAGATGATATCTTCTGGTGTACCGCGGACATCGGGTGGGTGACCGGGCATTCCTACATCGTGTATGGCCCGCTTGCTAACGGCGCAACCACCATCATCTTTGAGGGAGTCCCCACCTATCCGGATGCCGGAAGATTCTGGGATGTGGTTGAAAAGCACAAGGTCAGTCTCTTCTACACCGCGCCTACGGCGATCCGGGCCATCGCAAAAGAGGGGGACGAGTACGTAACCAAGCACGACCTCAGCTCTCTCAAGCTCCTTGGAAGCGTTGGCGAGCCCATCAATCCGGAAGCATGGATGTGGTATTACAATACCGTGGGAAAGGGCCGATGCCCCATCGTGGATACCTGGTGGCAGACCGAAACAGGGGGAATACTGATTACACCCCTTCCAGGCGCCATACCGATAAAGCCCGGTTCTGCTACCCTGCCCTTTTTCGGTATAGAGCCCTGCATCGTCGATGATGACGGCAACGAGCTTGAGGGACCGGCTTCAGGCGCCCTGTGCATAAAGCGGCCGTGGCCGGGATTGATGAGAAGGGTGTATGGCGATCCTGAACGATTCAGGGATACCTACTTCATGCAATTTCCCGGAAAATACACCGCGGGAGACGGATCCAGAAGGGATGAGGATGGGTACTACTGGATTACCGGCCGCATCGATGACGTAATCAACGTGTCGGGCCACAGGATGGGAACCGCTGAGATCGAAAGCGCCCTCGTTTCGCATCCCAAGGTAGCTGAGGCCGCAGTGGTGGGTTACCCCCATGAGATAAAAGGCACCTCCATCTATGCCTTCGTTACCTTGAACAGCGGCGTGGAAAAGACCGATCAGCTCAAGAAGGAGCTGGTACAGCACGTGAGATCCGAGATCGGACCCATTGCCACGCCTGAAAAGCTCCAGTGGGCGGACGCCCTGCCCAAGACGAGGAGCGGGAAGATCATGCGTCGGATCCTTAAGAGGATTGCGTCTGGTGATATTGATAATCTGGGGGATACAACCACCCTAGCTGATCCAAGCGTGGTCGATAAGCTGGTGACTGAGAGGGTTGTGTAGCCTTGTTATTTTCGATTTGACCTTTCTCTCCTCTGAGGGCACAATAGGAGCCGACGTATGCCCTATTGTCACTCAGAGAGAGACGACACAATGGCTTCCCCTGATCTGTTGGATATCATCCTCGATTCCGCAACCCATACCGCGATTGTGGTTACGGATCTTGATGGCACCATCATCGAGTTCAATCAGGGAGCAGCCAATCTGTTTGGGTACAGCGCGGAGGAGGCCAAGGGCCGGAGCCTGCCAAAGCTCACCTTCTCAGAAGAGGACCGGAACTCTCATCTCTTCGAATATGTCGTTGAGAGGGTGAAGAACGTGGGTTGGGCAGAGGAGAGGTTGCTCCGCCTGCATAAGAGCGGGCGCCTCTTCCCCGCTATATCTGCCGCAACATCCCTCAACGATTCTAACGGAGGAATCCATGGCATCCTGGAGATTACCCAGGATATGCCGAGCCTCTCCAGGCTCGAGCAGGAACTCAAAAGCTCAAAGAACTTCCTCGAGAACATCCTCGAGAGCTCCATCGACGCGGTAGTCACCACCGATCACAAGGGATACATAACGTATGTGAACCGGGCATTCCGCGAGCTCATCGGGTTACGCAGTCACCAGATTGTCGGCAAGCACATATCCATCTATTATAGGGCCGGGATTGATCAGGCCCGCCAGATCATGGATAAGCTCAGGCAATTCGGGCGCATCCGCGATTATGAATTCGATATAAAGATCGGGGAAAAGGTTATTCCCATCAGGACCTCCGATACACTCCTGTACGACGACTATGGGGAGATCGTGGGAACTATGGGGGTATTTCAGGATATTACCGCCAGAAAAAAGCTGTCTGAGAAGCTCTCCGCCACCCAGGCTGAGTTGATACAGGCAGTAAAAATCAGGGCGCTCGGTGACTTGGTCACTGGCGTGGCCCATGAGATCAATAACCCCCTGATGGCATCCGATACCTTTCTCCACCTTTTGGAGGAAGACCTGGATGATCATCCCGAGCTAAAGAAGCGGGTCCTGCTGATCAAGGAGTGCAACAGGAGGATCCAGGACATCGTGAAGAAGCTCAGGGAGTTCTCGAGGCAGGCGGAAGTTGAATTCACCGATATGGACGTCAATGACGCGGTCCAATCGGTTATGGAAATCACCAGGCAGCAATTGCTGAATCAAGGTATAGAGGTTACGCTCACGCTTGGCAGGGGTCTTCCGAAGGTGTTGGGCGACAAGAATCAGATCGAGCAGGTCCTCCTAAACCTCATCTCAAACGCCCGGGATGCCATGGAGGGTAAGTCCAGGAAGGAATTGACCATCCAAACGCTCCTTAGCCAGAAAGGCCGGCTGGTGAAAATCTGCGTACGGGATACCGGCATTGGAATGAGTAAGGAGCAGATAGAGAAAATCTTTAATCCTTTTTTCACCACTAAGGACTCCGATAAGGGAGTAGGCCTTGGGCTTTCCATCTGCTATCGCATCATAGAGGCCCATCAGGGGAAAATAGAGGTGAAGAGCACGTTGAAAAAGGGCACTGAATTAATCGTCAGCCTGCCCGTTTATCTCAAAAAAGGCAAGAGAGAGGGTAACGCTCTTGAGTCAGGAGGAAAGAATGCCGCATAAAATCCTGGTGGTAGATGACGACATCCTGGTGCTCGTTGCTTTGCGGGAACTCCTTGTTGCTGATGGCTATGAGGTTATGACTGCCACTCGAGGACAGGAGGCATTGGAGATTCTTCAGCGAGAACATGCCGATCTGGTGGTTCTCGACGTGATCATGCCCAAGATGACCGGCTTTGATGTGTGCAGGCAGATACGCTCGCGGGAGGATGAGAAAAGCAGGGTAAAGATCATCATGCTGACCGCAAAGACCGATCCCAGGGATCAGGAGATTGGAGAAGAGGCTGGATCCGACCTCTATCTTACCAAACCCATCGATCCGCGCAAACTAAAGGAATTGATTCACAGCACGCTAGAAGATCCGCCTCGATAACGACAGAGGGAAGGTTCGTTGCATTCACTCTTTTACTATTCACATGAGTTGACCCGATATGATTTCGGGCCGGATCACCCCTTTAAACCCGAGCGAGCCCAGAAGGCCTATGAACTCTGTAATCGCTATGGGGTATTGAGCCGTCCCCACAT
>CAYMFC010000122.1:3754-5351 GCA_964389665.1 uncultured Desulfobacteraceae bacterium | reverse complement strand
GTCACCGATATGAGGGAGGTGGATTTTGTGGTGGAGGCCGCGACCGAGAATGAGGAACTCAAGCTCAAGCTATTCTCCGTGCTCGACGAAACCTGCGCCCCTGAGGTGATCCTCGCATCCAACACCTCCTCGATTTCCATCACCAGGATCGCCGGAGTCACGAAAAGACCTCAAGGGGTTATAGGCATGCATTTTATGAATCCCGTGCCGATGATGAAATTGGTAGAGGTGATAAGGGGTTTGGCGACCTCGGATGAGTGTGCAGCCATCACCATCGATCTCGCAAAAAGACTGGATAAGGCACCAGTGGAGGCGAATGATTTCCCTGGTTTTATCAGCAACAGGATACTCATACCCATGATAAACGAGGCTATTTACGCCCTCTTCGAGGGGGTGGGAAGTGCAAAGGCTATTGACGATGTCATGATTCTGGGGATGAATCATCCCATGGGCCCATTGACCCTGGCTGACCTTATCGGGCTCGATACGTGTCTTGCCATCATGGAGGTGCTGCATAGAGGCCTCGGAGATGCGAAATATCGGCCATGCCCACTGCTCAAGAAGTACGTGGATGCCGGCTGGCTTGGAAGAAAGACAGGCAAAGGATTCTATGACTATAGCCGGTAAGCACGAACAGAAGAGGGAAATACGCAAGTGACTGATTTTCGGGACTGCGTGGTAGGAAGTCCGAGATGGTACAGGGGTGAGATCAGGCGATGTTCGAGCGAGAGGTAAATCCGGAGGACATAAAGAAGGCGGATTTTGTGGTTGCGATACCCTCATACAATGAGGCGGATTCGATTGCCTTGCCTGTGCAGCAGGCGGACAGGGGCATACAGTCATATTTCAAGGATATGAGGCCAGTTATTATCAACTGCGACAACAACTCGGGAGATGGCACCAAGGAGATATTTCTGAGCATAAGGACCGATACGCCCAAGATATATATATCGACAGAACCGGGCGTAAAAGGGAAGGGCAACAATTTCAAGAACCTCTTTCAAAAAATTATTGATCTTGGGGCACAAGGTGTGGTGGTCGTTGATGCTGACCTGAAGAGTATCACCCCGGGGTGGATACGGCATTTGGGGGGACCCCTGTTTCAAGATTTTGGCTATGTTGCTCCTCTATACGTCCGCCACAAGTACGATGGCACCATAACCAACTCGATCGCCTACCCCCTAACGCGGTCGCTTTATGGCAGGAGGGTACGGCAGCCCATTGGCGGAGATTTCGGGTTTTGCGGAGATTTGGCCAAGATCTATCTCGAGAGCGATACCTGGTCAGATGCAGTAGCCAACTTCGGTATTGATATCTGGATGACGACCATTGCCATGAACGCAAACATCCCCATATGCCAGGCCTTTATGGGCAGGCCCAAGATCCATCGCGCAAAGGATCCCGGCGCGGATCTCGGCCCCATGTTTCGGCAGGTGATAGGGACCATGTTCGATATGATGGTGAAATTCTATCCTTTCTGGAACAAGGTAAAATGGAGTAAGCCGACTTCGATCTACGGGTTTGGTCTCGGAGAGACGGAGATGCCGCCGCCGGTGAAGGTAAACCAAGGGCTTTTGTTCGAGAAATTCCAGGATGG
>CAYMFC010000122.1:0-3654 GCA_964389665.1 uncultured Desulfobacteraceae bacterium | reverse complement strand
CACATCAGGTTGCTTTACTCAGAGGAGTTGAGTGAGGCGGGATATGAGGTCATCACGGCCGCAGATGGTTTCAAGCTGATAGAGCGGATAGAAAAGGAAAAGCCTAATCTGGTGGTATTGGATATCAAGATGGTTGATTATAATGGACTAGATCTCCTGCAGGAGATTAGGAACAAGTTCTACGACCTGCCGGTAATTCTCTGCACTGCCTATGATACGTACAAAGAGGATATCAAGGCCATTGCCGCGGATTTTTATGTGATCAAATCCTTTGATTTAACGGAGCTCAAGAAGAAGATCGCAAGGGCATTGGAGGCCAACATCCCATAGCCCCCTTCTTTTGTCAGGTTTCCGCCCTGAGCATAAGGTACATACCAAAGAGTGAGAAGAGGAGGTTGGCGAGCCAGGCGCCTAACAGGGGAGGTAAGGCTCCGGAGAGGGCCAATGACCGAGACAGGCCGAAGGTGAACAGGTACAGAAAGCTGATACCTATCGCGATAGTGATGCTCAGGGGAATGCCGCCTCTTCTTTTCTTAAAGGCAAGGGGAATTCCCACGAAGGTGAGCACCAGAGAGATAAAGGGAAAGGCCATCTTGGTATTGAGCTCCACCTCTGATCTGGTTGAATCATAGCCCTCTTGCCTAATCTTTCTCGTATAGTCCCGAAGCCCCCAGAAGCTCATCTCCTCCAATGATTTCATAGCCCTCTCGAAGTTATCAGGTGTTTCAGGAAGATGTACGAGTTGGGAGGTGAATTTCATTGATCTCCGCGAGCCATCGGCTTGTATTTCTTGAACGAGCCCATCGCTCAGAAGCCAACCTTCCTCGCTCCATATGGCCTTTGTGGCATCGATCCTCTTGCGGAGTGTAAAGTCCTTATCGAAGAAGAAGATGGAAAGCCCTTCTATGGTCCTCTTTCTGCCGTCATAGCTTCGAATCTGATAAATAGAGTCCTTCCCCCTGTACCAGAGGTGAGATAATGTATAGGTTCCCTGTGGGCTCATTTTCTCGACCCGCGTGTTCCAGATATAGTTGGCCTTCGCACTGGTTATGGGAACAAAGGATTCCGAGAGAAAAAATGATCCTATTCCGATGAGTAGAGAGGCGACTATCAGGGGATAGGAGAGATTGAAGAGGCTGAGGCCGGAGTTTTTCAAAGCCAGTATCTCGTTATGTTTATTCATGATGCCCAACATCAGCATCACGGAGATGAGCACCGCGATAGGCACCATCTGTTGAAGGACGAAAGGTGTCTGATAGATGAAATATGAAAGCGTTACCCCTAATGAAACTCCTGCCTCAAGGAACTTGTCGATCTTTCCGAAGAAATCGATCACGAGGTAGATTACGAGAAAGGCAAGGAGCGAGATACAAAACAGGGTAAAGAACTCCTTTAAGAGGTAGCGTGTGATTATTTTCATATCAGGGTTATTTTTTCTATGTAATTTACGCCACCAAGGCACGAAGACACAAAGAATTATATAATGATCTCGGTTTTTTGGTGTGGCTGGACTATTCTCGTTCCTTCAGATCCAAGATTCTCACGATCTCATGGATGATGGCATCGATGAAGCGCTCTCGTTCTTTTCCCTTACGTGGAGCTCCTCCTTGGGGCAGCTTTCCAATCCCCTTTGGCTTGACATGGATAGGGGTGTTTCGAAACTCTATCCTTGGCTTTACTTTGAATTCAGGAGGGAATGTATCGGTAAGATACATCTCCTGGAAGGAGGAAAACTTAAGGGCATGGGCCGTGGCGGCGAGCACTCCGATCTCCCTTTCCGATACAAACCCCTGTCTGATGGCCTTGGTGAAGCCGGCCATAGACTCCCCTCCCTGGGTGCAGGAGATGTTGCCGTTCTTGTTTGCTACGATCATTGCATCCATGATCTCCTGCTCGGATACCTCGATCACGAAGATCTTTTTTTGACCGGCTGCTTCATTATAATCCCTTACCAGCTCGATTACCCGCGGCATGGACACAGGATTGCCGATCATGGCTGCCTGAGCCACACTCGGCCTCACCTCAACAGGGGTAAATCGTCGTTGAGCCGGGTCATCCTCAAGGTAGTAGCTATATACGGGATTTGCGTGTTCAGACTGGACTCCGATGATTCTGGGGAGCTCGTTAATGAGTCCGGCCTTAAGGAATTTCAGAAACCCGCTGATAATAGCGGTAATATTCCCAGCATTGCCGATTGGGACGACGATTACCTTATCATCTACCCAATAATCGAAGTCCTGAGCGATCTCAAAGGAATACGATTCCTGACCAAGGATCCTCCAGGCGTTCTTTGAGTTTAACAGGGCCACGGGATAGATCTCGCTCAAGCTCTCCACCACCTTCATGCAGTCATCAAAGAAACCGGGCATCTCCAGAACAGTTGCCCCGCTTCCCAGTGGTTGAGATAGCTGTTGCTCGGTGACCTTCCCTTCGGGCAGAAGCACGGCGGATTTCAGGAGATCACTGAGGTACGCGGCATAGAGTGCTGCCGAGGCCGAGGTGTCGCCTGTAGAGGCACATATGGTGAGAAGATCCCTCACGCCCTTGCCCTTGGCCAGATAGTTCAAGAAGCTCAGCGCACAGGCCATGCCCCTGTCCTTGAAGGAGAGACTCGGGTTCAGCCCCTCATTCTTGAAGTAAAACGGACGGCCTACTACTTCCTGCAATTGGTTGTTTGCTGCTACCATGGGGGTGTGGGCTTCTCCCAGGTAAACGATGAACTCCAGGGGGATAATGGGGGCAATGAACTCATAATATCGAAAGATGCCCTTCAGGGGATTGGCATTCAGCATCCTCCGGTAATCGAAGATCTTTCTCCAGAGGGCGCCATCTCTGACGGCTAATTCAGGGGTTGCCTGATGCTGAAGCATCAGTATGCCCCCACAAGAGGGGCATGTATAGAGCAGATTATCAATATCGTATTCAGCCGCACATGCCAGGCATCGGTACTGCATCCTTCCGGATGGTGCAGGCATGAGAAAGGCCCTGATGTCTTTTGGGAATTCAGCAAGCCTCATGTACTTCCTCCTAATCCGACCAGCCGTGGACACCGATAAGATTCACAAAACGACATCCCCCCATATTCTCGTGCTTGAGGTCTTCGCCCTTCTTGGTAACCTTTACCAATTCCTGTGTGTATTTGTCGCCGATGGGGATGATCAGCCGCCCGTTGTCTGCGAGCTGATTGATGAGTGGTCGGGGTATATGCGGGGAACCGGCCGTCACCATAATCGCGTCGAATGGGGCGTATTGATTCCATCCCAGGGTTCCATCAAAGGCCTTGAACAGGATATTATCGTATCCAAGCTGGGTTAAAAGCTTTCTGGCATGTACCAAGAGTGATTTGATCCTTTCTATAGTGTACACCCTGCTCGACAATTCAGCCAAGATCGCTGTCTGGTATCCGGAACCCGTGCCTATTTCAAGGGTGTTTTCTGTTCCTTTCAGCTCAAGGGCCTCTGTCATGAGCGCTACGATGAAAGGCTGTGATATAGTTTGCTTCTCTCCGATGGGGACCGGATGGTCGTTGTATGCCTCTCCGGCAAGGGCCTCTTCAATGAACAGATGCCTCGGGATTTTTCCCATGGCCTGGAGTACCCTTTCATCCTTGATGCCACGGGCTATTAATTGGTTCTTTACCATCCTCTCGCGTGC
>CAYMFC010000121.1:0-5352 GCA_964389665.1 uncultured Desulfobacteraceae bacterium | reverse complement strand
GCGAACGGCATCAACGAACGAGAGGAATCTACCATGAAAAAGGCTATTGTTATGGATTCAAAGGACAATGTGGCCACGCTCTTAACAGATGTTGATGCGGATGACGTGGTTCAGGTGATGATGGGTGATACAGCCACTGAGACCACGGTGCAGGAAAAGATACAGTTCGGCCATAAATTCGCCATAGAGGCGATTACCAAAGGCCGAGATGTAGTGAAGTACGGTGAGATCATCGGCCAGGCAACCCAGGATATCGGCAAAGGGCAGCATGTGCACGTGCACAATGTAGAAAGCCTGAGAGGAAGGGGAGATCTATCAAATGCATAGTGAAGGGCAAGGTCCTGCGGATAAATTTCCAAGGCCGAGCGAGGAGTCAGGGGATGCGAGCAAGGATTCCATCCAAGCTCGCCCGCAAAAAACTAAGAGAAAGGGGGTCAAGAAGGAAGGCAAAAGCGTAAAGGTAACCGAGATGAATTATTAAGGAAGGAGGACTAACAATGTCGAAAAAACATGTATTTTCAAAAGGCTTGATTGCCACGGGCTTCATCCTGATCCTGGTTGCAATGCCCTTTGGTGCAGCTCAGGTTCTATCAGCGGATAAGCCGGTAAAGCTCGTGTTCTCGAGCTACCTCAAAGAGAACTTTACCAACAATCTCACCTGCAAGTTCTGGATGGATGAGGTGACCAAAAGGACAAACGGCCAGGTCCAGTTCACCACGTACTATGACGGCACGTTGCTCAAAGGCGCTGAATCACTTCCGGGATGCGGACGGGGAATGTGCGATCTCACGTTATGCCCGGACGCCTACACAGCAGACAGGCATCCGTTGTCCATGGTCCAGACGCTGCTGTTCATGACCGACAAGATGGACTCCTATCTCAGGAGCTGCCAACGGCTGTTTACCACAGAACCCTTGCTCATCGAGGAATTCACGCAAAACAATGTGCACTTTCTGGTTGAGGTTCCCGTTTCAGCGAACATCCTTGGGGCCAGGGAAAAGATGAATAGCATTTCTTCGCTCAAGAACAAGAGGATTCGCGCCATGGCGATGACCGCCGATGCCCTTACCATGTTGGGCGCCACGCCCGTTGGCCTCGCACTTGGGGAGGTGTACGACGGACTGGACAAGGGTGTCATTGATGGCTACTCTCTCACGGACTTTACCCTAGCCTCCATGTTTCACCTCTACGAGGTAGCACCCTACATGCACGACACGGGAATGGGTATGTTCGGGGGCATGTTTTTCGTCATAAACAAGAAAAAGTGGGACAGCCTGCCCGCCGATATACAGGGGATAATGACCCAGGTCGCACATGAGGCCATAGGCAAGCACGTTGAGCTCTATATGAAGATCGAGGCACAGATGGTCGACAAGGCCCATGAGGGGGGCGCCAAGGTTGTAGTACTTACCGACGAGGAAAAGGCCAGATGGCGAAATGCCGCTGGTCCCAAGCTCTGGGATAAATGGGTAAACGACAGGAACGCAGCAGGGCTCAAAGGCAGCTATATCTTGAATAGGTGGAAGGAGATCATAGACGAGGAGAACAAACAGAGCACCTACAAGAGCGCCTATCAGGTATTCGCGGAAAAATACGGCGCCGAGCACTAAAAGAGGCGATAGGAGCGTACGACGGAACCTGGAAGAAAGAATAACGGGTGCACCCCAACAGTGCTGAACCTAAAGTGCACATGCTGAGTCGAAGATGTTGAGCTTACAGATCAGGGGTGCACCCTCTTACGAGGTGTTCGTTCATGGATGAGGGGATAGTGGTGAGCCGCAGCAGGGCGATCAATCTCATAAGCAGCCTTTACAGGACAGTGAGGTACACAGCGGGCATCGCAGCCAGTTGCTGTATCTTCGTCATGGTATGTACTATCGTGCCTGACAGCATCGGGAGATTCTTCTTCAGCAAACCCATTCATGGAACTCTTGAGCTCAATATGCTGCTCATGTCTGCAATCGTGTTCCTGGGCCTGGCGTGGACACAGTCAGAGCGGGGCCATGTACGGGTCGAGGTCTTTATATCTATAGCAAAACCTACGCTTAAAAGCGCTCTCAATATAGCCTGCTGGACAATCGCCTTTGCTCTGTTTTTAGGGATCACAATTGGTGGTGCCGAAGAGGCCATAAACTCAGTGAGGATAGGGGAAAACCTCTGGGGAGTAAAGAAGTTTCCTGTCTGGCCGGGAAAGATCTTGGCTGCCTTCGGTTCGGGTTTGCTTTGCATACAGTTTCTCATCGACATAGGGAGTGAACTCTTACATGTTTTTATTCCCCGAAGAGTAGAGAGCAGTCCGGCAGGAAACGGCACCGGGGAAGGAAAATAAGGAGTTATCGTGGATCCCCTTACATCCGGAATAATGATGATCGCACTGCTGTTCGTGCTGTTAGCAATCGGGCTTCCTATTGCCTTTTCGCTCGGCATCTCGGGTGTAATCTGTGTGTTCATGGTAACCGGCTGGCAGACTACCTACGGCTTTCTGTCAACCGCACCGTTCAATACCAGCGCGAGCTGGCTCTATGTAGTGCTGCCCCTTTTTATCCTCATGGGCATGCTTTCCTACTCGGCGGGAATCAATGAAGATGCATTCACCATTGCCAATCATTGGTTGGGAAAGATCAAAGGCGGGCTGGCAATGGCAACGATTTTCGCCTGTAGCGTGTTCGGGGCAACATCAGGCTCCAGCATTGCAGCTGCTGCAACCATGGGAAAGCTCGCGATACCCCAGATGCGCCGTTATAACTACTCGATGGAACTCGCTGCGGGGTGCGTAGCAGCAGGCGGCACGCTTTCGGTGATGATACCGCCGAGCGGCATCTTGGTGATATACGGGATCATTACCGAGGAATCAATCGGTCAGCTTTTGATTGCCGGGTTAATGCCGGGATTGCTCTCCGCGCTCATCTATATGATCGGCATCTATGTATGGTGTTCCCTCAAGCCGACCACGGCTCCCTCCACTGACAGCAGGGTCTCCTGGAGAACACGGCTTGGTTCCCTCAAGGACGGATACGGCGCCGTTCTCATATTCGGTGTGGTAATGGGGGGCATTTACACGGGTATTTTCACCCCGACCGAGGCAGGCGCCTTCGGGGCTGCTGTGGCCCTCGCACTCCTGATCTTCAGATCCAAGACCCGGTTCCATGCCCTGAAGGAAGGATTGATCGAAACCGCAAAAGTAACCTGCATGTTCTTCACTATTGTGATCTGCGCCCACTTCTTCACCCTGGGGCTCACGGTATCTGGAATCCCAAAGACGCTGGTGACCTACCTCACAACCCTGAATATGCATCCAAAGCTCCTACTCGCCATACTTCTCCTTGTCTATATACCCTTAGGCATGTTTCTCGATACGGTATCCCTGCTTTTTCTCACGCTGCCCATTATATTCCCTGTGGTGAAGGCCATGGGATTCAGCGGCGTCTGGTTCGGCATCTTGGTAACGAAGCTCATAGAGGTATCGCTCATTACCCCGCCGGTAGGCCTTAACGTTTATGTTATCAAGGGCGTACTCCCTGATGTGGAAACATCCACTATATTCAAGGGATGCATCCCCTTCCTGATCATGGATATACTAACGCTTGCGGTCCTGTTTTTCTTTCCTCAGATTACGCTGTGGCTGCCTTCCACCATGGGTTGACGGGGGATGGATAGGAGGTGAATGCGTGACACGGGCACTGATGATGGACGACAGAGACAATGTGGCAACCGCATTAGAAGGGCTGGAAGGTGGGTTACCCACAACGGTGATTTTCCCCTCACAGGAGATATTCAGAGAGGTCACGCCCGAGAAGGGCATACCACCCGGCCATAAGCTCGCCGTGAAAGAGATAAAAAAAGGCGATCATGTGGTGAAATATGGATATATCATCGGCAGCGCCACCCAGGATATAGGACTTGGCGACCATGTCCATGTGCACAACGTGATGAGCAATCGGATGCACATGCCTGAAGTGTGGTACAGAGAGGAGGATTGATCCATGAACTTCCTTGGATATGAGAGGCCGGATGGATCGATTGGCATCAGGAACTTGATTTTGGTACTGTCTGTAGCGGACTGCAGTGAACCTGTGGCTCGAATGATTGCTGAAGGCGAAAAAAATGTAAAGGCCGTCACCCAGCACTATGGATGTATTCCAGGGCAAATGGTGGCAAACACCTTGATCGGGGTCGGGGAAAATCCAAACGTTGCCGCAGTTTTGCTGATCGGTATGGGCTGTGAGGGAATGCCGGCTCATGCTCTTGGAAAGATGATCAAGAGATCAGGCAAACCGGTGGAGTGGATCTCTATTCAAGAACTCGGCGGAACGTACAATGCGGTTACCAAAGGAAAACAGATTCTAAGGGATCTCTCAGAAAAGGTCTCCGGATTGAAACGGAGGGAATTCGACGTAACCGAGCTGATCGTAGGCGTAAAGTGCGGAGGCTCGGACACCAGCAGCGGCCTTGCTGGTAATCCGGCAGTCGGCGTGTTCGTGGACATGCTGGTGGATGCAGGCGGATCAGCGATCATGATGGAGCCTATTGAATCAGTGGGTGCTGAGGAGCCATTGGCCGCCAGGGCAGCCAATAAGATGGTGCGGGAGAAGATCTATAAGATGATCGGGGACGAGGAAAAACGATGGTCAGTTCCCGGAGCCCAGATGGAGTTCATGTGCAAGGGAAACGTCGAAGGGGGGTTGACCACTATTGAGGAGAAATCCCTGGGCGCCGTTCACAAGAGCGGCAGCCGGACGATCAGGGATGTGTTGGAAAACACCGACCACCGCCTGGAGAAGGTCCCAAAAGGGGGCGGGGTTTACCTTCAGGATGGCACGCATATGGAACCCATGGCCATGTCATTCATGGCAGCCGCCGGAGCCCACATGGTTATCTTTGTCACCGGATGTGGCGGCACGTTCGGCCATGCCATCGTACCCTTTATCAAGGTCACCGGGAACCCCGAGACCTACAGAAGAATGTCTCACGATATGGACATCAACGCTGGCACGATTCTCACAGGTGAGGAATCCATGGAATCAGTGGGCAGGAGGATCTTCAATGAGGTGATAGAGGTAGCATCCGGGAAGCTCACCCTGGGTGAGAGATTGGGGTATGATAATTTTTCGGTATTCAGGCAGGATCCCAGGTTAGAGGTCCTCTTGGGGATAACCCGATAATCATGAGCGATGAGATTTCTGCTCTTTTGTTGCGAGGAAATCCGGAGCCTCGATGAAAGCCTCTAGGCAGTAATCCGGCATCGTTACGTTTAGAAGAGGTATGAAGCCATGATGAACGGAAAGGAGTATATCGAGTCCCTCAGGGGCTTGAATCACGAGGTCTATTTTTTGGGACAGAGGATAAAGAGCA
>CAYMFC010000120.1:0-5365 GCA_964389665.1 uncultured Desulfobacteraceae bacterium | reverse complement strand
CGCTAGACTATTTGCGCCTGCAAGACAGCAGCCTCTTTTTCTGCAACAGACAATCTGTGAGCTGCATCTCGCTTCTTAAGCACGCTTACCTGGTCGGCATCCACGTACTCAAGGGCCTTTACCTCACAAAATCTCACACACTGAGGATCGCCATCACATAAGTCACACTTTATTACCTTTTTTCCAATAGAATCGAAACTTATGGCTCCAAAAGGACATGCTGTAACGCACATGCGGCATCCTATGCAGACATTGTAGTCAACCATCACCCTGTTTAGTTTTTCGTCCCGGGAAATAGCCTTCACCGGGCAGACATTCATGCACGGGGCATCCTCGCACTGCTGGCACGACATCGGAATGTACAGGCCTTCCGCTTCCCACTTGACTATCCTTATGCGAGCCCGGGAGGGATTCGATACACCGTCATGCATAACAGAGCACACGAGTTCGCACAGCCGGCAGCCGGTGCACTTTTCGTAGTTTATCATCAGGGCCTTTCCTGTTAGTTCCATCGGTTCACTCCTTTCCCAAAGATTACACCAGGTGGGACGGCTCCTTAGGTATACCGAGCCTCTTGAGCGTTTCTGGTGTAGGAACACCATTTTCGTCCCAACCATGATATTCGTAGAATTCGTCAATCATCTTCTTAAACTTTTCCCGATCTATCGTGGCGCCAACGACGCCGGGTGCACCACGCCTGCACGGTTCATCAAAGTAGCGATGATTAAGCATATCGCCCTTTTTGAGATCTTCTCGCGTTAATCCTTCCCTGAGATTAAACAAGCGCTCCATGTTGTTGGATCTTTCCGCTGCGTCCCAGATTTCCTTAGGCGATAGCTCGAGACCGGTATTGTAATAGAGCACTTTACTCCAATCCTCGAAATTCGGGAGCGTTGCCCCGAGAAATGTGGTGTGATACTTGCAGATCCCAAGACAATCAACCCCCATGTAACAATTCTCCTGCCAGAAAACCTCCCATGCCTTACCAACGTAGGAAGTATGCTCTGAGCTCAACGGGCCATCGTAGGGGACGGGACTGCTGTATATCTTCCTCAGAACCTCCTCGGGCAAATGGTAGAGGTCAATGGCGGGCCGGCTTCTCAGATGATCAGAACCCCTGGAGGATGTAGCTATATTGAGGGCGAGTGCGGGAGTTGCTCTCTCGTCTGAGTGCAGGTTTTGCATTCCTTTGACCTGAATGAGATAGTCAAAGGAATTTTTGCCTATCTTTTCAGCTGCCTTGATTCCTCCATCGGCCAATACATTACCCAGCCATCCCTCTCTGAAACAAATACGGCGAATCATCTCAAGCATGGCATCATCATTACCGAACCTTAAATCCAGACCGTCGGTATCCTTGGTAGTGAGGATTCCCTCCTCATAGAGCTCCATTGCCCAGGAGATAAGGCTGCCGATCTCCAGGTTATCCACGCCCCACTGATCTACCAGATGATTAGCGGTTAAGAGAGTGACCACATTTGTGATGTCGGGCTCTGAACAAAAGGCACCTTGGGAGGTGTATTCCGGCCCCTCATCATATTTTCCGGCATAAGGGCCAGAAGGGATTTTGTACTGGGCACGACAGTGTACCTGGCAGCCAAAGCACCCGGTCATATGATACGGCCCCATCGTCTGCTCGCAGATTTCATCGATATGCTCCGGTTCGACATCGTCTGCATACTCGCACTGGTTGTACTGGAAGTTCCTGGTCCGTATTCCACCCCAGGAATTGGTTGCTCCCCAGATAAAAGGTGTTCCCAAGGTTCCCTGGGTTTGATTGACCTTTGCGCTTACGATCTGATCAATGAACCGCTTATTGAACTCCAAGGCTTCCATGGGACGGGCTATCTTTATATCCATAGTTCCTCTGGCGGCTACCGCCTTGAGGTTCTTCGATCCCATAACGGCACCCATTCCCGTTCTGCCGGCAGAGTTTTTTATGCCTGTCATGACATTAGCATAATATACGAGATTTTCGCCGGCTGGACCACAAACGGCACATTTAACCTCTTCATCATTGAGTTCTTTTCTGATAGCCCATTGTGTTTCGGTAACGGACTTCCCCCAGAGGTGACTGGCATCCCGTATCTCTATCTCTCCATTGTGGATCCAGATGTACACCGGGTTTTTGGCCTTTCCTTTTATGACCAGATGGTGAAAACCGGCCCAGGCAAGCTCAGGGGAAAAGAATCCCCCCATATTTGCACTGCCGAGCAGTTCGGTAAGCGGTGATTTGGCCATAACGTGGCATCTGGCAGTTGCCGAAGCACAGGTTGCGGTGAGGATACCACCGCTCATGATGAGCGCGTTTTTCGGGCCCAGGGGATCAATGCCCTTCTCTGTATGGTTATAGAGTAAATATGCATCCAGTCCTCTTCCGCCAAGGAATTTCTTCCGAACCTCAAGGGGAATGGGCTTTGTTTCGATCTTGCCCGTGGACAGATCAATATACGCGATTTTTCTGTTCAATGGCATCTTATTTTCCCTCCTTTTTTGCTAGCGCCTCTTCAGCTATTTTTCGATTCACATCCCATACCGGTCCTCGTATTCGCGGAAAATCCGGTCGAATCCAATGTACGCGGAATTCCATACCACACACCGGACACTTGACCGTTTTATCTCCAGCCTGTGGCTGAAGCCTCCCCATGCAACTCGGATTATGGCATCTAAACTTGCCATAGGTCCTCGTTTGGCGCAGACTCTCCGCAGTTGACAAGACCTCTTTGTCTGTTGCCATAAGAACGCTCCTTTCTATGTCTAAGGGTAAATTGTAAGAGAAGGGCATGCAGGTTGCTGGAAAGCCGCCCCTCGCACCTTTGTCCTCTTTGCAGAGTTCATCATTATGAACTTGCTTATGTTGTTCTTATATCACCTTCCTGCTTTTTGTCAAGGAGAAAAATGTCCATTTTTCCTTATAAAATGTAAGAGCTATTATGTCAATACAGGCATAAATTCCTATTGACAGACTGGGAAGAATAGTATAGAGTAGGAAATAATAATTCATCAGGGTGAACAGTGGCAACAAAATACAAAGCTCCTTCAGTAAAAAAGGCATTTCAGATATTGAGGCTTATTTCCGAAACTGACCAGGGATTAGGGATCAGTGATATGGCAAAAGGCTTGGGGATAAGCAAGGGTACGGTCCACGGGATAACGTCTGCTCTGGAAGAGATGGGCGGGATTATGAGAAACCCCTTTACCAAAAGGTATAGCCTGGGGTATGCCCTTGTGGAGCTGGGGAAAAAGGGGCTTTCCAGAATACCGATGAGAGAAGCGGCTCGAAGGCATATGGAGGAGCTCGTTGAAGACACGGGAGAAACTGTGTTTTTGGGTATTCTCAAGGATGAACATATCTTGATCTTAGACGTGGCGGAGAGCACCAATGAGTTGAAGATCACCTCCCCCAGCGGAACAAAGATGCCCTTGACTGCCGGTGCTACCGGCAAGGTATTCCTGGCATATATGGAGGAGAAGAGTGCCCTCAGATATCTCACCAGCAAGGGGTTGGCCAAGTATACCAAAAACTCCATAACTGATCTAGACCGATACATGGAGGTACTTAGGGAGGTCAGGAAAAGCGGGTTTGCCACGGATCGTGAGGAGTACCTGAGAGGAGTTAAGGCCGTAACAGCCCTGATACGGACCGAAGGACCGGTTTTGGCTGCCATCTGGGTTGTCGGCTTCTCATCATCCATCTCGGAAGATAAGATGGCATACGTAATAGAGAGAACGCTTCAAGCCGCTGATGCCATCTCGGCAGATCTTAAGCGGAGAGAGCGGCAATAATTTTACGTGTCAGACAGGGGCAACTTCCCCGGTGCTGCTCATTAATGCACTCAAAGCCCTTTATTCGAAAAGGGGGTCTATTGGCGCCCGATCAAATTTGATGTGATGGCCCTTTTGAGTGGCTTGTGCCAGGGTGATAGGTGATAAAAGACCTCCGCAGTATTGAGCTTTTTGCATTTTGGACAGAAACGCAGATAATCATCAGTGATTGTGTGGCCAACCTTGTCTAACTGAGGTACCGGCGCAAATAGGGCACCGCACCGTTCACATGCCTTCAGTTCTACCGACCGTATCTCCTCCCTGGAAACTATCTGGGAAAATCTCCTAAGACCTATCTCATGCCGTAGATCAGCGGCGCCTTCGGGGCAGGTACTGACACATGCCCCACAAGAGATACACTGATAATGAGAGTAGGTGAAGATTCTGAGCGCCCCGTTGTCTTGAGATTTAAGGGTACCGGTCGGACAACTGAGCTCGCAGGCGGCACACCCGGTGCATGTTTTTACATTGAGCCGGGTTCTACAAAACAAGAACACTGCCATCACCATCATGGCCTGACCACTCAGTACATGGATGAGCCACATATTATCTCCCAAAAAGGCAATGGCATCAAGACTCCCATGGGTTAAAAAATATCCAGTCATAAACGGCAAGGCGGTTAAAATGATCAAAACATAGTCTGATGTGGAAGAGGTGAGGCGAATATCTTTTACAGTAAGGCGCCTGATCAAAAAATAGGCGGCAAGGGCCAACAAAACAAGGGTCATCCAATCAGCCCATGCATCGGGCAACGGGGTCCAGTCCCACTCAAACCTTGATTCAGCCCATAAGACAATGTGTCCCGATAACCAGATTGGAACCACAACCAGGCATACATGGAATATATAGCGGAGGGTTGCGTAGAGAGGTCTCTTACTAATTCCCTTATGAAACGGCACAAAGAAGCGCCCCAAGATAGCTGGAATATACCCCCACCGGAATTCTTTATCCTTGCTGCTTGTTATGATCGCGAAAACAAAGAAGGCGAGTCGAGCAATAATCCCGACAACAAGAATCAAAAACACAAGCCGCAGTAAAGGCCCCTCAACAAAGGAACTGAAGTCCATCTTAGGTTATCCTCCCTTTATGCATCTCAACTATAATCCCTCTATCTTTCTGCTGCCTTGCCGACCTCTGGTCTTCGTGTTCATTATTATGAACCAAAATCGAGCGGATCATATCACATCTATCCGTTTTGTCAAGGGCAAAACAATCTTTGCACAACCCTTTGATATGATATTGATAACGAAAACTCGGAACTCCTCTCTTTGGTTCCGGCAAACCGCGGGGAAGACTTTGAGGTAGAAATTTGTTCGTTATAGTGAACATAGTCTCGAAATTATTTCGGCGCCTCGGCAGAAGAGGTGTTCCGTATGCAGAGGCTCATGTTGCTGCGGTACGGGTATTAGGGATCCGCAACTGCAAGAGGGTATGTACAATAGTCACGAAGCCTGTTGAGGCCCATCATAACGTACACAGATCCCTTCAATATCCCAATGAGGCTATCCCTCCGAGATCTGAAACGGCAGGAGGCCCCGCA
>CAYMFC010000119.1:0-5369 GCA_964389665.1 uncultured Desulfobacteraceae bacterium | reverse complement strand
CCCAGGTAACGGAGTCATCATGCCAGGGAACCCTTGTTACCCGTTGGGGGTAGTTCCTGATGAGAAACCTCAGTCCTACATCTCCCTCGATGCCGGCGATATCCTTGTTAAAAAGGGCCATATCAAAGATTACGGGATGCCCCTGAGTATCATTGAAAAGGGGGACAAGAACCCCGGGCTTCTCAGCGAAATACTTGTGTATGAAAAAGCTAATCGTTTCGGCAGTGAGAAGGGGGAGATCCGAAAGAGATATCAGGACCCCATCTCCTCTCTCATCATCCTTAAGGGAGCTGAGCCCTTTGTGGATGGAGGAAGACATCCCCTTTTGAAAGTCTTCGTTGATGACAAGCCGTCCCCCACCCCACTGGCTGGAGAAGCTATACCACCCGTCGATCCTTTTTTCAATGCCCAGCTTGGAGGTCGAAAACAGGGTTCCCTCCGCGATGGCACTTCCGAGACTTGGAGAGACTACTAGTATGAGCGGCGAGATCGAGCTGAGTAGATGGACCTTGAGGGCCCTCTCCAGAAGCATCTCACCAGATGGAAGCCTCGAGAGCAGCTTCTCGGAGCCAAAACGCTCCGAGCTCCCTGCTGCCAAAAGGATACCGGGAATAGGTGCCATCCGTGTGAATCGTCTCAAGCGCTCCTTTTATACCTTCCAGGTCTTGACCCCATGTCCTTGCTGCCTTTTGATGGTAATAAGCTCTGCCATGATGCTCACTGCGATCTCCTCGGGTGTTTCAGCACCGATATCCAGGCCGATGGGAGTGTGGACTTGTTCGAGTATATCCTCTGAGATTCGTTTTGATTGAAGATGTGCAAAGATAACCTCGTTTTTTTTCTTGCTGCCGATCATGCCAATGTAGCGTGCCTCGGTTTTTACTGCCCATTCGAGCACCTTTTCATCAAATTGATGGCCCCTCGTCACTATCGCGATATAGGACGCATTGTTGATCTTTAACCTTGAAAATGCCGCTGAGAAATCCTCGGCGACTATCTCGTCCGCCTCGGGAAATCTCTCGGGATTGGCGAACTCGGCTCTGTCGTCGATCACGACAACCCTAAATCCAACCATCTTGGCTATCTTGGAAATGGAGAGGGAGATATGTCCGGCGCCGAAGATGTAGAGGGTCGGTTGTGGAAGTATGGGTTCGATAAAGATATCCATCTCTCCACCGCAGAGCATCTGATCCCCTTCTTCTTCGCCCGACAGATCGAAATGAAGCATCCTGGCCTTAGCTTCCCTCAGGACGCTCATCGCCTCCCGGCAAATCGTTGCCTCCAGGGTTCCTCCCCCTATGGACCCAACCAGAGAGCCATCTTCCTTTATGAGAATCTTTGAACCTACTTCCCTGGGGGCGGAGCCATTCACCTGCACGACGGTAGCGAGTGCGGCCCTGCCTCCCTCAGAGCTTATTTTATTGATTTCCTTGAATATTTTTTCCATGAGCTACCCCTTGAAAACCACTTCCTTCACCGGAGGTTGCAATTGAGCCTGTCCCAGGACAACTCGATCGATCTGAGGATGATGTGCTGCGAGGATCTTTATGGCTACCGCTCTTGCCCCGGATAGGTCGGCATCCAGATCCACCTTGTTCATGAAGGGCACGATCATCGCCTGAGGCGGACTGCCCCTTGTGAGGCCTAAAGGGTGAAGGATGAGGTTAGCGATTACCTCTGCCGATATGATCTCCCCAGGTGCAATGCCTGTTAATTGGGCTGCACGCTCAGATCTGAACACGTGTTCCTCGGTGAGCGCCTGTCCCAGGGCCTCGATGCCGATCACGGGTATTACCAAAGAGGAGCTCAAAGGGATCACCGGCTCATGGGCAGGATTCGGCGCCTTCAGGGGTCTTTGAGCCGCACCGTCCGCCTCGACAATAATGGAGAGGACCGGGTCGAGATCGATCAATTTCTGGACCAGCTCAGGCTTGATCCCCAAGAGCTTGCCGGTGGCATCGGATTTTCCGGAGGCTAGAGTGATATGACCGAGAACGCTCCCATTTTGTAAGATGTAATCTATTATTTCATCTTGGTCACGAGAGATGAGAATGTGAGTGACTTCAGGGGATGAAGGTGGAACTATCTTTGTGGTAGTGGTTGTGATGACCACTCCCCTGTCCTCCTTGAGTTCCCTGGCAAGGGCAAACATAAGGGTAGTCTTGCCTCCAGCGCCCACCAGGCTGATTACCTCCTTCGCGCCTATCCCAAAGGCCTCCTTGAGAGTGGAGATTGTGTGGATAGACATGACAGCTTCCTTAGGAGGGCTCATAGTCTCGGTCATCGGTTGAGATAGGATGCTATCCCCTCCAGCACGCCACCCCCGATCGCCCTTGCCTTATCGGATATGGAATAGCAGTATTCCCGGATTCCTCTCGGATCAACATCCCCTGTCTTCATTCCCTCATATACCTCGGAGCCGTCCCTCAAGAGCCCCCTGATTACGCCCTTGATCTGCGTCTTCATAGGGGCATCATCGACGAGGGCGACGATGTCCCCTGCATCCACGTAGTCGCCGATTTCCTTCAGGCATTTCAGCCTTCCAGGCTTGCTCGCCCTGAGCACTCTTTCAACGGAAAAGCCGCCGATCTCGGTGGGAATACCGGTGTTCCTTTCCGCCTCTCCTTCCGGGATAACCCTTCCCAGGTCATGGCCTCGTTTCGTCTCAACGACGAGATGCACATCCCTGCCGGCGCGAAAACCCGGCCCCAACCCGATAACCAGTGGTGCATCGGTTATCTTTGTTCCCATATTTTGCTTTGCCATTATCGCATCAACCAAAACGGATGGTTTAAGGTAGTCCTTCACCGCAGTCTCGTGGTCGATCATAATGGGTAGCATGCCGGCATTCCAGATCTCCGGAATTTGATCGTATGACTTGGTGAGTTTCGCAGTTAAGCCCTCTACGGTTTTTTCTCCTTCAAAAACCGCCTCACTAAAGGAGACTTCCCTTCTCACCGCCAGGGGGTGAGCCACTTCGGTCATAACCACCTTGAAACGGCACCTGCTCAACCGGTGCGCAACCCCGCTGGCTATATCACCCCCGCCCCTGATAAGAACAACTATGTGCCCAATCGCCATTTTCTCATCCTCGCTTCGGACCTTCATGCAGAAAAAATAGGTTCTGTGTATACATAGGCCGCGGCCACCACCTGAAATAAAAAAATAATAACAAAGATAAAGCCTGTGGTCAAATATTCGTAGAGCACAAGGCAAAGATAAGTCTTGACAAACAAAGGATTGATGAGGATATTTTATAAAACAAAAGGCGACTCCTGAGAGGCTTATATCACCTGGGTATGCCCGATGCTCTCAAGGGAGGATGTACTCTAATCTATAACAAGGAAATAAGACCATGGACACCAAGAAGATACTCAGGGGCAAGCGGGTGCTCATCGTGGACGATGAGAAGGATGTGCTGAATGTGTTGGTGGAATTGCTCGATATGTGTAAGATCGACACCGCCTCCAGCTTTGAGGAAGCGAAACAGCTTTTGGAGAGCGAGTCATACGACATCGCTGTGCTGGATATCATGGGGGTAAAGGGCTTTGAACTCCTGGAGATCGCCACTGCGAAGGGTATCCCTGCACTCATGCTCACCGCCCACGCATTGACAAAGGATGCCTTGAAGGAATCAGCCGATCGAGGCGCCTCCTACTTTGCCCCCAAGGACGAGATCAGCAAGATAGATCTCTTCGTCGCCGATGTGCTGCAGGCCATCGAGAAGAAGAAAAACCCCTGGACCAGGTGGTTCGAGCGGCTCGGCTCCTTCTACGACAAGAAGTTCACCGGTCCCAACTGGAGGGAGCAGGAAAAGGAGTTCTGGGATAAAAAGCTGAAGGAGATGGGGGGACTATAATCTCACTGCTGCCCTTTACGAACCGTATCAGGCCTTCGATGGTAAACCTATAAAGTAATTCTATCAAAGGGCAGATCTATGCAAGAACTTCTGCTCGTCGTTGATTCGATCAGGAGCCCTTATCCTGTTTTTGTTCCACTCCCTCTGTATCAAGAAAGGGTATGTACCCAATCAGGAACATCCCTGGAAGGGAAAGAAGAAAGGTAAGCCCAAAGAAAGCCCCGTAGCCGAGTCTCTGGGCCAGAAAGCCGCTGGCAACGCCTGCCAGCACCCCGCTCACGTTCATCAAGCCCGTGCCGATGGCAAAATGGGCCGCCTTGAATTGCTCGGTGCAGGTTCTCATCAGAAAGGTTATCAGAACGGCCGTTCCCAGACCGCCGGCAAACTGATCGAATGCGTGCACGCAGGCAACGAGAAACAGATTCATGGTGCCTATAAAGGTCATGGTGTCGGCGCCTGTATTTAGCTCAACATATCGGCTAAGCCCAAGGGCTAGAGCCATGTAGACAAGGTTGGTGAGGTTTTGGGCCAACAAAAACGGCCAAATCGTCCTCTTTAACGAGTATTTCGAGATAAAAAAGCCCCCAATCATTGCGCCTATGATGGAGAAGGGAAGCCCTACCCCACCCGAGAGCCAGCCATAGTGGACCTTAATGCCGAGGTCAACCATAAAGGGGGCAACCATCGATGAGAGCGTGGATTCGCCGGTTCTCATCAATATGATGAAGGCTATGGCAACCCCGATCTTTTCCCTGTCCATGTAAGCAAAGAAGGCCCTTGCGTAAAACGAGTCCTTATCCCGAAAAACCAACTCCTTTATCCTTTTCCTGAAGAGGGCTAGGCCGATTAGAAGAAGGAGAAGCCCCATCGCGACCCATCCTGCGAAGCTGATGGTCTTGAGAAAGGGGAGTACCGCGAATAGCCTGGCCGTCAATCCATCCCAGAGGAACGATTTTATTCCCCATACGGCAAGAACACATACAGCGGCTGCCGCGATTGCTTTAATCCTGGCTGCCCTTTTGAACAAGTCCCTCAGTCCCGAGGTTTCCTTCTCGACCCGGGGGAGAAACAGAAGATGATACGCAAAGAGCAGACCGAGCAGGAGCCCGGCTCCTGAGTAAGCGGCAAGCCAGCTCACGGTAGTTCCAATGGTAACGATGATCCCCGTTCCCGCCATCATCGCGAGCCGGTATGCCATCACCCGGTACCCCACGAATTTGGCCTGGCCGTCCTTATCAAGTGCCTCCATGTAATAACCGTCAATGGCAATATCATGGGTTGCGGACAGGAAGGCACCGATAAAAAGCAGCGCAGCAACAAGTTTCACCCCGGAGGGAAGCGGGGTCATAAGGCCAACCGCGAGAAAGAGCAGGATCAGGAGGGATTGCACAAGAAGCATCCATTTCCTCTTGGTGCCGAATTGGTCAACAGGGGGGCCCCACAGGAATTTAATGACCCATGGTATGCCGAACAGCGAGGTAAGCCCTATTGCCTCGAGGCTCACCTTCAT
>CAYMFC010000118.1:0-5417 GCA_964389665.1 uncultured Desulfobacteraceae bacterium | reverse complement strand
ATGGTTTTCAATACTCCACTCATCCAATACTCCCTGGCCCAGACCTATATAAAGGGACCATTCTAGTAAAGGTTGCTGCCATAGAATATAAGCTTTGCATTTGTGTATTTTCAACAAGTCGCACCAGGGCGGGCCATCACTCCGTGCGAAGGAAAGAACAATGACCTGCAAAGCCATCGTCTCTGACCACGCCAAGAGGAGGTGGTTTTCTGAGATGAATAAGATATACCTCAAAGGTGATCGGTGTCATGAGCTCTGGGTATGATGTGGCTATTATCGGGGCGGGACCGGCTGGTATCTTCACCGCCCTAACCCTGGCCAATGCGGGCATCCACAGGGTGCTTCTCATTGAGCAGGGTAACGATATCGATAAGAGGGACAGGCATTCAAGCCGGGATATGCTGTGCGGATGGGGCGGGGCAGGCGCCTATAGCGATGGGAAGCTGAACCTATCAACGGAGATTGGCGGATTTCTCAATGAGCTCATATCTGCCCAAGAGCTGGATCAACTCTTGGGAGAGGCGGACCAAATCTACCTGGGGTATGGTGCTCCGGAGAAGCTCTACGGCACGAATATCAATGAGATCGAAGCCCTATCATCTCAAGCCCGAAAGGTTGGATTAACCTTGGTTCCATCTAGGATACGGCACATGGGCACGGAGAATTGTGTCGCCGTTCTGAAAGGCATGCGCAATGACCTCACCGGCAAGATCTCCATAAAAACTGGATGCAGGGCCGAGGAGATCCTGACCCACAACGGTGAGCTAACCGGCGTGAGGCTTGCTGATGATCAGGTGATACCCAGTTCCTTTGTGGTAGCTGCGCCCGGCAGGATAGGCGCAGGCTGGATGAAAACCCAAACAGAAAGGCTTACCCTTGCCTCCATACCGAGCCCCGTTGATATTGGTTTACGTATCGAGGCGCCCGCATCAATCGTTGAACCCCTCACAAGAGAGGCCTATGAGGCAAAGCTGATCTATTATTCCAAGACCTTCGATGATAAGGTGAGGACCTTTTGCATGAACCCGTATGGGGAGGTGGTGCTCGAAGAATCCGATGACATCGTTACCGTGAACGGCCACAGCTATGCCCGCAGAAAAACAGACAACACCAACTTCGCCATCCTCGTGAGCAGCACATTTACGGATCCCTTTCGTAATCCAATCAAGTACGGGAAATATATCGCCTCGCTCGCGAATATGCTCGGAAAAGGTGCTATCATACAGAGGCTCTGCGATCTTCTCGAGGGAAGAAGATCAACGGAGAAGAGGATCGAGAGATGTATCACGAAGCCAACCCTTCATGACGCCACCCCGGGAGATCTGAGCTTTGTGCTTCCCTATCGGTATCTAAAGGATATCATCGAGATGCTCGAGACACTGGACAATCTTGCCCCAGGTATCTTCTCAAGGCATACCCTGCTCTACGGGGTTGAGGTGAAATTTTATTCCCACCGGATAAAGCTCTCAAGCCGCCTTGAATCGGAGATACAGAACCTCTTCATCGTAGGTGACGGTGCGGGCATCTCCAGGGGCCTCGTTCAGGCCTCCATCAGCGGGATCGTAGCAGGCAGGGAGATCCTCAACAGATTGAACGGTGCTTAAAGAAAGAATCGCCACCGAGGAATCCTTCTAGAGGCCTGAATATGCCGAGAGATGCTATCCGGATTAGAGGCGCTCGCCAGAACAATCTAAAAAACCTTTCCCTGGAGATCCCGCTCAACGCCATTACGGTTATCACCGGGGTGAGCGGTTCAGGAAAGTCCTCTCTCGCCCATGATACCCTCTACGCCGAAGGCCAGCGCAGGTATGTTGAGACCTTCTCCCCCTATGCCAGGCAATTCATGGACAGGATGAACAGGCCGGCGGTTGACGGCATCGAGGGTATTCCCCCGGCCATTGCCATCGACAACAAATCCTCTGTGCGAACATCCCGATCCACCGTGGGCACCATGACCGAGATCACGGACTACGTAAAGCTCCTTTTCACCCGCATGGGCCAACTCCACTGCCGGCGATGCGGCAGGCCGGTGGTTCCTGAAGGGCCTGAGGATGTGTGGAAGGCCTTGGGGAGCCTTCCGGAGGGAACCGAGGCAGTCATCACCTTCCCGTTTTCCCTGAAAACCACTGACCATGAGAAGGCAAGAGAGGAGCTTCGAATGATCGGCCTGGACCGCTTTTTCTCCGGCGGTCACATCAGGTCAATCGATGAATGGGAAGGGGGGAATGGGACGCTTCCTATCGTGGCAGACAGAGTCCTTGTGAGTCGCTCCGAACGAAAACGGATCATGGACTCCCTTGAACAGGCCTTCCGTTTTGGGGGAGGCCGTATCGATGTATGGATCAAGGGGGGCGCCCATCTCTCCTTCAGCAGCCGGCTTGAATGTGCCGGGTGCAGGATAGCCTATAAGGCGCCTGTCCCAAACCTTTTCTCCTTTAACAGCCCCATAGGGGCTTGCGAAACGTGCAGGGGTTTCGGCAGGATCATCGATATCGATCCCGAGCTCGTCATCCCCGATGGATCGCGTTCCCTGGAGCAGGGCGCCATAAAGCCTTGGGGCACAGAGAGGGATCACCGTATGGAGTATGAGGACCTGATCGGGTTCTGTCGCGAGCAGGGCATCCCCGTCAATGTACCCTTCGATGAACTCACCGAGGACCAAAAAAAGGCCATACTCGAGGGAAATGATGGATTTTACGGTGTCCGCGGCTTTTTCAGATGGCTCGAGACCAAGACCTACCGGATGCATGTGCGGGTATTGTTATCCCGGTACCGGACCTACAGGATATGCCCTGACTGCCATGGCACCAGGTTCAAGGATGAGGCCCTCCTGTACTATCTCAACGACCTTACCATAGCGGAGATCTATGCCCTCACCATCGAGCAGGCCGATCCCTTCTTCGGATCCATCAGGGTTTCCCCAGGCGATACTGCCGGCGCCCTGGTCCTGGGGGAAACCAAGAGCAGGCTGGCCTACCTGCTGGAGGTCGGCCTCGGATACCTCACGATAGATCGTCTGTCCAGGACCCTCTCAAGCGGCGAGCTCCAGAGGGTGGCCCTTGCCTCAGCCCTGGGCTCATCACTGGTCAACAGCCTCTACATCCTGGATGAGCCGAGTATCGGGCTCCATCCAAGGGATAACCACCGGCTCATTGCGATCATGAAAAAGCTCAGGGATATCCAGAACACCGTTCTTGTCGTTGAACACGACCGGGAGATCATCGGTGAGAGCGATTACATGATCGATCTCGGGCCGGGCGCCGGCGAGCGGGGCGGGGAGATTATGTATTTCGGGCCCACCGCCGGCGTGAACGGATCCATCACCGGACAGTATCTCAAGGGGCAGAGGCACATCCCCCTTGCCGGGTCTCGGCGAATGCCGAAAAAGGGAGCATGGCTGACCGTTGAAGGCGCGGCTGAGCACAACCTGAAGGATATAGACGTTCGGATTCCCCTGGGCCTCTTGGTGTGCCTGACCGGTGTCTCCGGTTCCGGAAAATCCACCCTTGCCGAGGAGATCATTTACAAGGGCCTCAAAAGGGCTACATCAGGGTCCCAGGAAAGCCCCGGGCGTCACCGGGCAATAACCGGATTAGAAGGCATCCTCGATGTGGTCATGGTTGACCAGAAACCCATCGGCAGGACGCCGCGGGCCAATCCCCTCACCTACGGAAAGGCCATGGATCCCATAAGGAGGCTATTCGCTGGCACCGAGATGGCGATCTCAAGGGGCTATGAGCCCGGGTATTTCTCCTTCAACGTGCCCGGGGGACGGTGTGAGGCCTGCAAAGGCCAGGGCAGCGAAAAGGTGGAGATGCAATTCCTCTCGGATGTCTTTATCACCTGCCCCGAATGCGGCGGAACACGATTCAGGAAGGAGGTGCTGGATGTTGCCTACCGGGGCAAGAACATCCACGAGATCCTTTGCATGACGGTCGATCAGGCCCTGGCCTTCTTTCACGACCAACCCCTTATAGGGGAATCCCTCAAACCTCTTGCCGATGTAGGCCTCGGATACATCCGGATCGGGCAACCGATAAACACGCTAGCCGGAGGAGAGGCCCAGCGTCTCAAACTTTCCCGCTTCCTCAGACCCTCGCACAAGGGCTCCGCCCTCTTTATCCTGGATGAGCCCACTACGGGCCTTCATTTCGCGGATATCGAGAAGCTCATCCTCGTGCTCCAGGGGATCGTGGACCAGGGCAATACCGTGCTCGTGATCGAGCACCACATGGATGTGGTGAAGAACGCGGACTGGGTGATCGACCTTGGTCCCGAGGGAGGCGATGGGGGAGGCAGGGTCGTGGCAGCAGGAACCCCTGAAGAGATCGCCGCCCATCCTGACTCCCACACCGGGAGGTTCCTGAGGAAGGCCCTCCGCGGCTCGCAGGGAACAAAACCCGGCGGAGGGGCAACACCCGAACCCGGGCCCCCGGCAAGCAGGCCCGGCATGATCTCGCTCACGGGCGCGCGGGAACACAACCTCAAAAACCTCACCCTCTCCATCCCGCGCCAGAACCTCGTGGCGCTTACCGGCGTATCCGGATCGGGAAAATCCACGCTCGCCTTTGATATCCTCTTTGCAGAAGGCCAGCGCAGATACCTGGAGAGCTTCGCACCCTATGCAAGGCAATACGTGAAGATCCTTGAGAAGCCGGATATCGATGTGCTCTCCGGGCTCCCTCCCACCATTGCCATCCAGCAGCGGATACACCACGCGAGCCCGAAAAGCACGGTCGCAACCCTGACGGAAATCTACCATTTCCTGAGGCTGCTGTTCAGCAAGTTCGGCTCCCAGCAGTGCCCGGTGTGCGGCAGGCAGCTGAGGGCCCAATCAAAGGAGTCAATCCTGGAGAAGATCCGGGAGAGATACCGGGAGAGGAGCGGGACCGTGCTGGTATCGCTGGTTTCCGCCCGGAAGGGTTTTCATCGGGATATGCTCGCCCGAGCAACAGCCAGAGGCTACCGGGAGGCCAGGATTGACGGCAGGATGCGAGATCTCAAAGAGGGGATGTCCCTGAGCAGGTATCGGGATCATACCATCGAGCTCGTGATCGGGGCCATTCCAGGCCCGGATCTGGAAGGCCTGGCGGCCCGGGCCCTCTCAGAGGGAAACGGGACCTTCCTGGTTGTTGACGATCATGGCCGGGAGGAGGTCTTCTCGGTAAAAAAGGTGTGCCCATCGTGCGGCATCGGTGCAAAGGAGCTGGATCCGCGGCTTTTCTCCTTTAACAGCCCGTACGGAGCCTGTCCGGCATGCGAAGGGATGGGGTACAGGAGACACTTCACCGGGGATGGCATATCAACGTGCGAAGTTTGCGGAGGAAGCAGGTTACGACCCGAGGCTTTGGCTGTCAAGGTTAAGGGCTCCTCCATCTGGGACCTGGTTCAACATCCGGCCGACGGACTGCGGGAGA
>CAYMFC010000117.1:0-5426 GCA_964389665.1 uncultured Desulfobacteraceae bacterium | reverse complement strand
CTGAATTCCGTATGAACATGGAGGTGAACGAATGGAGGGCTATCTCCTTTTACCGACTGCTGTGTAGACATATATGTTTGACGATCGTTCATAAATTGGATAGATTACGATGTATGCATGAACACTTCATATTCAGTGCGAGATCGGTAAAGATGAGAAGGGCGAAACGTGCCGACCGACATCAAGATCTCAAGTATCATATCATAAGGAAAACACAAGAGAGCTTCAAGCTTTTTTCGGTACAATAGTTTTGATGGTTTCGCAAAAAGTCGAAAAAATCCCCATCCCACAAGGGGAGGGGGTGAAAGGACTTTTTACGAGTTTATTGGTTTTTCATGGCAAATATCCTCACGGTGGCAACAAGAAAGGACAAGGTGAAAGGGGCTTCTGTTCTGATTATATCCTATAACTCTGTGCTCAGAGGCATATTGACCAGGATGCTGAGTGCCAAGGGTTATAAAATAGTGAACCGTTCCGTCGGCTATCATGGAATACGCACCTTTAAAAAGGGGAACGCTAAGTTCGATATTGTGGTGATTGATAGCGAGCTTCCCGATATGAGCGGCCTGGGTGTGGCAAAGAAAATCAAGGAGATCAACTGCATCACGCCCACCGTGCTTTTGAGAGCAAGGAAAAAGGGGGTTGAAGAAGAGGAGTTGAGGAATCCGGGCGTGGATCTTACTATACACAGACCCCTTTTCATGGATACAATCTATGAAATAATAGAGGATACCGTAAGTTCTTCTGAGAAACTCAATGCAAAATAACCAGGGAATGTCCCTTTTTATATGCCCTTTTGCAGAGAAGCGATGCATCTGAGGAACAGTGAGATGCCCCTGCTCAACTCAGTGTTGCTTCCAAGGATACCCCCCAAGCGAAGCGCTGGGCTCATATGCGAAGCAGGAAAAGGTAATGGATCTTAGGACAGCACCATTGGCGACGAGGATGAGGCCGGAGAGCTTTGAAGAGGTCGTGGGACAGGATCATATCCTCAGTCCATCAAGCGCACTGAGGCGGTCGCTCGAGACGGGCAGCCTTTTTTCCGTCCTATTCTGGGGTCCTCCGGGGTCAGGCAAAACGACCATAGCACGGCTGATCTCCCAATACAGCGAGTGCCATTTTGAATCCTTCTCGGCAGTAGTGTCCGGGGTCAAGGAATTACGGGATATCATTGATGCAGCGAAGAGGTATTACAGCTTCGATCACAAACCGACGATCCTCTTTGTCGATGAGATCCACCGTTTCAATAAGGCCCAGCAGGATGCCTTTCTCCCCCATGTCGAGAGCGGCCTGATAATCCTCATTGGGGCCACCACACAGAATCCCTCATTCGAGATCATCCCGCCACTGCTCTCAAGAACGAGGCTTATGATACTCGAACCACTAGAGTCCAAAGATATGGCGATAATCCTCAACAGGGCTGTTCAGGACAGCAGGAGAGGGCTCGGAGGCCTGAATGTCGAGCTCGAGCAGGATGCCCTGCGTTACATCATAGAGATTTCCCACGGAGATGCCCGCACCGCCCTCAATAACCTTGAATCTGCTGCGTATTTTGTCCGGCCGGACAGGAATAATAAAAGGATTGTAACCCTCGATGCGGTTTCAAAGGCCTTGCACCGGAAAGCGCTGCCCTATGACAAGGACGGGGAGGAGCACTACAACCTGATATCGGCCCTTCACAAAAGCATGCGGGGCGGCGACCCGCACGCATCCCTTTATTGGCTTTACAGGATGCTGGAAGCAGGCGAGGATCCTCTTTTCATAGGCAGGAGGCTCATCCGGTTTGCCTCCGAGGATATTGGCCTGGCCGACCCTCATGCGCTTGGGGTCGCGCTAACCTCCTATCAGTCATGGGAAAAGGTCGGCCCGCCCGAGGCAAAGCTGGCGCTCGCCCAGGCGGTGGTGTATCTGGCCACCGCGCCAAAGAGCAACTCCCTCTATATAGCGGAGAAATCAGTACTCAAAGAGATCAAAGAGACGGGGCCGCAGCCGGTGCCGCTTCATCTCAGAAATGCGCCCACGAGGCTTATGGAAGAGTTGGGTTATGCAAAGGGCTATAAGTATCCCCACGATTACCCCCAAGCCAGAGTGAAGCAGGAATACCTTCCCTCAAAGATAAGGGGAAAAACCTTCTATCACCCTCATGACAGGGGATTTGAGAGGGAGATTATCAGAAGAATGAGGGAGAAAAGGCAGGTTGAAGATCCATGATTAAAAGGTGCAAGGCACATGGCGCACGGCGCAGGGCAAAACATTGGAACCTTGAGCCTTATGCCTTACGCCTTAAGCCGCCTCGGTTGTCCGACTCATGTAACCAAACAACCGGCACCTGAGGAGGGTTCATGGCGAACAACGATCTTTGCATGCGAGGCAGGGGTGCGTGAACCATCCTATATCCGTTTATACAATCAAGGGCACCTTGAAGGGAGGGTAAAGCAAGCCATCCGGTTGCTCGAGGAGTGCCGTCTCTGCCCACGGCAGTGCAAGGTGGATCGGCTCCATGATGAGAAGGGAATTTGCCGAACCGGCAGGAGGGCAATCGTTGCGAGCTTTCATGCGCATCACGGCGAGGAGTCGCCATTGGTGGGCAGATTCGGCTCAGGCACCATCTTTTTTAGTTATTGCAATCTGCTCTGCAGTTTTTGCCAGAACTACGAGATAAGCCATCAGGGCGAAGGAGCGGAGATTGAGGCAAAGGACCTCGCCGCAATAATGCTGGAGTTGCAGCAGAGGGGGTGCCATAACATAAACCTGGTGACCCCTACCCATGTGGTGCCCCAGATATTGGAGGCATTGCTGCTGGCCGTGGACAATGGCCTATCCATACCCTTAGTCTACAACAGCAGCGGTTATGATAGGGTGCCGACCCTTCGGTTGTTGAGGGGGATCGTTGATATCTACATGCCCGATTGTAAGTTCTGGGATGAACAATGGGCAAAGAGGTATTGCAATGCGCCTGATTACAGAGAAGTAGCTGCCCAGGCTCTCAAGGAGATGCATACCCAGGTCGGCGATCTCGTCGTGGACAGCAATGGCATAGCAGAGAGAGGGTTGCTGGTGAGACATCTCGTAATGCCCCATGGGGTTTCTGGAATAAAGGAGGTCATGGAGTTTCTCGCCAGAGAGATATCGCCCCATACGTACGTGAACGTGATGGATCAGTACAGGCCGTGCGGCACTGCCTATCAGGATGAATATATTCATCGCAGGATCTCGGGAAAGGAATACTCAGAGGCCATCCAATGGGCTCTGGATGCGGGTCTGAAGCGATTGGACCAGAGGCAAGACCTTCGCTTGCTGTTCCGCATGTAACGAAACGCTTGGCAGGATCTTCATGTACGGGAAGGTGTATGAAGTCCTGCCGGAAGCTTCAAGAGGTACTCCCTTTCCTTCTGTCATATCTCCTGCTCTTTTCTATGTGTACTCTCTCTGGAGGTCTCTTTCATGAAGCGAAAGGTTGCCTATGATTTCTTGATCCCCCTGTTCATATTGTGGTGCCTCACCATGGCCTTTTGGTTCACAGATGCGGATATTGCGCTCCAACAGTCCTTTTATTCAGCGGACAAAGGGTGGTATCTGGGAGACTCAAACCCATGGAAGCCCTTGTATGACTACGGGAACATCCCCGGGCTTCTTCTGGGAGCCGCCTCCCTGATCCTACTCGTTCTCGGATTTGCAAACAGGAAGGCATTGAGG
Source organism: uncultured Desulfobacteraceae bacterium (assembly GCA_964389665.1). Classification (GTDB taxonomy): domain Bacteria; phylum Desulfobacterota; class DSM-4660; order Desulfatiglandales; family B25-G16; genus B25-G16. Next base: position 1,730 of record CAYMFC010000117.1, on the reverse strand, counting down.
TATAGAAAGATTGCCTTATTCTTGGTTGTGCTTTTGGCCCTCGGACCCGGCCTTATCACCTATTGTATCTTCAAGGATCACTGGGGGAGACCTCGGCCTGGCCAGCTAGAGATCTTCGGCGGAACGGAGAATTTTTTACCCCTTTGGGTAAAAGGCGGGCCAGGGGCAGGAAAATCGTTTCCCAGCGGCCATGCCTCAATCGGTTTCTACCTCTTCGCTCCTTTTTTCTTTCTGCGAAGGCATGCGAAAAGGTGGGCTGTATTTTTTCTAGCCCTGGGAATAGGCTATGGCCTGTTCATGGGTATCGGCAGGATGCTGCAGGGAGGTCACTTTGCGAGCGATGTAGTGTGGGCTGGCGGCATCACCTATCTCACTGGCCTCCTGCTTTTCTATATCTTTCGCTTTGACAAAGGAATATGGGCATAAAGAAAATTATCAACGTCTATATCTTCAAAGAGATGGTCCCTCACTTTACGACCAGCCTCATTGTATTCACCTTTCTCGTGCTGGCTGGCAAAATCTTGAAGCTCACCGAATGGATGGTCAATCATGGCACGCAACTGGAGCACGTTCTTCTCATAACCCTGTATACGCTCCCATCGGTTTTCTTTTTTACCTTTCCCATGGCTGCCCTTTTGGCCTCGCTGATCGCCTTTTCAAGGCTGAACGAAGACAACGAGATAACCGCACTAAAAACATCAGGGGTGAGCCTTTATCAGATAATGCCCTCGGTAGCGGGGTTTTCAGTAATGATCTACCTCTTGTCCTCCTGTATCTCTCTTTATCTCTTTCCTGCAAGTAATTATGCCATGGCAAAGGTGCTCTTTGATGTGGCGAGATCGAGCGCAAGCATTGGGATAAAGCAGGGTATATTCAATGATACGATCCCCAATATGGTTTTGTACGCCAACCAGATATCTGCCAACGACCAGACGATGAAGGGGGTGTTTATCTTTGACGAGAGAGATCCGGCCTTTCCCAATACTATTGTAGCCCGGCAAGGAAAGATACATTCAGACTCAGAGCAGATGTCCCTCAATCTGCGACTCGAGGGTGGGACCATGTATATGGTAAACAAAGACCTTGATTCATCCAGGGCCCTTCATTTCACAACCTACGACCTGAAATTAGGGCTATCAGATATCATGAGGAAGTTCTCCTCGAGGAAGAAGGATAATGAGGAGATGTCGTTGTCTGAGCTGAGGGAACAGATGGGGCAATTCGACAAGGGAACAATCGTTTACAACAAATTGCTGAAGGAGGTACACAAAAGGTTTTCCGTTCCTTTTGCCTGTTTAATCTTTGGCCTTATTGGGCTGCCTCTGGGTTTGATGATGGGAGCGAAGAGCAGATCCTATGGAGCTGCCTTGAGCATTCTTATCTTTGTATTCTACTATATACTGATGAGTGCAGCGGATAGCTTCGGAAAAACAGGCACGCTGCATCCTGTTCTGGCGGCGTGGATGCCCAACCTTATTTTAGGAGCCATTATGGTCGTCCTTATATGGCGGGCAACACGGCGATGAATCGCGGTACGAGACAAAGCCTTTGAGTGGGGGATTCCTAAATTGTGCGATCTCCATAGGTCATTGCGAGTGAAACGAAGCAATCTCGCTTTTTATTTTGAGATTGCCGCGCACCCTCCGGGTGCTCGCAATGACAGGCTAACAAAGGCTTGATGGTTTCGTAAAAAGTCGACATTAGTGTCATTGCGAGCGACCTGCCCGCCA
>CAYMFC010000116.1:0-5442 GCA_964389665.1 uncultured Desulfobacteraceae bacterium | reverse complement strand
CCGCATCACGTTGTCCGCCTCAGGTGTGTGCGGTAGTTACTCTCGTGGTTCTTGAGGATGTAGGTGAGGTAGCCTATGTTGGACTCTATAGCCTCTATGTAAAGATTTCTATCGATACCCCAGCGCTCCCTGAAGTGGTGTCGTACGTTGTCACACACTCCATCGAATTCTCCCCTAAGCCTTTCCTTGACCTTCTTGTAGAAATCCTTAGTTTTCATGAGCAGATCGAGCTCGTCGCGGTAGCTGGCCACCTCCGCCTCCTGAAATTCCTTGTAAAGGTGTGCAAGCTTCTCGAGGTAGATGCGGTCTGCCATCTGCCCCATGAGGTCAGCGGTTCCCAGGAGCTTGCAGAGGAGCTCCACCGTAGCTGAGGTAAAGGAGAGCTTAGCTACCCTGATCTCCAGGCTCGCACAGATGAGGATATCGGCGTAAGGGGCGAACTGCTCCTCCATGAGCCCATTGTCTGCCAGGTAGGTCTGCATGAACTCGATGCTGCGGATCGTGTCGTAGCCGGTGTACTTTGCCCCCGTTCCCTCGGTATCCTCCTCTTTCTGGATGTAGCCATTATCGTGCATGAGTGCACACATAATCCCAAGGGATACCTGAGGTTCCGTGAGCGAGTGTCCCGCGAGGATTGCGCCGTGAATGAGCCGCGCCATGGCGAGCATGGTGTCTGTAGCGTGCTTGAGGTTGTGGTAGGGGGTGGTGCAACGCCTATAGCCTGGATACTCCCCGTTGAAGAGACGCACGGTGTCGGCGAATGCCTGCTCGATCACCTGACAGGATGGCTCTTGAAATATCATGCCCAGAATATTTTTAACCTCTTCAAGTTCACTTTCCGGGTTATTCATGTCGATAAGGTCTGAGAGGGTCTGTTGTCTCTTTCCTGCCATGGGTTGCATCAACCTTGTGTAAGGAGGATAAACGGAAACACCAGTTCTTCAACTGAGTCTATGGATAACTGCTCTCTCCTTTCCCTTGTAATAAGGAATTATAATCGTGAAAGGCGGCACGTCGTCAAGAAAAATTTGCATTACGACCAAATATCGATATAAAAAGGGGTAATTATCATGTAGCCTATCAGGCCAAGATTGCATTGTTTATTGTGCCCATCCTTATGCCTAAGAGCCAAGAAAAGGGATTCCTCCAGCGCATAGTGGTGGGCCTTCCATAGTATCGGCTAACCTTTAGGCCAATACTATCGAAACGTGACCGGAGGATGTGATGAAGAAATGTGCCGCCATACTTAGCATATGTCTGATGTTTTTCTTGGGGACCGTGGCGTGCTCAAAGGAAGAGCCCCCACAGCCCCCGCCTAAAAAACCCCAAAAGATCAAGATCGTCAGGCCGGTGGAAGTGCAAGAGCCTGAAAAACAGAAGGCTCCGATTCCCGGCGATCAAGAGAAAGCGGGAATCTCAGCGGAGGAGGAAGAAGAGGGTAAAGTTGCCGTTGCTGAACAAATCCCCAAAAAGGAAACAGGAGAAGTAAAATCCGCTGGGGTTGAGGAAAAGCCGGTAACAGAGCAGGAAAAGGTGTCAAAGGAAGAGGGGGCAGCGGAAAAGGAAGCTGAGGGAGTAAAACCTGTCCTTGTCGAGGAGATAGCAAAAAAGCAGGCTAAAGAGCTGAAACCTGATGGCGTTGAGGAAAGGATGTCCCAGATGCAGGAGAGCGCCGCCGGGAAAATGGAGACAACAAAGAAGAAAACAATGATATACTATATCGTGAAAAAAGGCGAGAGCCTTTACGATGTAGCCTCCAGAGAGGAGGTTTACGGAAACAAGCTCAAATGGCCTATCCTCTATCGGTACAACATTGATACGCTTGGCGGTCTAAAAACGGAATGGAATGTGGTGGAAAGGGACCTACCGGAGGGATTGAAGCTAAGGATTATCGGTCATGATGACGTGGAGGAGAACCTGGAGAAGAGACAGAAGATGCGTTGGGTAGTCAATGTGATTTCCATTTCAAAGAATATAGAGATTGTCCCCATCACTATCGCACTTATTAAAGAGGGGTACTCGGCATACCTCACCCAGGCCACGATCAAGGGAAAGGTGTGGACGAGGCTAAGAGTTGGTTTCTTTCGCGGCAGGGCGGAGGCCGACGCAGAGAAGGAAAAGATAAAGGACTTGTTGCATCTCGACGATCCCTGGAGCATCGAGTTGGGAGAGAAGGAATTCGAGGAATTCGCCGGCTACTAATGATCTTGACTCCTGGGCATGGTAACTACGATTCACCCAACGATATCAGTGACCTCTCAATACATTCTGGTTTTGTCACTGCAAGCGACCTGCCCGCCATGCGAGTCCGCAAGGCGAGGCGGGCGGGAGCGAAGCAATCTCTAGTGTTGCAACAAGATTGCCGCGTCGCTCCGCTCCTCGCAATGACACCAAATGCCAGGGCAAGGAATTATTCGAACGTATTGAAAAGTTACTGATATAATGAGAAAGGCATTCCTCCACAATGCGGACCCATTCATCCAAGAGATCAATCAAATAGGCGAAGAAATCTCCAGGTTTCTCGCCTAGGAAAAAGGAACGCGGTCTTCTGACTTACCAATCGAACGAGGGAGGCTCACATGAAGGTTATCTTTCATGAGGATTTCTATCAGGTTTATACCTCTGACCCTGCTGCGGCCGCCGGACGAATGGAGGCAATAGTTGAGGTCATCGAGGGAAAAGTTGAGTTCGTAGCTGCTCAGCCCGCCTCTGAGGAAGACATCGCAGCAGTCCATACCGCGGCCCATATTGCCCATGTGAAAGCAAGAGGCCTTTATCCCATTGCAGCATTGGCCGCTGGAGGGGCCATCCAGGCAGCTATGCTTGCTCTGAGCGCGCCCTGCTTTGGGCTCATACGGCCCCCCGGTCACCATGCCTCCTCTGCTTCCTCCTGGGGCTTCTGTTATTTCAATAACATGGCTATAGGCCTTGAACGGCTCAGGAGGAACAACAAGATCCAGAGCTCCTATGTGCTGGATATCGACCTCCATTTTGGGGATGGCACCGTGAACATCCTGAAGGACAAGGATTACGTTACGGTCCATAATGTGCAGGCCAATCATAGGGATGCTTACCTGGATGAGGTAGCCTATGCAATGAAGCACCTTAAGGCGGACATGATCGGAATATCGGCCGGCTTTGACAACCACGAGGATGATTGGGGAGGAACCCTCAAAACGGAAGATTACAAGGAGATCGGCCGGATGGTGCGAGGGGCTGCGGAGCGGTGCAGTGGTGGATGTTTTGGCATACTGGAGGGAGGCTACAACCATCGGGTTTTGGGCCGCAACGTCATGGCCTTGATCGAGGGATTATCCGGAGGATAAAGGTGCCCGGGAGAAGATTTACCTTCATCGTGAATCCCAATGCTGCAATGGGCGCCATCGGGAGGGAATGGCCGAGGATTCAGGACCTGGCAAAACAACGGCTAGGCGAGTTTCAGGCCTTCCTTACCACCGGTCCGGGGCATGCTACCACCCTCACCAGATCCGCCCTCGAACAGGGTGCCGATGTAGTGATCTGTGTAGGAGGAGACGGAACGCTGAATGAGGTGGTGAACGGCTTTATGGGAGAGGATGGTCCCCTTCGAGCTGGGGCCGCGCTTGGGTTCATCCCCCGGGGTACAGGATGTGATTTCATCAAAACCGTTCCCCTGCCCACAGCACCGGACAGGGCCTTAGACATAATCAAGGACGCCCATGCCAGGCATATCGACCTGGGACGGATCAGGTATAGGGATCACCAAGGAAAACCCTCCCTGCGCTACTTCCATAACGTGACCAGCTTTGGCCTCGGAGGAGAGGTAGATGATCGTGTGAACAGAACGACCAAGGCCTTTGGCGGGTTCGTCTCGTTCATCTGGGCAACGCTTTTCTCCATCCTGATCTACGATAAGAAGCGGATACACCTGAAGGTAGACGAGGGCTTCAATCAAACGGTTGCATGCTGGAACGTGGCAGTCGCCAACGGACAGTATCACGGTGGCGGTATGTGGGTTGCCCCAGATGCGAGGGTGGACGATGGCATATTTCACGTGACCGTGATCGGGGATTTCACCCTTCCGGAGGTATTCTGGAACCTCCCAAAACTTTACAACGGAAAGCTCCTTCAGCTTGAAAAGGTGAGAACGTTGACGGGTAAGAGCATAGAGGCCTCCTCTGAGCAGAGGGTGCTTTTGGATGTGGATGGGGAACAGCCGGGACAGCTGCCCGTTATCCTCGACATAGTGCCCAAGGCAATCCAACTTCTTATCCCAAGGAAGGGTTCCTCGACGTCACCTTAATCTGCCATCATGGGGCAAGTATCCGTCTTCGGTAATAACGGGGAAGAGGGAAGATGAACTACAGGCAATGGGTACGGGATGAATTGAGGGGATTCAGTAAATCCCTGGGTTTCCGCTACACCCCTTTCAAGGAGATCGAAGGGCGCATATCACGGCTCAAAACGTCCATGGAGGACCAGGACATAGAAGCCCTTCTGGTGGTGCAGAAAATGGATCTTTACTACCTATCGGGAACCACACAGGATAGCGTCCTCTTCATTCCAGTGGAAGGAAGGCCCTTGCTTCTGGTCAGAAGGGAGCTGGCGCGTGCTGAGATCGAATCGCCGATTGAGGACGTGGTCGGGCTCACCTCTATTCGAGAGCTTCCAGCCCTCATACAAGGGCATTGCGGAAGGCTCCCCCACAGCCTCGGGCTTGAGCTCGATGTGCTCCCTGTGCGGGATTACGCCAGATACGAGGATCTCTTCAAGGGATCCAGGCTCGCTGATGCCTCGCCCTTGATCCGAGATTTGCGCAGGAGAAAATCGCCATTCGAGATAGAACTCATGAGAGCTGCCGGTGAGATAGGCAGGAAGACCTTCCAAAAGGGAAGGGAGATCCTGACGGAGGGGATGACGGAGATCGAGTTTGGGGGCCGTCTCGAAACCGTGGCCAAGGGGTATGGTCATGAGGGGCTTCTCAGGGTCAGGTCTCTTAACTATGAGGCCTACACATGGCATGTGCTGAGCGGGCCTGCCGGCGGGATCGTCAGCCAGTCCGACTCCCCGATGGGCGGGCTTGGCCTTTCGCCCGCATTTCCCGTGGGAGCGAGCCTCAGGCCAATGAAGGCCCACGAACCCATCCTGGTAGACTTCGGCACCTGCTACCACGGATACCAGGCAGATGAAACCCGCATGTTCTCGATAGGCACGATGAGCACAAAGTTCATCGACGCCTACCAGGCTTGCAGGGAGATCCACGACGCGGTCCTGGAGGAGACAAGGCCAGGGGCGGACTGCGAAGCACTCTTTCTAAAAACCCTTCAGCTCGCAAAAAGACTTGGTTACGGGGATAGCTACCTTGGTCCTCACGGACTTCAGACTCGGTTCATCGGCCACGGCATCGGCCTGGAGCTTAACGAGCCCCCTTTTTTGGCCCAGGGCCATTCCTATCCCCTGGAA
>CAYMFC010000115.1:0-5460 GCA_964389665.1 uncultured Desulfobacteraceae bacterium | reverse complement strand
CTCCCCTGGAACGACATCGTTCCCGAGGATAACAAGGCCACTCTGGAACCTGCAAAGGTGATGAAGCACGTGATGTGGTATGTAGAGTATTTCTCCTCGGTCACCGGCATCGAGTCAACGCCCGATGCTCTCATCGAGATGAGCGAGCGGGTCTATAATTTCCAACGGATATTCAACCTGCGCCAGGGATTCGGCACGAGAGAACACGATACGCTCCCCTACAGGGCTATGGGGCCGGTCACCGTTCAAGAGTATGAATCCCGGCAGGATCGCTATGACGAGCAGCTTAAAGAGCTGGGCATTATGAATCCCCAGGGAAAGGGCACCCGGGAGAAGCTCAAGGCCCTGAGGGAATATCGGGAGAAGCAATACGAGAAGCTCAAGGATGCGGTCTATAAACGGCGCGGATGGACATCTGAGGGCATTCCAACCGTGAAAACGGTACGGCGCCTCGGCATTGATTTTCCCGAGGTTCTTGCGCTGCTCAAGGCTTACGGGATCACGGGGTGAGAAGAGGTTTCACCTGTTTCCTTGTGGCGAAGCCCAATATGGGGAAGCGGCCATAGGTTAGACCATTTCCTCTTCAAAGACCAGTCGCCCGGCCTCGAAGCGATCAAAGGAAAAACAGGAAAGATCAATGGTGTGGAACTCTCCGAACCGGATTAATTCAGAGAGACACTTTCCAATGGCTGGAGATTGCTGAAGCCCATGGCCGCTAAAGCCGACTGCACCATAGAAACCCCTGATATCACCAAGCTGCCCAACGATCGCGTTTCCGTCCGCCCGATTCATGGCATAGAGCCCAGCCCATCCCCTGATTAATTTAGCGGTGTCAAATACAGGCACCCTCTTGGCTACCTGAGGCCACACAACCTCCATGTAATAATCCCGATCCCATTCGAAGTTAAAGCCAGGGGGTTCATCAGGGACCGATTTTCCCATCATGATAGTTTTACCTGTTTCGTGACGAAAATAAAGGAGCCCATCGGTATCAATGACAAGAGGCAGATCGTAGTCGAACTTGAGTTTGGGATCGAACACAAAGGCCATCTTTCGAACCGGATCTATCGGAAGATCGACACCCGCCATTTTTCCTACAACCGATGCATAGGGGCCTGCGGCATTTACCGTAATCCCGCATCCTATGGCAGTTCCCTTGTTGGTGATGACACCTTCTACCTTGCCACCTTGCGCCTCGATACTCGTCACCTCCTCGTAGAGGTATTCAACTCCCAGTTGCTTGCCCTTCCGAATGAATCCCTGGAGAACTCCATAAGGATCAAGGTACCCCTCTCGAGAGCCGAAGGAACCTCCTGCCAGATCATCGGTAGCAAGGTGCGGAATGAGTTCTTTGAGCTCATCAATGGAGAGCAAAGATACCTGTGCCCCTAAACCCTTCTGGATCTCATAGTTCTTCCTGATCGATGGCCAGTTCTCCTCCCCGCCGAGAAAAAGATAGCCATGTTGCTTGAACTCCGCGTGGGCCGACTCACCATCAACGGCCATGATCTCGTCGAAGTTCTCGAATACCGTTAGTCCATACTGGGATATCTTGATATTCTCAGGAAGGCTAAACTGCTCTCGCACACCACCGGCACTGAGCGTAGTGGTGGCGAACTCATAGGTGGGATCCTTCTCGATCACAAGGATATCGCCGTCAAATCCGTCGTTTGCCAGGTTATAGGCGATACTGGAGCCGATAACCCCTCCCCCAATCACCACGATGTCATAAAACTTTTTCATGGAAGATTACTCGCTCTTGCTCCACGTTACTACGGCCTTAGAACATCCCTGTACTTTTTCACCTTTGCGATCTCCCGGATCCTCTCCTCCGCCATCCGGTCAGCAGCAAGGTAGGCGGGGATCTTGTCGCGGTCTGCTATGTCAAACACCCGCTGCATATTCTGGTAGATGCGAGAGACCTTCTCCTTTCCCCGTTCATGGCTCACGGTTCCGACCTCAAGCCTGTCGGTGTCGTATATGGTGCCGCCGGCATTGGTGATGTAGTCAGGGGCATACACCAAGCCCTTTTCCTCCAGAAGATCGCCATGGCGCTCTTCCTTGAGTTGATTGTTCGCGCAGCCACAGATTATCTTGCACCTGAGCCGGCCTAAGGTGTCGTCATTGATAATGGCGCCCAGGGCACAGGGACAGAATATATCGCAGTCAACCTCGTAGATCGCCTCGGGATTCACCTTGTCGGTGCCGTATTTCGCTACCATGGCATCGACTTTTTCAGTATCGATGTCGGTGATCACCATCACCGCGCCGCGCTCATGGAGCTGGCCGACTACGTTATGGCCCACCGCTCCCAGTCCTTGAACCGCAACCCTCTTTCCCTCCAGGCTGTCGGAACCATAGACCCGCTTACAGCATGCCTCCATGGCACGAATGGTCCCAAAGGCGGTCATGGGAGCAATATCGCCGGCACCACCCAGATAGGTGGGCAAGGTCACCACGTACTCCGTCTCCATGCGAATGTACTCCATATCCCGCAGGGTGGTGCCCACATCCTCACCGGTAATGTAAGTTCCTCCAAGACGATTGATGAACTTCCCCAGTGCACGAAAAACAGGTTCACGGTCCGTGCGTTTCGGGTCACCGATGATCACCGCCTTGCCGCCTCCCAGGTTGACCCCTGCGGCTGCGTATTTGTACGTCATGCCCCTGGCTAATCGCAGGGCATCTTCTATGGCATCCATCTCGTTTTCATACTGCCACATTCGGCAGCCGCCGGTGGCAGGGCCCAAGGTGGTGTCGTGAAGCGCGATAATGGCCTTGAAATTGAGGGCCTTGTCCTGACAGATGAATACATTTTCGTAGTCATACTGTTCCATATACCCTAAGATAGACTCCATACCGGTCTCCTTTCTTATGTGGCAATCCTATGCATCGGTCTTATCCAGGCTCTCGTCAGCATACATCCGCCTGACCTCTGCCCTACCGCCTATGACCGCCTTCACCACTAAGGCGTTATTAGGGGGGCACCCATTGACATGCAGTTCGGTTCGGTTTTCCTTGGGCACACACTTGCCCACGGTGACGATGTTCTCCCGAGCCACCCCTTCGGGGAGTTCAGCATCACCAGTCACTACAGTGATGCCGGGCAGATACATCAGCTGGTCTGCATTCCGCATGTCATTCAGTGCGCTCATCACCGTGTTTCGGCAACCGGTGCACGTGACTTGGCCGTGAATCATGTGAAAGTCTTCAACAGCCACAGGCTCATCCTCAATGGCGCGGAGAAAACGACGCTGTACACCCTCGAGAGGCTCACCTCGTATCTCTATCTGGTCCGGATCCATGATCCCCAATCCCCGTGCTGCCGCATTTACCGTTAAAAGCGTCTCCCCAGGCTCATACCCGATGAGCCTTGCGCAGGTAGAGTCCACCGCCACGAGATCCTTTCCCGCCAGGATGAGGTTCATCTCCACGGGCTTCCCGAAGATCGGCCCGAGCCCCTCCTGGCAAACAATGGCGTCCACGACAGCCAGTCGCGGCTTTACCGCAGTCATCAGATCCACAACCGCCTCGAAGAGTCCCTCCTGGTGATCTTTCCGTTTGCCATCGTCGGTTTGAAGACCCTTGAGGTTCTTGATGGCACAGGTCATCTCCGTCTGATCATGGGTCTTGAGCTTGGGCACACTGATGATCACATCGGCCTTTTTGACCAACTCCCAACAGGGCATCTCCTTGAATACCTTACCGTTTTCAACGGGAAGATTCACCCAGGGGGTCTTCTTTAAATTGATTACCTCGTAGCCCATCTGCCTGAGCTCTGCATACCCAGAGCTCTGAATAACCTTCTCCGTATCAACCCCCACGGCAGAGGATTCTGCAATTACCGGGCGGGCACCAAGGGTTTTTACGATATCCGCGATCGCGCGGGGTATCTCAGGGATCGTGATGCAGCCTGCTTCCCGCTCAACCGGCGGCGCCACCCAGCTGGGGTTGATGAGCACCAGATCACCCTCCTTGACGATATCCCGGACGCCGCCAATCAGATCGAGCGCCCGCTCCACTGCATTGAGGATCTCTTGATAGAGAGGTTTGGGGGTTGTCTTCACTATGGATACCGTGGCTTTTATCATGTAATGACCTCCTCATGTCTGAATAGATAAGAGCTCGCCTGCATCAATTCATCGGTACCTGCAAATATAGGATGCTGGTTCAATGACCTTTATCTCGAAGCTTGACTTCGATGGGATCATGATCGTCTCGCCTGTTCTTACTGTTTTCCAATCGGATCCGGGAGGGCGAACCTCAAATTCCCCCACTGTTGCGGTGATGTGCTCTTCCTTTTCAGTATCAATGGTGTACTGCCCGGCCAGCAGCACACCTGCCGTGTATGGGGTAGCTTTAAGCTCAAAGCCCAGGCTCTTGATTCTGCCCTCGAAATATTCATGTACCGTGATCATGGGTTTTCCCTCCAGGCTCGTTGTAAAGCGTAGAATCAGATAAAGTGCAGGTAATTTAAGCATGTTCACACGCGGTTGTTAAGTAAAATCAACATCCTTTTCAAACGAATATACTCGGAAAATAATCACCGGACCCTCTTATCAATACACAGCTGCTCTTCCCTGAGGCTACATTTCCGCTTGACTAATGGAAATGAGTCATTACAATGGCTCGGACGCAACGTTAGAGGGAATGCGCTGTTCGTTCCGATACGCGAATAATTCGATGTCTCGGAAATTCTACAACTTATTGAGAGAACGGTATTTTTACATGGGATATGTTCCATGTGGACTAGAAGGGGTGATGGAATATTGGAATATTGATTTTTAAAAATAATTATCTCATTTCTTAACTTCGTTTTCAAAAAACATTTACCAAATACGTGCATTGATCCACTTTCCCAGAACACAGTATTTCAGTATTCCAACATTCCAATTGTGAGCGAAGCGAACTAAGTTCAATATATTATCGATGGATTGAGGAGATTGAGGCTATGTTACGAGATAAAAAGATTGGCATCATTGGTACGGGAAATATGGGCGAGGCCCTTGTCAGCGGGCTTGTTGGTTCTCGATCGTCAAATCCGGAGAATATCATCTGCTCTGACATCAGGAAGGAAAAGCTAAAATCGATTAAGGATACTTATGGGGTATTTACGACCACGAGCAATGTCGAGGTGGTAAAGGCATCGGAAATCATCATCTACGCCATCAAGCCCCAGATCATGGCCTCAATCCTGAAGGAAACTGCCGAATACCTGGATATGTCCAAGCTCGCCATCTCCATTGCCGCGGGCGTACCCTTAGCAGCCATTGAGAGGTGCCTTAACAAAGAGCTGCGCGTCATCCGGGTGATGCCAAACATAGCCGCCTCGGTGAAGGAAGGGGCTGCCGCAATTGCGCCGGGGAAACACGCCCTCAAGAATGACCTTAAGGTCGCCAAGGCCGTCTTCGATTCCGTGGGGAAAAGTGTGATCCTGGAAGAAAATCTCATGGATGCCAT
>CAYMFC010000114.1:0-5467 GCA_964389665.1 uncultured Desulfobacteraceae bacterium | reverse complement strand
CCTACCTCACCACACCCCTCTTGGAGCTGGTCAGAAAATCGAGCAGGATGTCCAGCTCCTTAAAGGGTGCTATCTCCTCTCGTACCCTTTGGAGTGCCTCGTCCATGAGATGATGCTCTCGCCATATAATCTGGTACGCCCTCTTGAGGCTGTCGATCCGTTCCCTTGAGAATCCCTCCCTTCTCAGGCCTCTTACATTCAAGCCATACAGTTTTGCCCTGATCCCGGATGCCATCATGAACGGCGGGATATCCTTGACCGTGGCGGACATCCCCCCGATAAATGCATATGCCCCTACCCTGACGAACTGATGAATGGCCACCAGTCCCCCTATAATGGCCTTGTCACCGATCTCTATGTGCCCGCCGAGGGTTGCAGCGTTTGACATGATAATGTCATCTCCGAGCGTGCAGTCGTGGGCAACGTGGGCATATGCCATGAGGTAGTTATTGTTCCCGATCTTTGTGACTCTGTCCTGTTTGGCGGTAGCCCGATTCACGGTTACGAACTCCCGTATCACGTTCTCATCGCCTATCACAAGCCTGGTGTCCTCGCCCGAATACCCCACGTCCTGTGGAGGTAATCCAAGGGAGACATACGGGTAAATCCTGTTCCTCTCTCCGATCACCGTGTGACCATCGATCACCACGTGGGAATCGATGATGGTATCCCTTCCTATCTCTACCTTCTCACCTATGATCGAAAACGGTCCAATGCATACCCCATCGGCGATCTTCGCCTTTGGTGAGACTACCGCATGTGGATGAATATCTGCTCCCATACCTTATCCTATCGCTGCTACTAATTCGGCCTCAGCTACGAGTCCCCCGTGCACCATCGCTTTTCCCTTCATCTTCCAAATCTTGGTGCCCTTTCTCATGGCGGTAAGCTCGAAGACGATCTGGTTGCCTGGAACCACCGGCCTGCGAAACTTCACCCTATCGATTGCGGCGAAGTAAATGGCCTTGCTCGCGTCCAGGTTCATACTCTCCGGCACCGATAACCTCGCCAGTATTCCCCCTACCTGCGCCATGGCTTCTACGATCAAGACGCCCGGCATAATGGGGTTTCCGGGAAAATGACCCTCGAAGAATGGCTCGTCAATGGTTACATTTTTGATCCCTACCACCCTCTCACCCAGTTCGAGTTCTGTAATCAGATCAACGAAAAGAAAAGGGGGTCTGTGCGGCAATATCTTTATGATGTCCTGGTATCTCAATGGAAGGTCCATTTTCCTCATAGCTCCTTTTCTTGTTGTTCCAGCTCCTTGATCCTTTTCTCAAGCTCCCTCAGCTTATCGAAATACTCGGGGAGCCTCCGGATATGTCCACTCGTTTTCAACCAGAGCCGATGGGGCATGGCTGGAAACCCTGAGACAACCGCTCCTGCTGGAATGGATTTCGCAACACCGGATCCTCCAACCACCATCGCCCGATCGCCTATCTCGAGGTGATCGATAACCCCGGCCTGCGGTCCTATGATAACATTCTTCCCTATCCTGGTACTTCCCGCAATGCCGGCCTGGGCAACGATAATCGTATGTTCACCAACAACGACATTGTGTCCGATCTGAACGAGATTATCCGTCTTTACCCCTCTCTCAATAACGGTCTTCCCAAAGGATGCCCTGTCGATCGTGGTATTTGCCCCGATTTCTACCTCATCTCCTATCTGCACGGTGCCCGTTTGGGGTATCTTGACGCTCGCATCGCCATCCCTGGCGTACCCGAATCCATCGCTTCCGATAACACTCCCCGCATGGATAATCACGTTTCTCCCTATGATGCAATTCGGCAGGACCGAGACATTCGGATACAGAACAGTTCCTTCTCCTATGTGAACCCCATCCCCGATATAGACGCCCGGAAACAAGATCGCCCCATCGCCGATCACCGCTTCCCTTCCCACATACACGAAGGGATAGACGGAGACCCCCTTTCCCAGGAGAACCCCCTCACCGATCACGGCCTTCTCGCTCACACCCTCAAAGCGAGGCGGACCAGGGGCGAACATGGCTGCTACCCTTGCATAGGCCAGATACGGATCGGGGACGATCACCTGCGGCCCTGGAAAGAGATCGGTACGGGTTTTTACGATAACGGCAGATGCCCTTGTGACCCGGAGTTGATCCCGCAGGCCCGGGTCAGCCATGAATGAGATCTCTCCCTCCTCGGCCAAGGTGAGGGAGCTGATCCCGTTGATGACAAGCGAATCATCCCCCTCTATGGCGCCGCCAAGAGAGTCTGCGATGTGCCGAAGGGTTACCTCCAAGGCTATTCACCTCTATTCTTGCCCGGCCCCTGCTTCACCGTATCGTAGGCCTTGATAACCTGGTCGGTTATATCAACTGCCTTATTCTCATACAGCACGCCTCCCGCCCTCTTCTCCAGGATTATCGCGTAGCGTCCATCGGATCCGATCTCTTCAATAACCGTGCCGAGTTCATCAAAGATCCTCTTTTTCTCCCGATCCTGGGCCCTCGCCATCTCCTCGTTCAAATCCTGCAGGTAGTACTCTAAGTCCCTGGCCTTTCTCTCAACTTCCTTTCTCTTGCTCTCCTGGGCATCCATGCTTAACATCATCGACTGTTTCTCGAACTCAGACCTCAACTGAAGTAGCTCCTGCTGCTTTTTATCGAGCTCTCTCTGGAGCTCGGCCTTCTTTCGCTTCAAAAGCTCAGTTGCCTTCTTTCCCTCCTTTGACTCCTGAAGACACCGTTGAAGGTCGATCAACCCAACCCTCGTGAGCTCTTGCCCAAAGACCGCGCTGGAGAGAAAAAGAATCAGGGCAACAGTTGTTGCAAAAAAGACACACTTTCTCATGGTTGACTCCGTTATTGATGTCGTTTTTATCGGTTACAAGCGACCAAATAGATCGGGGTTGGATTGTACCCTATTTCCCTTTCCTTAGTCAACCGACCCCGGACAATCCTTAGAATGGCGTTCCAATGGTGAACTCCCAGTTGCTCGAGGGTTCGCCCTCCTTTCGATCCAGGTTATACCCCCACTCCAACCTCAGAGGGCCGACCGGCGTATACCATCGAATGCCCGTGCCTGCGCTTCGCCTGATGCCGTCAAAGCTATAGGGTTCATACTTGGTGAATACGTTCCCCGCATCGAAGAACAGTACCCCCATCACTCCCTGCTCCTTCTGGAGGGGAAACCGGAACTCAGCATTGTAGAGCATCATCTTCTCCCCACCGATCTTATCGCCGGTTAATGAGTCAACCGGCGAGATTGATCCATAGTCGAATCCCCGCACCGTATTAATCCCCCCTAAGGTAAATTTCTCGTAGATCGGCAATCTTCCTCCCGGCCTCTGCTCAACAAAACCCCATTTGCCCTGAACAGAAAAGGAGGAGTTCTGGAACAAGGGGAAAAACCAAGCCGATCTGGCATTGTATTTGGTGAAATAGTTATCCCCTTCCAGCGCCCCCCCTGCATACTCCATCGACAGCGAGTTCACGGATCCCCTTCGCGAGTTAAACATCCTGTCCCTGCTGTCCCTCAAGATGCCGAAGGTCACACTGCTGGTAAGATGTTCACCCTCCATATCCTTTATCACCAAAGCGGCATTTTCTATTATATCAGTGACCTCGGCATCATCATAGGTGTAAATAACCGATCCCTTCATAAACTCGATTCCTAGGGGAAATCCGAACCTCAGCTTGCCTCCCCTGCTATGCTTGGTATATTCATCATACTCGTACTCCCAGTCAAAGATATCGATCCCTGCGGAAAGGGGCTTCTCGAAAAGCCACGGCTCGGTAAAGCTCAGGGTATACCTCGTAGCCTTGCCGCTTATGCTTGCCCGCGCTGATAGCACCTGCCCAAGGCCAAAGAGATTGCTCTTGGACAACTCCAGCATCGCCATTGTTTTTTCCACGGAGCTATATCCAACACCGAACGACAACAACCCGGTCGGCCTCTCCTTAATATGGATATCGAGGATCATCTGATCGTCGCTGCTCCCCTTTTTGGTGTCAATCTCCACATTTTCAAAAAACCCTAGCTGATAGAGGTTCTGGGTGCTCCTCTGTAAGCCCCTGCCGCTGAAATATCCTCCTTCAATCACCTGGAGCTCTCGCCGGATCACCTTATCCCTTGTCAGCTCATTTCCGGTGATCTCTATCCTCTCAAACCTCACCTTCTTTCCCTTGGAGATCTGGTAGGTGATATCAACCGTCCGCTCTTCATCGTTCTCCTTGATCTTGGGAACGACATCGGCAAAGGCATAGCCCTCATCCGCATAAACCTCGCTTAAGCGCAGCGCATCGGCCCTGATAACCTCCCTGTTGTACATCTTCTCATCGATGATCTTGAGCTCCTTCATGAGCTCTTCAGGCTCTCTGATCAAATCTCCTTCGATGCTGACATGGTGCACCGTATATGAGGGCCCCTCATCAACCGTGATCGTGATGCTAATGCCCTGGCCCTCTTTGTAGGAGATCTCGGGCTCTCCTATCTTTGCCTTTATATAGCCATGGTTGTGGTAAAATGAGGTGAGCTTGAATGTATCGGTTTCCAACTCCTTCCTATCGAGGTGACCTGAGTGCGTTAAAAATGAAAAAAATCCCTTCTCGCTCGTCTCCATCACCTCCTTGAGCTCCCCGTCGGTAAAGCCATGGTTGCCCACAAATGCAATCGTCCGTATGTAAGCCTTTTCTCCCTCCTTGATCTCATAGATAAGCGCCACCTCGTTGTTGGGAAGCTCCTCAATCCTCTGGGTTATCTCCACATGATAGTATCGCTTCTCATGGTAGTGGTCCTCTAACCTCTTGATGCTATCCTTGATTTCCTTCATGTTCACGATGGAGTATTCCTTGATGCCCAAGGCCTCCTTGAGATCCGCCTCATCTATGTTCTTGTTTCCCTCAAAGCTGATCGTTCCTATCGAGGGCATCTCCACTACCTTGAAGGTGACTATCTTGCCCCTCGTCCCCTCCTCTACATCTATCTGAACATCCTCGAAATAACCCATTTTATGGATGGATTTAAGGTCGTTATCGAGCAATGACGGATCATAGAACGTCCCCTCTTGACTCCCAATGACGGCAAGGATCGCATCTTCCTCAATGCGCTTATTTCCTTCAACCGACACCCTTTCTATCTGGTCGATGCCCGTGATCCGGTTCACCACCATCTCCGCTGCCCTCTCTGCTACCTCGGGAACTTCATCGATAGTGTTCCCCTCAGCGAACACCGACAACGGCTTCCTGTCGGTACGTACGGGGATAAGAGTGAGGTCAAGACTGACCACATCTCCGATATGAGTAAGGCTTCCGCTGATCACCCAGTCAACTCCCATCTCCCCGGCAACCCTCCTGAGCAGATCCACCTCAGAGCCCTTTATCCTTGAGAGGCTTCCCTCATTGACAGTATAGGGATCGATGAGCTCAAAGCCCTTTTCCGCCAGACGCGTGGTCAGCATCTTCTGAAGTCCCAGGGAGAGATGATCGGCCGGCTTC
>CAYMFC010000113.1:0-5472 GCA_964389665.1 uncultured Desulfobacteraceae bacterium | reverse complement strand
CGGTAAAAGGAGATAGCCCTCCATTCGTTCACCTCCATGTTCATACGGAATTCAGCCTGCTCGATGGGGCAATCAGGGTGGATAGGATGCTAAAAAAGGCATCCGAGTTTGGCATGGAATCAGTTGCGATCACTGACCACGGGAATATGTTCGGCGCTGTGGAGTTTTATTCGCAGGCTATAAAGGCGGGGATCAAACCCATTATCGGATGCGAGGCGTATGTGGCGCCAGGCAGCAGGAAGGATAAGGCGCCCGCAGCGGATGGCCAGCCGAATGCCTACCACCTCGTGCTCCTCGTCATGGATGAAACGGGCTACCGGAATCTGAGCAGGCTCGTGACATTAGCCAACCTTGAGGGTTTCTACTATCACCCTAGGATCGATATGGAGCTCCTGAGGCAATACAATGACGGTTTGATAGCCCTCTCCGCTTGTCTTAAGGGCCACGTACCCTATCATCTGATGATTGGACGAGAAAAAGAAGCCAAGAGATACGCCCGTGAGCTTGCATCTATATTCGACAGGGATCGGTTCTACTTGGAGGTGATGGCCAATAAGATTCCCGATCAGCTTGTGGTGAACAAGGCCCTCAAAGAACTCGCCCGGGAACTTTCTCTCCCCATGGCGGCTACCAACGATTGCCACTACCTCAACAGAGAGGATGCGGAAGCCCACGATATCCTCTTATCTATCCAGACGGGCAAGAACGTGGATGATCCCAACAGGTTACGATTCTCAAACGAAGAGTTTTATTTCAAATCCCCCGGAGAAATGGCAAGCGATCTGGGGGAATTCGCGGAAGCCCTCGGCAATACAGTCGAAATCGCCAAGAGGTGTCACTATGAGATGCAGTTCGGTCAGTATAAATACCCCGTGTTCAAGGTCTCGGGCGATCTAAGCCTTGAAGAAACATTGGAGCAAGAGGCCAGGCAAGGCCTGGATAAGAGATTGGCCCGGAAGGAGTCCCTTGAGGGGCCCATGACAGGCGAGTTGAAAGGGCAATACGAAGAGCGGTTGGCCTATGAATTGAAAATCGTCAAGGAGATGGGGTTTGCCGGCTATTTCCTGATTGTCGCGGATTTTATCGATTATGCGAGGAAATCAGGCATTCCCGTCGGTCCAGGCAGGGGATCCGCTGCCGGCTCTTTGACCGCCTATGCGCTCAAGATTACCGATATCGATCCAATCAGATATGGGCTTCTCTTTGAGCGGTTCCTCAACCCAGGCAGGATCAGCATGCCAGACATCGATATAGACTTCTGCATCAAGAACAGGGACAAGGTTATCGAGTATGTGAGCGAAAAATACGGAAGGGAGAATGTTTCGCAGATAATAACCTTTGGCACCATGAAGGCCCGGGCCGTTATCAGAGATGTGGGACGCTCCCTTAACATGTCTTATGCAGAGGCGGATAGAATTGCGAAACTCATTCCAGAGGGGATTAATATTACCTTGGACGAGGCCATTGAGGCCGAGCCGCAGCTCAAGGCCCTGGAGGAGGGAACGGATGATGAGAGGAGGCTCTTACGGATAAGCAGATCCCTGGAGGGCCTGTCCAGGCATGCCTCTACCCATGCCTCGGGCATTGTCATATCGGACCGGCCTTTGGTTGAGTATCTGCCGTTGTTTAAGGGTCCTAACGGAGAAGTTATGACCCAGTACACCATGGATCAGGTAGCGCAGCTCGGGCTTATCAAGTTCGATTTCCTGGGGCTCAAGACCTTGACCGTTATCCAGCATACCGTGGACCTCATCAAGGAGACTTCCGGCGGGGTTGTGAACCTGGATGAGATTCCCACGGATGACAAGGAAACCTTCAAGCTTATCAGCGAGGGAAAAACCACAGGGGTGTTCCAGCTGGAAAGCACCGGCATGAAGGAACTCTTGAGGAATCTGAAGCCGGGTGTCTTTGAGGATCTCGTTGCATCGGTTGCCCTTTATCGTCCAGGTCCTCTGGGCAGCAAGATGGTCGATGATTTTATCAGGAGAAAGCATGGTGAGATCAAGATACTATTCCCTATCCCCCAGCTGGAGGAGATTCTGACGGAGACATATGGCGTCATCGTGTATCAGGAGCAAGTTATGCGCATCGCCCAGCTCCTCGCCAACTATACACTCGCAGAGGCGGACATATTGCGGAAGGCTATCAGCAAAAAACAGCCCGAAGAGATGGAACGGCTGAGGGAACGATTTTTAGAGGGCACGAACAAGAATAAAATAGATCCCGCCAAGGCGCATAGCGTCTATGAATTGATAGAGAAATTCGGAGGTTATGGTTTTAACAAATCCCATTCCGTAGCTTACGCCATGATAGCCTATCAGACCGCTTTTCTCAAGGCCCACAATCCCGTGCAGTTCATGGCAGCCTTGCTGACCGAGGACATGGGCAGTCAGGACAAGACTATCAAGAACATTGCGGAGTGCAGGGATATGGGCATTGCCATTCTTCCGCCGGATATTAACGAGAGCAAGGTGGATTTTGCTGTGGTCGGGGACAGTATCCGTTTTGGTCTGGCTGCGGTAAAAAACGTGGGCATTAAGGCCGTAGAAGCGATCGTCCAAGAGAGAGAAAGGGGAGGCCCCTTTGTCTCGCTGACCGAATTCTGTAGAAGAGTAGATAAATCAAAGGTAAACAAAAGGGTTTTGGAAGGCCTCATTCAGTGCGGGGCCTTTGACTTTACCGATGAATATCGATCGCGGCTATTCGCTTCGCTGAACGATATCCTTGTCGCAGGGGGGATCAGTGAAGATCCAAACCAACTCACTATGTTCGACCTTTTTTCATCGGGAGAACAGGAAGCAAACACAGGGGAGTTGCAGGGGCCGGACGAATGGGATGACGATGAAAAGCTGCGGAGGGAGAAAGAATCCCTCGGGTTTTACATCACCGGGCATCCTTTGGACAGATTCACAGAGGAGATACATCAATTCGCAACTAGTACCACACAGGACCTCTTGAACATTCAAGACAAATCAGTCGTTAAGCTCGCTTGCCTCATCAATAGCATTAGAATAAAGAGAACAAGGAGAGGGGAGAAGATGGCCCTCATCAATGCGGAGGATAAAGGCGGGTTTATCGAGGTGGTGGCGTTTCCAGACGTGTTTGCGCGGTATACACCGGTGTTAAACGAAGACAAACCGGTTCTTATAACCGGTGAGGTGGAAGCAGGAGAAAATGTCGTAAAGGTGAGGGCTCAGGATATCGTTCCATTGGAAACGGTGAAGCAGAGATCGGTAAGGTCGATAGTCATACACATCAACCGGCAGGGGCTCTCACGTGCAAGCCTTATTCAGTTAAGGGATCTTATCTTTAGGCATCCGGGTGAATGTCAGCTCAAGTTTCGGGTTGACCTTGATGGGGGTAAAAAGGCAATGGTAGCAACCCACAACCGGTACAGCATCATGCCCGACGAGAGCCTGCTCGAGGAGATAGAATCCCTTGTGAGGGCCAAAGTGATACGTCAGGTATAGAGGGGGAGAAAGGGTGAAAGGGAGAGGGGGAGAGGGGAGAAAGGTTCCAAGTTCACCGTTCACCGTTCGCCGTTAAAATAGTAAAACCCTGAACCATTACACGATATGAAAATCAAGATCACCAATAGGTATCTGAGGGCGCTTCTTTCCTATACGGCAATAGTCGTGCTGAAAGCAATAGTACTTACCTGTCGGGTGCAGTACATAAACAAGGCGTACATAGAGGAATATCTCCTTGGGGATAAAAAGGTCGTTATCACGACCTGGCATCGATGCACCATCTATCTTATGATTAAATATGGTTACCTTCATCCTATGGCCCTCCTATCTCCAAGCAAGGATGGGGATCTACTCGCTGATTTTTCTAAAAAATTAGGTTTTGTCGTAGCCAGGGGCTCGTCAAGCAGAGGGGGAAAGCAGGGCTCTGAACAGTTGGTAGATTTTTTAAATACCGGCGGAAGGATTGCGACCACTGTCGCGGATGGTCCGCAGGGGCCGGCACTAAGGGCCAAGCCCGGGCTTGTCAGGATCGCCCAGAAATCGGGTGTTCATCTGATGCCTCTCATCTGGTCTGCAACCCGCGTATGGATGTTTACGAGGGCATGGGATAGAACGATAATCCCAAAGCCGTTCTCGAGGATCGTGATCTCCGCATCGAAACCATACCTCATTCCCAAGACCGCTCAGGGCGAGGAGTTCGATGCCTACGTGAAAGACATGGAGCGAACCTTAAATTTCATGACAAGGGATGTCGATGAAATGGTTGATCACCACGATCCCAACGTGGAACGAATCGTCCACGAAGATGGGCTTTGATGTTGGTAGTTATCCAGCTCATTTAACCGCTGACCAACGCAGACAGACGCAGACATTTCGTTCGGCCGACCTGGCCGAACGAAAAAATCGCTGAGGGACCTGAGGACTGGAATGTACAGAATGGTTGTAGATCTGCCCGAAGGGCATGATGGTTATTGTGGCGACAGGTCGTCGCCGCAATAGTCTGTGTGTGTCTGCGGCTGGAATAACTCTTTCATTGCTGAAACATACTTGATGGTTTCGTAAAAAGTCTCAATAGCATGTCATTTCGAGCGAAGCGAGAAATCTTATCAATATAACATGCTGAAAATACAAGATTTCTCCTTGCAGTCGAAATGACAAATTCAAGGGATACGACTTTTTACGAGTTTGACATACTTGGTTTTTACTATTTTATGCTTGTCGGCACACTCATAAGGAAGGACATGGAAATGGAGAAAAAAATACAAAGCCTTGCAAGTTTGGCTACAAAGAATTTTACGGTTTACCTGGATGAGGTGGCCCTCAAGAGCGGACAGGTACGAAAGAGGATCTATGTTGAGCATCCACAGGCCGCTGCTATGGTTCCCTTTGTTTCAGATAACGAGATAATCATGGTGAGGCAGTACAGGTATGCCTTGGGCAGGGAGACGATCGAGATCCCCGCCGGCAAGATTGACGGCGCCGAGAGCCCGGAGCAATGTATCCTGAGGGAACTCGTGGAAGAGACCGGTTATGAGGCCGGGAAGATCAAATGGCTCTATAGCTATGCACCGGCTATCGGGTATTCCAATGAGCTCATCCACCTCTATGTGGGCAGGGATTTAAAGAAACTAAAGACAAGGATAGATGAAGATGAGATATCATCCGTGAATATACTGACCCTTGAAGAGGTCATGGGTATGATTAGGGACCACAAGATATTCGATAGCAAGACGATCCTTGCGCTGGCCTTTATCCGGTCCCTTGTGTAGGGTTACTTTTTCTCTTCTTTTTTCTGACTTAAATCAGGGGGGTAAATAAATTTGGTGTTTATCTCGTAAGTCCAGGGGAGGTTCCACCATTGCCACCCATAAAAACGTCGTTGATTATAAGGGGGGATCTTGTTTCGGTTGGCCAATTGCCTATAGAACTTATGCCTGTTCTCATCCTCGAAATAGGGAAAAGGCGGTCCTTCAAATCCATCCTTCACGTTGTAGACACTCTT
>CAYMFC010000112.1:0-5490 GCA_964389665.1 uncultured Desulfobacteraceae bacterium | reverse complement strand
ATTGCCTCGAGGGCATAGTGGTACTTTCCCAGCAGGACCAGGATGTAGGCACCTGAGATACCAGGCAAGATCATGGCGCAGATGGCAAGCAAACCGCTCACAAAGAGGAACCACAGGGCATCAGGCGTAGCGGTAGGCACAAGCCCAAAGAGGAAAAAGGCCCCCACAGCCCCGAGGGCCGTTGCCGTGAAGGTGAGTATCCCCCACACCTGCACGACCTTGCTCACGGTAAGGACTGATGAGAGGATCAATCCGAAGAAAAAGGACCAGATCATCACCGGATAGGTTTCCAATAGCACGCTCAGGATCTGTGCAAGCGACACGGTTGCCAGCAGGATGCCCAAGCCCACGGGCAGGAGAAAAGGCCATGAAATAGCTCCGAGCGCCTCTCGCACCTTGAGCGCTACGGCAAGCCTCAGTACCCTGAGATTGAATGAACCGATGGCATCGATTAATTCCTTATAGATCCCGAGGATAAGGGCTATGGTGCCGCCTGATACGCCGGGGATAACATTTGCGGCGCCGATGCAGAATCCCTTAATGGTAAGTGCCACAAAACCGGCAAGCCGTGGTGATGTCATGGAAGGTCCTTGTTTCAGCGATTGATGGAAATTCCGTCAAAAAAGACTACTCATCTCTATACGGAAATGAGGGTAAAATCAAATAATAATAGAAAAAACAGGGCAATGGCATAGACAAATGAGCGGTATTTTTGTATCAAGAGATATAGGTAGGTAGATAGGCTGAAGACTGAAGGTACTTCAATAAGCTCAGGGCCGGGAGGGGAATAGAACAAAGGGTAAATCATGCGCGATCATACAAAACTGAGGGCATTTGATCTTTCTGACGAGCTGGTAGTACTGGTTTACCGTGTGACCGCAGGCTTTCCAAGAGAAGAGTTGTGTGGGCTCAATCAGGTACATAGACTAAAGGTAGAAGGCTCTTCGACAATCTCAGTGCCGTGAGTGAAATCGAACGGCTGTCAGTTCCTTTTCTGCTTCGGTCTTCAGTCTAAGGGCCTTTTTATTCAGCTTAGTTTGGCAAAGCGCCTCGGTTTTCTTTCCGATGAGGATTCATCTCTGATTGAACCGAAAATTGTCGAAACCGAAAAGGTGTTGAATGCTTTGATTCGATCGTTGCAAACTAAATAACCTTCAGCCTTCAGTCTCTCAACCTAAAGGATTACAATAATGAGAAGCAATATGGAGGAGATGAGAATCCATGATGCATAAAAGATGTAAATTTAAACCAAGGAGGCAGCTATGATTGATACAATCTATGAGCTTTTAGGCAAGGAGAAGGCCGATTATCTGCTGAATCATGAATGCACCACCATCAGCAGGGAGCGATTGATAACCCCTTCCCAGGATTTCGTTGATAAGGTGCTGATCCAATCGGACAGGCCGAATAGCGTGTTGCGGAATCTTCAAGGGGTCTTCAGCCATGGCCGTTTGGGAGGCACCGGGTATCTCTCCATACTCCCTGTGGATCAGGGGGTGGAACACTCAGGCGGCGCGTCCTTTGCCCCGAACCCGGATTACTTCGATCCCGAGAATATCGTGAAGCTGGCTATTGAGGGAGGGTGTAATGCGGTGACATCAACGCTCGGGGTACTCGGCTCTGTGAGCAGGAAATATGCCCATAAGATCCCCTTTATCGTGAAGTTCAACCACAACGAGATGCTCACCTACCCCAATAAGTATGACCAGATCTTCTTCGCCGGTATCGAGCAGGCCTTTGATATGGGCGCCGTTGGAGCGGGCGCCACCATCTACTTCGGATCCGAGGAGTCGACGAGACAGATCACCGAGGTAAGCGAGGCCTTTCAGTTTGCCCATGAGTTGGGGATGTTTACCGTGCTCTGGTGTTATCTCAGGAATGATGCCTTTAAGAAGGATGGCGTGGACTACCACGTGAGCGCGGATCTCACCGGCCAGGCAAACCACCTGGGCGCTACCATTGAGGCGGACATTATCAAGCAAAAGCTGCCGGAGAACAATGGCGGCTTTACCGCGCTCAATTTCGGGAAGACCCATAAGAAGGTATATACCGAGTTGACCTCCGATCACCCCATAGATCTGGTCCGGTATCAGGTGGCGAACAACTATATGGGAAGGGTTGGCCTGATCAATTCCGGTGGGCCCTCAGGGGATAACGATCTAGCCGATGTTGTCTATACCGCGATCGTCAACAAGAGAGGCGGGGGCATGGGCCTCATCACGGGCAGGAAGACCTTCCAGAAACCGCTCGCTGATGGGGCAGCGATCTTTCATGCTATTCAGGATGTGTATCTGAGCAAGGACGTTACGATCGCCTAATCCGGGTTAGCGCCAGGAGCCCTTGAGTTCATCCGCCAGTTTGAGCACGGTATCGGCATAATAGAGGCTTGGGTTGTATTGCAGGATAACCTCTTGTTGCTTTTGGTAGGTCCCGGCCTTGCTCCAGCGGAAGGCCTTGAGGAATGAGGCGACGCTGGCGATGGCATCTTCGTGTTGAAAGAGATCGATCCTCCCATCGCCATCGCCATCGGAGCCGTATGCCGTGATATTCGAGGGAAGGAACTGCGGGATTCCGATCGCACCCTCGGCTGATCCCTGTACGGAAAAGGGGTCAATCCCATGATCCCTCGTGTAGTTCAGCAAGGCCTTGAGTTCTCGGTATGCCCTCGTGCTTTTTCCTTCCAGCCTTTTTTGTACCGTCTTTAGGGTCAATCCTTCCTTTTCTTCAGGCGGGATGAGGCGGTAGATCTCCTGGTAGATCTCAGGCTCGGCCGAGAGGACCTGGGTTGCGAGCAGATTGAACGTGGTGTATCCACCCAGGTAAGTCCCGCACGCGGTTTCAACACAGATAATGGCGACCACCACGGGGGCGGAGACGCCGAAACGCCCTTCCACCTCTCTCAGGATATCTTTATGGGCATGAAGGTAGGAGGTAGCCTTGGTAAGGGCGTAGTTCTCGAGAAACTGGGCATAGTTAAGGCTGGCTTCCCTTCGGATGAGGCCTTTCGCCACGATCTCCGGCATAAGCTTCAGTTCCGGCCGCGTAAAGAGATAGGTGAGATATCCATGATCCATGCCGTCTTTGTAGAGGCGTTGGAGCAATCCTTGAAATGCCGGAGGGATATCGGCTGCACGGAGGCCAGGTGCGAGCAAGAGCCATGTCATAAACAGGAGTATGAAGAAAAAGAGCCTTTTCATAGGTTGTCAGGTCTGCCGTCTTGTGCGGACTTTTCATTGACCAGCATCTTTTGAGCACTTCGCGAGATCGGTTCAGGATCGCAAATCCTGATCCGCTAATAAAGCTCTATCTCCGATAGGGAGCGCTCTTTTCTCTCAAGGGCCGAGCCATCCTTTCGAGCCTTCTGGACGATATCCTTTCCCAATAACGCTGCGCCGATGGCACCGGTCAGGAGAGGTTCAGGGGGAAGCAAGACCTCGCATCCCAGCTTTTCGGAGAGTGCCTTTACCAGCCCCGCATTTTTGGCCCCACCACCGGTGATGACCACCTCCCTGGTCACGCGCAATCGATTCACCATCCGCGAGATCCTGCCGGCCAGAGACTCCAAGATGCCGGCGAGCAGATCGTTCAGAGGAACGCCCTCAGCTAATCGAGACACCACCTCCTGGACGGCGAATACGGTACAGATGCTGCTTATTTGGGCGGGATGGGTTCCCTCCAAGGCACGGCTTCCCACTTCCTCGAGGGAAACTCCCAGGGCATCTGCGGTAACCTCGATAAATCTGCCCGTGCCCGCGGCACACTTGTCGTTCATAACAAAATCGACAGGCCTGCCGTTCTGTATCTTTATTGCCTTGCTATCCTGCCCCCCGATATCGATGATGGTCCTTGCCGTGGGGAAGAGGGAGGCCGCGCCTCGTGCATGACAGCTAATCTCGGTGATTTGTTTGTCCGCGAAGGGCACGTTGATCCTTCCGTACCCCGTGGCCACCACATAGGTGACGGAGCTGAAGGGGAGCCCGGCCTTCTCCAGCGCTCCCTCCATTACCTTGTTGGCCAATCTCCTCTGCTCAGGGCCGGTTGGCCCTATGACAGAGGAGATGACCTCCTCGTCCATGAGCACCACCTTGGTCATGGTGGAGCCTATGTCGATGCCCGCGAAATAATCAGACATGCCGTTACAGGGGCTTTTGGCGGTTGATAGGAAAAATCGGGTTTGCCTATTGTCTTGGCTTGACCGATATATGGGGTAAAGAAACCGTCATACAGGGGTTGCGGTTCACGGGAACACGCCTTAGTTCGTTGTATCAGCCTTGTTCTTCTTCATTGATTCCAGGGTCTCGATAAAGGCGTCAATCCTGTTTCTGGTATCTACCTCGGAGTAAGAGCTTATATCGACGATATCGCTTTCCAGGATCAGGGATGGGAGCTCCCGGTGCTCCATCTTCTTCTTGTCGCCCGCGCCGAGCACTAACACGGGGATCGGCCTATAGATCTTTTGTAATTGATTGAGCTGCCAGATCAATCCCAGGTGCCAGGTCCTGCACGAGAAGGCCTCGTGCATGACAACCCCGTCGATCTGGTAGTCCTCGATGTACTGGATAAGGCGCTCTACATCCGGTTCCGAGCCGGGCCGTTTCTTGGCCCTGTCATACCAGTAGGTCCAGTATCCAAGCCACCTCCAGGCCAGCCGCTCTAAGGGGTCATCTGTGTCGGGTATATCCAGCTTGTAGATTGGCTCGATCATACGGTAGGTCGTCTCAACGGGAAAGACCGCTCCTTTGCTGTTAAAGTAGTTGAAATCGGTCAGGGCGAACCATGAGGGCAGGCCCCCACCCCAGAGCAGCCGATATTTCTCATCGGGGACCACACCCTCTCCTTTTGCTATCTTCTCCCTGAGCTCCCTGTTCAGATCGACAAAGAAGTCGTATCCTTCCTGGGTGCCCAGCATAAAGACCATGGGCACCATGGTATTCATGGCATCGCCCGTGCCCATGGGTGTAGGCACGGCCCTTCTCAGCTCATAGGTCTCCCAGATCAGGTTCCAGGTCTTCTCTCCCAAATCGACCAGTTCACGGAGCCGATCATAGTCCATCTTCTTTCCTGTCTGCTCTTCCAGGAATTTCACCAGGCCCCGAAGCTCAGCCACCATGTAGGCGATATAGTAGTCCTGGACCTCGGAGAGTTCGATATCATCCTCATACAGGGGCCACGGCAGGCCTACATCGTAGATGGGGACATCGGGCATGAATTGCTGTGCCGCCTGGTACCACTTATTTCTCGGGTCACACAGGATCTGGCCGCTTGATAGCATCATATCAGGCCGCGCCTGCCCGCCCCATGGCGCTTCCGGGGGCATTTCACCCAGTTCTTCCCGCCATTGGTCAAAGCCGAGCCCGCAGAGCGCATAGGTACACAAGGAGCGGGAGAATCCCAGGGATTCCGCCCTCTCTAGGAACCGTTGAGCATCCCGCTTTGCCCCGCATATACCGGCATAGTTCTCGGTCCAGACCGGCACGATATCCATGGCCC
>CAYMFC010000111.1:0-5602 GCA_964389665.1 uncultured Desulfobacteraceae bacterium | reverse complement strand
CGATGGGCATATTTTTCTCGGCCGTTGAGGCGCATAACCTGGCAAACCTCGGCAGGCCCATCAAAGACACCCTCGAGGAATACAGGATAATCCTAAAGGATGCATCCTCCCGGGGTATCAGGACTATCGCCTATATCTCAGCCGCATTCGGATACATGGTCCCAGAAGGAGGTGGATTGCTCATCCCCGATAGCGGCGCCCTGAACGAGTATATAGACCTCATGCTTGGCCTCGGCTCCGATCTGGTGACCCTTTCTGATCTTCAGGGCGTAGCAAGTGAAGAAGCCACGGCAGAGGTGCTTGAAGGTATCCTCAAAGGAAGAACATGGCGGGATATCGGCAGGCTCGGGTATCACCCCCACCACGTGTCGGGCGAAAAGGCAATAGCCAACAGCAAGGTTGCCTATGAGATAGGCATTAGACGGTTCGACTCGTCCCTTGGCGGAACAGGAGGCTGTGTTACCGGCGCCCCTGGTAATCAGCCAACCGAGGGGCTCATACACCTCCTTCACTCATTAGGGGCCGAGACGGGCATAAACGAACGAGAGGTCTTCTCACTGGCCTGCATGGTACAGCGAGAGCTCTACGACAGGATCACACTCCTTGAACCCAGGTAATATCATCCATTTTTTGTGTGTGGTAGAGCGCCTCCCCACAGCGCCCCTCCTTGCAAGGGATGGGGCGCTGTGGGGGCTTCACGAGTGGAGCTATTTCCTCACCAACCGCTCCTTCGGCACCTCTGCCTTCTCAGACCAGCCATCGGGTATAATCTGCCCGGCTTTCTCACCGAACTTCTCCTTGGTTGAGGCAAGCTTGGGCCGCTTGAATTCCTCACGGGGCTCCTTGGGGATCCTGCCGTTCAGGATCGACTCCGAGCGGAGGCGCCTGCCTATGGTCTTCTCCATGAGGGTGCCGATCTCCAGGATCCGGTCGATGTCGATCCCGTCCAGGTCGATGCCCATCTCATCCAGCATCACGCACATATCCTCGAAGGTCACCAGACCCACGACGTTGGGGTCTTTATAGTAGTAGGCGCCTGTTCCGGGAACAGGGGTGCGGTCCAAAAAGTTGGTGGGCTGCCCACCGATTCCTCCTAACGTTCCCTCGAAGATCTCGACCCCGGCCTGGACTGCGGCGAGCACATTGGCCAGACCCCAGCCGCGGCTCACATGGAAATGGGCTACGTGAAGCTCGGGGTTGGGGATGGCATCCAGGAGCATCGAGAAGTAGCGGTACACCTGATCCGGTGGTGCTGAGCCGTCGTGGTCGGCATGCTCGATATCATCGGCCCCGATCGCAAGCCATCGCCTGGTAAACTCAATGGCATCTTCTAACCTCGTAGGTCCTGAGATAGGGCTCCCCCAGATGGTGCTCACCGTGCCGCACATCTTGATGCCCGCATCCTTACACTTCTTGATTGAGCGCTCCGCCTCCTTCCAATAGGCGGGAAGCGTAGTGCCCGAGTTGGCGAAGTGGTGCTCCTCGTCGGTTGAGACCATCATGAGCACCCGGTCCGGGCCGTAACCCTTTTCCTTGAGCTCGATGGCCCGGTCCACCGCAGGCTCCCGGATGGTGACCGCGGTCCATTCGATCTCCTCTCGTTTGATGTTACGCTTGGCAAGCCTTTCTAAGAAGATCTTATCGTGGACCCCCTTGAGCACCTCATCGGAGTCCTTGAACTGGGGCATAACCCGGGGGGACCCCAGGTTGGTGACCTCCATCCGTTTCACCCCGGCAAAGGCGAGTTCCTGAAGATAGTAGATCTTGGCCTCAGTGGGGATCCAGTTCTCCTCGTGCTGGAAGCCGTCGCGGATGGTGATATCCGCAAGAGTTACGCTTTTGGGCATTCGTGGGTTTAGCTTAAATATGTCATATTCGCTCATGGGATAATCCTCCTTCCTATCCTCGTATTGATCTCGGCAGCAGCATCTGGTGGTGAGGACAGATGCTCTGAGGATTTTGGTAGCACGCCCGGGTAAATGCAATAAAATAGTCCCTGATTTTTTTCAAGGGAACGATCTCATCCACCAGACCGCTCTTCGCGCAATAGATCGGCCTTGACTGGTCATAGTATTGCTGGGCAAGCGCATTCATCTTATCGATCACCGGCTCAAGCGGTTTGCCCGCATCCTGCTCCTTTACCAATCTCCGTGCAAAGGCTGCAACAGCAGCGGTCTCCCCATGCATCACGTAGATCTCGGTGGTGGGCACGCCCAGGGTAAAGGCATTGTTCCTGGTTGCCTGGGGACCTCCCATGATGTAGTGGGCTGCCGCTGTCCCCTTTCTCAACACCACGCACAGCATGGGCAGCTCCGAGCTCTCGATGGAGTATATGAGCGACTGTCCCAGGCCGAGGAGCTCAGCCTTCTCGGCGATATCGCCCACGTCGATCCCGCTGGTGTCCTGAAACCATATCATGGGTATCCTGTCTCTGCCGCAGAACATGACCATCTCATTCATCTTGATAAGTCCCTCCCGGTACAGTTTGCCGCCGATACCCAAATACTGATCCTTAGCATAGGAGGGATATCCTTTCCCCAGAAATCCCTGCCGGTTGGCAATCACGCCGACCAGAAAGCCGTCTATCTTCGCCAACCCGCAGTAGACCTCAGGGCCGTAGTCAGGCCGGTATTCCATGTGTTCGCTTCCATCAAAGACCCGGCCCAATACCTGTTCAATGGCGTAGGTCCTTTTTTGATTGATGGGCACGATGTAGTTGAGATCATCTGCGGGGTACTTCGGATCTGCGGGCTCTGCCACCCTGAAGTGTGAAGGGTCATGGCAGGGCATACCCGCCATACACTCCTTAAGTGCGCCGAGAACTCCCTCTTCGGTGTCGAACACCTGCCTCATAAACCCGGTTTCATCATGGTGAATCTTGACCCCTCCGGGCGGCAGCTCTTTGAACTTTCTGGTTGCCTCTATAATGGCCTCTGCTCCTTCCAGGTCGAACCCTCCTTTCGGAGACATGCCGCTTACGATTCCCCCTCCACCCACTGCCATGTTGGCCTTCTCATGGGCGAAGATGATGGCCGGGCTGATTGCGTGATATCCGCCCCCGGCCGGATTGGTCCCGTAGAGTCCCACGATCACCGGTATCCCCTTTTGAATCAGCTCGCTATGCCGAAAGAAGGTTCTCCCCCCTGATCTCCTTCCGGCGTATACCTTCTCTTGTTCCGTGAGCTTGACCCCGCTGCAGTTGAGGACCCAGACAAGGGGGATACGCAACCGCTCAGCGACATCCTGTGCGCGAAACACATGTTCGCGCTGGCCTGGAATCCATGCCCCGGCGAGGACCTTATTGTCCGAGGCGATAATCGAGGCATACCTTCCTGAGATGCGGCCTATTCCTGAGATAACCCCCGTTGTTCCCTCCTGATTAAACTCCGGATCATAGAGGCTGTTTAAGGGCTGAAATGTTCCGGGGTCCACTAATAGCTCCAACCTCTCCCACGCCGTCTTTTCTCCTCGCTGGTGAAGCTTCTCCGTCGGAAGGCCTGTCTCCCTTCTTCGCTCGAATGCCAGGGCCACCTCCTGTTCAACCGTTGCTATCTCGCGAGCATTATCCTCTCCCTGTTCCCTCTCGCTTTCTCTCAGTTCCCTTCCTATACGATCCATGTTCTTAAAATATCCTTTCATTGTGTATACCCCCTCTCATTGGAAATCGGTTACCCTTTGCTCGAGTGTGCCGAGTATGCCGGCACGAAACCGCGGATCCCGGTAAAGTCTCGCATCCGCCTCCATCTCCTGTTCCACGAATGATGCCTCATCAAAGGTTGCCGGATCATAGCTCTCAAAGAGCCTTGCTAAGGCCTCGATCGACTGGGGCGCGAGCGGCCTTCCGATCTTGGCAACCTCATCGCTCACCTCCCTGAGAGGCCTCCCCTTTAGATGGGTGTAGTTGTCCGCATCCGTTCGTCCGGCTATCTCCTGGGCAATTTCCTCCTCAGTG
Source organism: uncultured Desulfobacteraceae bacterium (assembly GCA_964389665.1). GTDB lineage: Bacteria > Desulfobacterota > DSM-4660 > Desulfatiglandales > B25-G16 > B25-G16. The sequence continues at coordinate 1,650 of CAYMFC010000111.1, read as the reverse complement.
GCCAGGACCGCCCGCTCTTTCTTATCCACTCTTGGTATTTCCTCGACCGGACACACGGCAAGCTCCAGTGCCCTTGGAAGCAAAAGCAGGCCGGTTTTCTCATTATGCGCCTTTAATGCCTCCTGGTACCGGGCCTTATCCGCGTCCGGATCATCGGTTTTTTGCCGCTTTGGAAACGGGAAGGCAACCTCGATAACCTCGTTATAGGTTCCGATCTCCTTCAACTGCTGAGCCTTCACCTCCTTTGCAGTCATGGCCATGTATTTCGCATTGGTGAGGCCCGCCTTGACCAATGTCCTGGCTATCCCTGACCAGCCGGGCAGCAAACCGATCATGGCCTCGCTGAAGCACAAACCGCTGCGGGAGTCCCCCACCAACACATCGGCCATGAGCGGAATCTCCGCAGATCCGCCAAACCGCGTCCCTCCTCCGCAAACCGCAACGACCCTGAGGCGCCCGGCAATTCTCCTCATAAGCCCATGCAGGGCAATCCCTTTCTTCAACCTGGTATCGGCCCAGTCAAAGAGCTGGTCTATCTCCTTCTCAGGAGCGCCGCTCCGCTCTTTCTCCTTTTTTAGCTCCATGGTACTATCCAGTCTGGTAAGGCTCTCCTTGAGATCTCCCCCTGCATGGACCGGGTCGTTGGCTCCATAGAGAAGGAGAAAATCGAGCTCATCCCCATGCTCTAAAACCCTCTCCAATCCCTCCAGATAGGCGTCCAGCTCCGGGTTTCCGACCTGATGAACCGGGGGATTATAGTAACAGAGTATGACGCCGGTTCTGCCGTTGCATGTAACCCGGTCAATGATTAGGTATGCCTTGCCCTCAGACCACTCATAGATCGGCCCGAGATTCCTGTAGCCCTCAATCTTCTTCGATCTCACCAAACTCACCGGTCCTTCCATTGGATACCTCCTTTTCTTATCCCCCTTTGAGCATGCCATACGTATCCGGGTTCAGGCAAATGCTCATCCTCTCACGATTTTACAGCTTGACAAATGCTAAATTTTCTATATACTAAATATTAACTTATGTCAAATATTTATTGACTGTGCCATTACTGGTTTGCGCTCCTCCATCCCGTACGGCAGACAGGGAGGTTTCCATAATGAGCTTGGGCTCGCTAATCCGCAAAACTCGCAAAGAGAAAAGGCTCACACTGAAGATAGTAGCGGAAAAAGCAGGAATATCCGAGGGATTCCTGAGCCAGGTGGAGAATGATGTGAACTCTCCCTCTGTGGATACCCTGATGAATATCTGCAGCGCAATCGGGGTTCAGGCTGGAGATCTCTTAAACCAGGCACATAACCAAGAAAAAATCGTCTTGATCCCCAAGGGTGAGTGGAACGATATAGATATTCCCCATACTGGATTTATAACCAGGCGCTTCTTCTCCCCGGAAAACAGAAAGCTCATCGATAGCGCTATTCTGGTAATCGAACCGGGGAAATCAATCCCTGTTCGGAAGGACATCAAGAACGGACAGGAGCTCTTGTGCATACTCAAAGGTTCCTTGAGCCTGGAACACGGTGAACGCACCATCCATCTCCATGAGGGAGACACGGTTCACTACTTTGCAAATCCAAAAAAACAGAGCATCACCAACGAAAACGCGGACCTTGCTATCGCCCTTTGGGTAGGAACGATTTA
>CAYMFC010000110.1:0-5682 GCA_964389665.1 uncultured Desulfobacteraceae bacterium | reverse complement strand
CAGCATCTCCGATCTGGCGCTGAACGGTCATGATGTCATGGCGATAACGGGCCTACCGCCCGGCCCCAGGGTGGGACACATCCTCCACAAGCTCCTTGAATCGGTTATCGAAAATCCAGAGCACAACCAAAGACAGATGCTCATAGAGATGCTGGAGAACATAGAGAAATAGCGCTCAGCACGGGAAATGGAGAACCAAGATACTCGGTGAATCACCACAAATTTCCTCGTAACATACCACGGCAAGAGCAAAGCGGAACATTCGTTCATGGATTTTAGGTGAGGAGGCCTGAATATGCAGATACTTATCCTTTATTTTTCAAAGGGTGGAAACACAAGGAAACTGGCTGAAAAAATAGCTCAGGGGGTTGAGGAGGTAGAGAGCGTAACAGCCCAGCTTAGAAACACAGGCGAGGTAACCAGGGAGGATTTTATAAACGCCCATGGGATCATAGCAGGGTCGCCGGTCTATTTCGGTGTCATGGCGGCTGAACTGAAGAAGGTATTCGATGAGTTCGTCGGTGTGCGGAGGCAGATGGAGGGCAAGGTGGGGGCCGCCTTTGCCACCTCAGGAGATGCCACGGGGGGCAAGGAGACCACCATGATGTCTATTATCCAGGCATTCCTGATCTATGGAATGGTGATCGTAGGGGACCCGATGTCCGCGACAGGCCACTATGGGGTTGCCTGCGTCGGAGCGCCTGACAGCAAGGATGGAGAGAACGCGATCAAGCTGGGCCGTCGGGTATCTGAACTGGCAAAGAAGCTCCATGGCTAAGCTTATCAGAAGGTTAATGTCAGCAATCTAGCAATGATAGGAGGAGTTGATTATATGGATCGCAGGATTCTAATCGAGGCCGGAGATATCAAAAGCGAGGCTGTTTTAGGCGATAGTGAAACTGCCAATGCGATTTGGGATTCCCTTCCAATAGAATCCACGTGCAATACCTGGGGAGACGAGGTTTATTTCGACATATCCACCTCCCTTGCCCTGGATGAGACCGCGAGGGAGGTCGTCGATATGGGGGATGTGGGATATTGGCCGCCAGGAACGGCGCTGTGCATCTTCTTCGGTCCAACGCCCGCGAGCAGGGGAGACGATATACGTCCCGCCAGTGCGGTCAATATTGTGGGTAAGGTTGTCGGTGACCCCGATATTTTCAAGAAGGTATCCCCAGGCGCAAAGGTTGAGGTAAAAAGGGCGGAATAGAGAGCCTGATTCACCAATTTGATATTTCAAAGGAGGGATAAGGATGAGATACCCTGAGATAAAAACCGATCTTCCGGGACCACAGGCATCCAGATTGGTTCAGACGGACAAGGCCTATGTTTCGCCTTCCTATACGAGGATTTATCCCCTTGTCGTCAAAGAGGGGAAGGGACTTTGGGTGAGGGATGTGGATGACAATCTATTCCTTGATTTCACAGCGGGCATAGCCGTGTGCGCGACCGGGCATTGCCACCCGAAGGTGGTGCAGGCCATAAAGGAGCAGGCGGAGAGACTTCTGCACATGTCGGGCACGGATTTCTATTACGTGCCGCAGATTGCCCTGGCGGAAAAATTGGCATCTGTGGCCCCTGGTGAAGGGATCAAGAAGGTCTACTTCGGGAATTCAGGGGCGGAAGCGGTGGAGGCAGCCTTTAAGCTTGCACGGTGGCACACCAGGGGGGAGTTGAACATCGCCTTCTTCGGGGCCTTCCACGGCCGTACCATGGGGGCCTTGTCTCTGACGGCGAGCAAGACCATTCAGAAGAAACACTACTATCCCTTTGTGCCGGGGATTACCCATATTCCCTACGCCTATTGCTACCGTTGTCCCTATAATCTCACGTATCCTCAATGCGGCCTGGAGTGCGTGCATTGGGTCGAGGATACCCTGTTCAGGACCACGATGCCCCCTGAGGAGGTGGCAGCCATATTCGTGGAACCCATCCAGGGCGAGGGAGGCTACATTGTTCCTCCGCCGGAGTTTCACCGGGAACTCCATGAGATTGCCAAGAGATACAACATCCTCTATGTGGTTGATGAGGTACAGTCGGGCATGGGCCGCACTGGTAAGATGTTCGCGATAGAGCACTACGGGGTAGACCCGGACATCATCGCCGTGGCCAAGGGGATTGCCTCAGGCATGCCGCTCGGGGCAATGATCGCGCGGGAGGATATTATGACCTGGGAGGCCGGTTCCCATGCCTCCACGTTCGGCGGGAATCCGGTATCCTGCCAGGCGGCGCTGGCAACGATCCAATTGCTGGAAGAGGGGCTTATGGCAAACGCGAAACTCCAGGGGGAGCGCTTGATCAAGGGGCTGCGGGAACTCCAGAAGACCTATGAGTGTATGGGTGATGTCCGGGGATTGGGCCTTATGGTGGGAGTTGAACTGGTCGAGGACCGCGAGACCAAGGAACGTGCCGGGGAATTACGCAACAAGCTCATCCAGGAGGCCTTTCGCAGGGGATTGCTGCTCCTGGGGTGCGGCGAGAACACCATTCGCTTCTGTCCGGCACTCACGGTATCGGAGGAGGAGATTGACGTATGTCTGACTCTATTCGGGGATATCATCAAAGAGGCAGGATGGTGAGCAGGTGGTGCGCTTTTGCATCTAGTATAACGTTTCATTAAAAAGGTGTCATTGCGAGCGTTAGCGAAGCAATCTCGTGGCGTGGTTTGGGAGCCTTGTTGAGATTGCTTCGTTGCTTCGCTCCTCGCAATGACAGTGTAAAGGTTTTCATAAAACGTAGTACTAGGTTCTCGGTTTCTCAGGAGCATGATTGCGGCTCCCTCCCAACAAGAATGTCTTACAATCATCAATAACCTGGATAAGGGCGGGCAAGAAAACAAGGGTCCCGATGGTTCCCGTTGTGAGTCCAAAGGCTATGGTTATGGCCATGGGAATAAGAAACTGTGCCTGTATGCTGGTCTCAAGAAGCATGGGCAGCAGGCCCGCCACCGTGGTGACTGTGGTCATGACAATAGGGCGAAATCGGCGCTTTACGGCAAGCACGAGTGAGGCGCGGGTTTCTCCGGTCTCAGCGAGGCCGGCCTTAAAGAAATCCATCAGGATGATAGCATTATTAATGACAACGCCGCTCAGGGCAATGCCTGCCATCACGCTCAGCATGATGAGTTTGTAGCCCATGAGGATATGGCCCCAGATCATCCCAACAAGACCTATGGGGATGATTGAAAAAACAAGAAGGGGCGATGTCCAGCTATCCATGACGAGTGCAAGAACGCAGAATATGATTAAAAGCCCGATAAAGGCTCCGAATTTTAGGCCTTCAAAGGTTTCCTCCTGTGTTGCCCGCTGGCCTTCGAGACGGATGCTTACGCCGGGAAATGTATTCGGGATTTCTTGGAGCAGGATGGGTTGCAGGCTCTCGATCACCTTCCCCGCTGTTGTCACATTCTCGTCGATCTCGGCCGTGACGGCAACGGCCCTTCTTCGGTCCAGGTGTTTGAGTTCAGCCCACCCCCTGGTCTGTTCTATACGGGCCACGCTGAGCAAGGGAACACGCATGGACATGCCCCCGGGTGATTCAATGAGAACGGTTAGGTTCTTCAGATCCTCCAATCGGTATCTCTGGTCTTTAGGAAAAAGGGCCCTGACTTTGACATCGTCGCTTCCTTCCTGAAAGCTCTGGACAATGGCGCCGAAAAAGGCATTCCGTACCTGCTGGGCGAGCGATGCCGAACTAAGGCCGAGCCGTCGTCCTTCCTCGTTGACTAATAGGGAGATCTCGTTCTTTCCGGGCCTGAGATCTGTCTCGATATTAGAGACCCCGGGTATAGCAGTGACATGACCCATCAAGAACCTACTGGCCGCATCGAGGTTTTCCCATGTATTGCCCGCAAGCCTGATATCAAGTTCTTTTCCGCCTACGCCCCGTTCAAGCCTCGAAAAGGTGAGTGAAGCAATGCCGGGCAGGGTTTGTGCATTTTTCCGCCAGACCGATATGACCTCATCGCTCGTTACGCTCCTGAGTTCCGCATCCCTTAACTCAACCTGAACCTGAGCAAGGTGTCCTCCTCGATCCGAATCAATAGAGGTCTCCCCAAGCCGTACGAGGACGCGCTCTATGAGAGGCTCCCTTCCGCTCGGATCTCCCAGTTTCTGTTCCGTCCTTTTCAGGGCATCTTCAAGTTCGGAAACCATTTCCAGGCTACGATCGGATTGCGTTCCTATGGGATATCGAACCCTGGCGACAATACTATTCGTATCGGGCATGGGGAAAAAGGTGAAAAGGAGGCGTCCCCCTGCCGGCATCCCGAAACTCACAAGGACTACAGCAATCGAAGCCCCGATGATCCAATAGCGTGCCTTTAGAAAAAAAACCGACAGAGGCCCCACCACTTTTTCGATAAAGACATCAACACCGGATTCGATCTTGGCCCTCAAGGCAAAGGACCTCCTTTTCTCAGCATGATCCCTTTTTAGGCCGTGTTCTATGTGCTTGGGAAGGGAGAAGAAGGATTCGACGAGGCTGACGCACAATGCTACGATGACCACCCAGGGCAGGGCGCCTATGGTTCTTCCCATCGCACCGGTTACGAACATGAGAGGGATAAAGGCACCAATGGTGGTCAGACTTGAAGCAATAATAGGCCAGAATACGCTGGTTGAGCCTCCGTAGGCTGCTTCATAGCCTCCTTCACCCATCTTGAACCGGCTGTAAATATTCTCAGAAACCACCACGGCATCGTCAACGATCATCCCAAGCACGAGGATCAGTCCGAACATGGTCATCATATTCAGGGTAATTCCCGAGACATACATCACGAAGATGGTCCCCAGAAACGAGACCGGTATGCCCCAGGTCACCCAGAAAGCGGTCTTGATTTCGGTAAAGAACCAGAGGACCAAAAAGACAAGAACAAGCCCCATGATCCCGTTATCCAGGAGGATATTGAGGCGGTCCTTGATGCGGAGAGACTGATCTACGAAGATATCCACGCCTATTCCCGATGGAAGGCCCTTGCGAAACCCGTCAAGGTAACCCCTCACCGCATCCGCTGTGGCCATCGTGTCCTGTGTTTCGGTCTTGTCCACCTGAACTATGAGAGCCCTTTGGCCGTTGTAGCGGGCCCCGATTTCAACATCCTCCCACCCCCGATGGATTTGAGCTAGGCTGCCGAGCGTGATTTCCCTGCCTTCCGAGCCCCGGCTTATAGGGATCTTCAGAAACTCCTTGGGATCCCTTTTTTGTTCACGGATCCTTAAAAGAAAGTCCCCCCGTTCTCCATGGATGGTGCCCAGGGGAAGATCAAGACTGGCTGCCTTGACTGCCTCGGACACCTGGCCGATGGTAATGCCGTATTCTCTCAGACGGGCTTCGGATATGGATATGAGAATTTCAGGGGAACGGACGGATTCAAGGACAACCTCCGTTGCTATTCGATTGATGATCAGCTCATCTTTCAGCAGTTCGGCATAGTGTTTAAGCGCCCCCTCAGGTGCATGGCCATAGACAATAAGGGTTGCGACCGGGTCCTTTCGTTTTACTTCACTGACGATTATATCTTCCACGCCTTCAGGAAAATTCTTAATCTTATCGATGCGATCTCTCAAGTCGATGAGGGCCGAATCAATATCGGTCCCCTCCGTAAGCTCTATGGTGGCCGAGGCAAACCCCTCACTGGCGCTCCCTGAAATGGATTTGAATCCCTCGATCCCTATGCATTGT
>CAYMFC010000109.1:0-5693 GCA_964389665.1 uncultured Desulfobacteraceae bacterium | reverse complement strand
AGCTGAGAGCAGGGATCGCGGAGCAGGGGTTGTAAGAAGCTGATGGCTCATAGCTGATGGCTGAAAGCTGATGGGAAAATCGGGCCGGGGATAACGTTGAATCATTGAACGCCTTCAATGGAGGGTGGCACCATGGCGGAACATTGCTCGAAAGGAAAAAAAGGAGGTCGTGGCTATGACCTCTAACGGGATGGTTTTGCTGGTGCCTGGGGCGGGAATCGAACCCGCACAGCCACTAAGGACCGAGGGATTTTAAGTCCCTTGCGTCTACCAATTCCGCCACCCAGGCGTGTACGTTAAGCACGTTATATTATTCGCGATACACCCTGTCAAGCAATTAGAGCGGGATACACGTGCGATTTGAGATGGACGAGGGCGGATACGATAAATCAGGTTCCCATCTCCCAGGAGGTGAGGTATTTGTGCTGCTCAGGGGTGAGTGTGTCGATCTCTATGCCCATTGAGGCGAGCTTGAGCCGCGCAATCTCGTTGTCGATCTCGAGGGGTACGGGGTAGACCTTGTTTTCGAGGATTGTGTATTCCCTTGCGAGGTATTCCGCGGACAGGGCCTGGTTGGCGAAGCTCATGTCCATCACGGATGAAGGGTGACCCTCCGCTGCTGCCAGGTTGATCAATCTTCCCTCGCCTAACACGTAGATCCTGTTACCGTTGGTAAGGGTGTATTCCTCCACGAAGTCCCTGATCGTCCTTTGTGAGGTCGAGGACCCCTTTAACCCAGGCAGATCGAGCTCCACGTTGAAGTGCCCCGAGTTGGAGATAATGGCACCGTTCTTCATCGCAAGGAAGTGCTCCGTGCTGATCGCATTCATGTCGCCGGTAAGGGTACAGAAGATGTCGCCGATCGGAGCTGCCTTGATGATAGGCATGACCTCGAATCCATCCATGACCGCCTCAAGGGCCCTCAAGGGATCGACCTCGCAGATAATCACCCTGGCGCCATGCCCTTTTGCCCGTGTGGCTACCCCCCGTCCGCACCACCCGTAGCCTGACACCACGAAGTGGCTCCCGGCCAGCAGCCTGTTGGTCGCCCTCAGGATACCGTCGATAGTGCTCTGGCCGGTCCCGTACCGGTTGTCAAAGAGGTGTTTGGTGTTGGCATCGTTCACGGAGATCACCGGAAACTGGAGCACCTTGTCCCTTTCCATTGATCTGAGCCGGATGACGCCTGTGGTCGTTTCCTCTGTTCCTCCCATGACCCCTGATACCAGGGTATTCCTGTCCGTATCACTCAAGGAAAGGCCCCATTGCCTGATCGACTGAGCAACCTCGTTCCACTTCTCGAGGGCGATAAAGTGCAGGGAGCTGACCAGATCGGCCCCATCGTCCATGGTGAGGTGCGGGAATTGCTTCAGGGCCGACAGGATGTGGCTGTAGTACGTGTCGGTGTCCTCACCTTTTATGGCGAATACGGGGATTCCTTCATGCTTTACGAGCGAGGCGGCCACGTCATCCTGGGTTGAGAGGGGATTGGAGGCGCAGAGTGCTACCGAGGCACCGCCCGCCTTGAGCGTGCTCGCCAGCATCGCGGTCTCGGTGGTAACGTGTAAACACGCACTGACCCTTAACCCTGAGAAGGGTTTCTCCTTGAGGAATCTCTCCTTGATCGAATACAGGACGGGCATGCTTTGGCCCGCCCACTCGATTCTGAGTTTTCCTTTATCAGCAAGTCCTATGTCCTTGATGTGATAATCCATGCTTTCGTTCCTTTATCGGTTGTAACCCAGAGCCTCTGTGAGAATTTACAGCGCCTTTTTCAGTTTTTCAACGAGGTCGGTCTTCTCCCAGGTGAACTCCGGAAGCTCCCGCCCGAAGTGGCCATAGTTCGATGTCTTCTTGTAGATGGGCTTCAGAAGGTCCAGTTGTTCGATGATGGCAGCAGGCCTCATGTCGAACTCCCTTACTACCATCTCGGTCATCTCGTGGCTGGGCACCACACCGGTGCCGCGGGTATCTACCAGCATGCTTACCGGTTGCGCCTTTCCGATGGTGTAGGCAACCTGCATCTCGCAGCGTTCCGCCAAGCCTGCGGCCACGATGTTCTTCGCAATGTAGCGGCACATATAGCAGGCGCAGCGGTCTACCTTGGTGGGATCCTTCCCGGAGAAGGCGCCGCCCCCGTGGCAGCCGAATCCCCCATAGGTGTCGGAGATGATCTTCCTGCCGGTCATGCCGCAATCTCCCTGAGGACCGCCGATAACGAACCTGCCGGTGGTATTCACAAAAATCTCCGCATCCTTGTCGATCATCTCCGGAGGGATCACCTTTTTTACTATGTCTTCAATGATAGCCTCCTTGATGGTATCGTAGGTTACCTCGGGCGAGTGCTGTGCTGCGATAACCACGGTATGTACCGTGGTTGGCTTTTGATCCACGTATCTCACGGTGACCTGGGTCTTTCCATCGGGCCTCAACCAGGGAAATTTGCCCGATTTTCGAACATGGGCAAGCCTTTCGGAGAGCCTGTGGGCAAGATAGATGGGCATGGGCATGTAGGTGGGGGTCTCTGTGCAGGCAAACCCGAACATGAGGCCCTGGTCACCCGCACCTCTCTCCTTGAGGAGCCCGGTCCCGTTTACCCCCTGCGCGATGTCAGGCGACTGCTTGTCGATGCTGGTAATCACCGCGCACGTCTCCCAATCAAAGCCCATGGATGAATTATGGTAGCCTATGTCCTTTATGGTGTGGCGCACAACCTCGGGGATTTCCACGTAGCAGGAGGTGGTTATCTCCCCGGCCACAACCGCCATACCGGTGGTCACCAGGGTTTCACAGGCAACCCTGCAATCTTTATCCTGTGCCATTATTTCATCGAGTACAGCATCGGATATCTGATCGGCTATCTTGTCCGGATGCCCCTCGGTAACGGATTCTGAGGTGAATAAGAAATCGGTCTTCATTATGTCATCCTTTCTTGGGTAATGGTTTCTATGCCGGCAAAGCTGTTTTTATAGCAAGGGTTGGCAGCGGATGTAAAGGGTTAATTCCGGGTACCGGTTGCCTTCCTGTCTTTTCTTTTCGTTCTTTTCATGTCGTTTGGGCTCACGATGCCGCCGGATATGAGAAGCTTGAACGCATCTTCAACGCTCATATCGAGCAGCATGAGATCTTCTTCCGGCACGAGGACATAGAATCCGCTCGTGGGGTTTGGGGTCGTGGGGACAAAGACATTGATCATCTTCTTGTTGGTTTTCACCTGAATTTCGCCCCTGCTTTCACCGGTGATAAAGCCGAGAACATAGATCCCTCGCCTGGGATATTCTATCAGGGCTACCCGCTGAAAGGAGTCGCTATTCTGGAAAAAGAAGGCCTGGAGAAGCTGTTTCACGCTTGAATAGAGGATCCTCGCAAGGGGGATCCTGTCAACCAGATTATCCCAAAATTGGAGCACCGTTTTTCCTGCGATGTTTCGGGTCAAGATCCCGACGATGAGGATGAGGATTACCACGAGGATGAGGCCGACCCCGGGGATGTAAATATTGGTATAGGTCTCGGGCAGGTATTTGGCGGGGATAAATTTGAGCACTGCGTCCATGGCCTTGATCAGGTACCAGATCACATATACCGTTATAAAGATCGGCAGGATCACCAGAAGGCCGGTAAGGAAGTAATTTTTCAGAATTGTTCTGAAGCTTTTCACTGCTACCTCTCTTATTTTTCCTCGTACACGAGCGTTTCAAGGGGAATCTCTGAAGGTTTTCATCACCTCTCGCTTTTCCATAGCCACGAGTATACAGTCCTGCGAGCGCTAGCGCCTTGAGCCAAGGGGAACGTAGTATTTCGTCCCCTTTTCCATCCTCTCTATCTCGAGGACTAACTCGTCGAGATCGGAGGGCACATGGACGAAATCGATATCCGAGGCGTTGATAACCAGAAGGGGGGTCTCGGTGTAGTGGAAAAAGAAATCGTTGAATGCCTGATTGATCTGCTCCAGGTACTTGAGGCTGATTGCTTTTTCATACTCCCTGTCCCTCTTCCTGATCCTCTCCTTTAGGATGTCGGCCCTCGCCTGCAAGAAGATCACAAGATCAGGCTTTATGATGGTAGCCTTCAAGAGGTGGAACATCTGTTCATAGAGGCCGAATTCCCTGTCATCCAGGTTGAACCTCGCAAAGATCCTGTCCTTATCAAAGAGAAAATCCGAGACCACGATCCTTTTGAAAAGATCTACCTGGTTGATCTCCTCCTGCCTTTGAAAGCGCCTCAGCAGGAAATAGATCTGGGTTTGGAATGCAAACCTTACGGGGTCCTTATAGAAGTTCAGGAGAAAAGGATTTTCTTCGGTCCCCTCCAGGATGGCCTTGGCGTTTATCCTTTCGGCCAGCAGCTGGACCAAACTCGTCTTACCCACCCCTAACGGGCCTTCGACTACGATATAGCCCTTTCTATGCACCCTTATACCACGATGTATTGATTCAAAGGTTACATATCATTGCCGTGTGGAAGTGTCAAGGAGATGCCGCATCCTGTGATAGGGAAGAGCTGAGGCGGATGTATTCATCTATGCTGAGGGTTTCAGCCCTCCTATGTGGATCGATAGATGATTTCTCGAGAGCCCGTGCGATTATATCCCTTGTCACAGGCGCCATTGCCCTTTCGAGCGAATTGAGGAGGATCTTACGCCGAAATCTGAACGCTGCCCTTACAATCCTCAGGAAGTGTTCCTCGTTCTCCGCCCTGAGGGGGTGGGCCCTCTCAAGGTCGAACTCCAGAACCATCGAGTCGACCTTCGGCTTGGGGTAAAAGGACTCTTTCTTGACCTTTATGAGGGGTACTATGCGGGCGTAGTATTGGAGTGCGATGCTAAGGGCGCCATACTCCCTGCTGTTCGGAGAGGCGGTCAATCGCTGTGCCACCTCATATTGAAACATGAGGATTGCGTTTCTCACAGAGAGCCTGTTCACAATAAGGTGTTCCAAGAATGGCGCTGAGATATTGTAGGGCAGATTACCAAAGATCCGCACCTTTTCTCCGAAGGTGTCAGAGATCTGCCTGAAATCCAATTCCAGCACATCCCCGCATAGAAGCGTGATCTTTTCTCTGTCCTGAGGCGAAAGCCTTTCCTCTAAGAGCTTGATCAAGAGGGGGTCTTTTTCTATGGCCACGAGGTGATGGATGCGGGAGAGTATTGGGATGGTCAGCGCACCTAACCCCGGCCCTATTTCCACCACCACATCGGTGGCTTCGAGACCTCCGTGAGATATGATTTCCTCGATTGCACGGGGATCATCCAGAAAATGCTGGCCCAGGCTTTTTCTGGGCCGCAGCCCGGATTTTGCGAGCAAGGCCCTCGATCTCTTTACGCCTTTATGGGCTTTCTTGATGTGCGCCATGCAATAAGGCTCTTAAAAAAATAGAAGGACAGAAAATATGAGAGCACTGAGAATATGAGACCCAGCACAAAACCTCCAAACAAAAAGGTTGCGAGCGCGATGCCCCCGTCGCTCAGGATTATCTGCGTTGCCTGGAGATAGTTACCCCGACCAATGGCCTCGGTCACGGGCATGAGAAACCGTGCGTGGCGATCAAAATCGAGGATGATAACGCCGATCTTGTAACCATACTTATAGATAGGATATATGGTGAAGGGATTGCATATCCAGGTTCCCGCCATAGCAGCTATCTTGCTTGCTCTGAAAAAAAATGCGATGGCGAGGGCGACTATCATATGAAAG
>CAYMFC010000108.1:0-5747 GCA_964389665.1 uncultured Desulfobacteraceae bacterium | reverse complement strand
TTTTCGCCAGGGGAGACCATCCTTCAGGTTGCCGAGAGAAACGGCATTGACATCCCTACCATCTGCCATCTGGAAGGATGTACGCCTACCGGCGCCTGCAGGATCTGCGTGGTTGAGGTAAAGGGCGCACGGAATCTCCTCCCATCCTGTGCCACGCCGGCCGCTCCCGATATGGTAGTGCACACAGAGTCAGAGCGGGTGGTACGATCGAGAAGGATCAACATAGAGCTGCTGTTGGCCTCCGGCAATCACAACTGCCTGACCTGTGAGGCCAACGGGAACTGCCGTCTCCAGGAGCTTGCCTACCGATATCAGGTTGACCCACTCCGTTTCTCGGTGAGCCCTGCGAGGTACCCCACCGAGATGGAAAACTCCTTCATCATAAGGGATTTCTCTCGCTGTATCCTCTGTGGCCGATGTGTTCAGGCGTGTAACGAGGTTCAGGTCAATAACGCCATCTCCTTCGGATATCGGGGATCAGCTTCTAAGATCGTGGCGAAAGGCGACCTTCCCTATCATCAATCGGACTGTGTGTTTTGCGGGGAATGCGTTCAGGCCTGTCCGGTAGGCGCCCTGATAGAGAAGCAGAGCAGGTTCAGGGCACGCCAATGGGAGGCCGAGAGGGTCCAGACCACGTGCCCTTACTGTGGCGTTGGCTGCCAGATCTATTTGCAGGTAAAGGACAACAAGATTGTCAGGGTAACGGGTGTGGAGGCAGCTAACCCCAATTTCGGCAGCCTGTGCGTCAAGGGAAGATTCGGCTATGATTTTATCAACGACTCAAAAAGGCTTACCACGCCACTTATAAGGGAAAACGGCGGCTTCAGAGAGGCGTCATGGGATGAGGCACTATCCCTCGTTGCCGGAAAGCTGTCTGAGATAAAACAGAAGCATGGTCCGGACTCCATCGGGGTGTTCAGTTCGGCCAAGACCACCAACGAGGAGAACTACCTGGCCCAGAAGTTTGCACGGGCCGTGATAGGTACGAACAACATCGATCACTGCGCACGTCTCTGCCACGCCTCCACGGTAGCCGGGCTGGCCGCCTCCTTTGGAAGCGGCGCCATGACCAACCCAATAAGCGATATAGGGGAATCCGAGGTCATCCTGGTAACCGGATCGAACACCACCGAGGCACATCCCGTTATCTCCTCGAGTATCAAGAGGGCTGTGGAGTCAGGCAGGTCAAAACTCATCGTTGTTGACCCACGGAAGATCCCCTTAACAGGGTTTTCGACCCTTTGGCTCAGGCAGAACCTGGGCACCGATGTGGCGTGGGTCAATGGCATGATGCATGTGATCATCAGGGAAGGGCTCCACGACAGGAACTATATTGAGTCCAGGACCGATGGCTTTGAGGAGCTCGAGAAGGTCCTTGAGCGATATACCCCGGAATATGTCCATGAGATCACCGGAATTCCGGCAGATGACCTCATAAGGGCCGCGAGGATGTATGCCCAGGCTGCCTCCGCCTCGATTTTTTTCGCGATGGGGATCACCCAACACAGGACAGGGACCGATAACGTGAAATCCCTTGCGAACCTGGCTATGCTCTGCGGCAATGTTGGCATACCCGGGGGAGGGATAAACCCCTTGCGTGGCCAGAATAACGTGCAGGGGGCATGTGATCTCGGGGCCCTTCCCAACGTGTTCAGCGGCTACCAGCCGGTGGGCGATCCTATTATGAGGGAGAGGATGGCGAAGGCGTGGGAGGTAAAGGGCCTTCCGGACTCCCCCGGGCTCACCATTACAGAGATGGTTGAGGGGGCGGGAAAAGGAGAGATCAAGGCGCTTTATATCATCGGGGAAAACCCGCTCGTGTCCGATCCCGACCTGAATCACGTAGAGAAGGCCTTTCAAGGATTGGAGTTCCTGGTCGTCCAGGATATCTTTCTCTCCGATACGGCCAAGCTCGCCAGCGTGGTGCTCCCCTCTGTTTCATTTGCTGAGAAGGACGGCACCTTTACCAATACCGAGAGAAAGGTGCAGAGGGTTCGAAAGGCGGTTAATCCCCCTGGCAGGGCACGTGGGGATTGGGAGATCATATGCAATCTATCATCTCGCATGGGGTATCCCATGGACTACAAGGACAGCGAGGCCATCATGAGGGAGATGGCAACGGTAACCCCCTCGTATGGTGGAATTTCCTACAGACGACTGGATGAGGAGGATATCTACTGGCCCTGCACGAGCGCGGAACACCGGGGAACCCCTCGGCTCCATGTGGACAAATTCACCAGGGGCATGGGTCTGTTTCACCCGATAGACTACATTCCGCCCGCGGAGATGCCTGATGAGCAATATCCCCTCTTCCTCACCACGGGTAGGGTGCTCTATCAGTTCCATACCGGCACCATGACCATGAAGTCGAACGGCCTCAACGATATGGCCCCGGAGTGCTTCGTTGAGATCGCCCCGGGTGATGCGAGACGTTATACGCTGAATCAGGGGGATGTGCTGCGGGTGAGCTCACGAAGGGGAGAGATCGCGGCCAGGGCACAGATTTCTGATAAAGCGGTGGAGGGGACCGTGTTTATCCCCTTTCACTTTGCCAAGGCCGCCGCGAATAAATTGACCAATGCGGCGCTTGATCCCGTTGCCAAGATACCTGAGTTCAAGGTCTGCGCGGTGAAGATCGAGAAGGAGAAGTAGTATTCAGTGCCAGACGCTGAGAATTCGTATTCGTCATTGTCTCATATGTGCGCACGCAAGGAAATTCACAGACATTCTTAACCTATAGAAGGGATAGTGAAATAAGTAAAGACCAAATAGATACGTAGGGAGCGGTTGTATGTCTGAGATCACGAAGGAGATGTGGCAGAGAGTCGATGCGATTATCGAGCAGCACAGAGGAGAGCCTGGTTCGCTCATACCCGTGCTCGAGGAGTGCCAGAATGTGTGTGGCTACCTTCCGACAGAGGTACAGGAGAGGATCTCCAAGGGACTTAGGCTCCCCGGCAGCACCGTGTATGGGGTGGTCACCTTCTACTCCTTCTTTACCATGACGCCAAAGGGCAGGCACACCATAAAGGTGTGCCTTGGAACCGCGTGTTATGTGAGGGGGGGTAAGGCGAACCTGGACCATGTGCGTGACGAGTTAGACGTAGAGGTGGGAGGTACGACCAGTGATGTACGGTTTTCCCTTGAATCGGTGCGCTGCCTGGGCGCCTGCGGCATGGCGCCTGCAATGGTTGTGGATGGCGATACCTACGCTCAGGTGAGCAAGGGAAACATCATGAAGATACTCGAGAGATATCAGTAGAGGAGAGCGGGATGGGGTCAATCACCAGGGACCAGTTAAACGAGATGCGAGCCAATGGGCAGGCTCGCGTTGCTATTCGTTCAGGAAAGGTGGCTGCCGCGCGTGATGGTGAAAAGCATCTCATGATTTGCGGAGGCACCGCCTGCCGAGCGAGCAGGAGCGAGCTGGTACGGGATGCGCTTCGAACGGAGATAGAACGGCGCGGTCTTTCCGAGCGGTGCACTTTGGTTGAGACGGGAAATGATGCCTTTGCCACCCTGGCACCGGTAATGGTGATCTACCCGGAGGGGATTTACTACGTGAATCTCAGTCCCGATGACGCGGGAGAGATCGTATCGGAGCACCTCATGGAGGACAAGCCGGTTGAGCGGCTTTTTTACCGGGACCTTGCCACTGGAAGGCCGATACCCCGAATGATGGATATCCCGTATTTTGCCCAACAGAAAATGGTAACCCTGAGGAACCTGACCCTTATTGACCCTGAGCGAATCGATGAGGCCATTGCCAGGGATGCCTATCAAGGGGCCGCAAAAGCACTGATCGACCTGTCGTCCGAGGAGGCGATCAACGAGATCAAGGCCTCGGGCTTGAGGGGCAGGGGGGGAGCTGGATTCCCGACGGGACTGAAGTGGGAGTTCGCCGCCAGGAGCGTGAGCGACGTGAAGTATGTTCTCTGCAACGCCGATGAGGGTGATCCCGGTGCATTCATGGACAGAAGCGTGCTCGAGGCCGATCCCCATGCCGTGATAGAGGGCATGATCATCGCGGCGAGGGCGATCAATGCCCACAAGGGCTATATTTACTGCAGGGCTGAGTACCCGCTCGCGATACAAAGGGTTGACGCGGCGCTCAAGCAGGCCAGGAACTACGGGTTGCTGGGCACTGATATCCTGGGAAGCGGCTTTGCCTTTGACCTCGAGATCTACCAGGGGGCTGGAGCCTTCGTGTGTGGGGAGGAAACAGCACTCATGGCCTCGATCGAGGGCAAGCGGGGCATGCCGAGACCAAGGCCGCCCTTTCCGGCCCAGTCAGGGCTATGGGGGAAGCCGACGATCCTGAACAACGTGGAAACCCTGGCAAACGTGGCACAGATTATCCTGCGCGGCGGGGCCTGGTACGCCGCCATCGGCACGGAGGGAAGCAAGGGGACCAAGGTCTTCGCGCTCTCGGGAAAGGTAAACAACAGCGGGCTGGTGGAGGTGCCCATGGGTATGCCTCTCAAGGATATCATTTACGGCATCGGAGGCGGGACCCCGGGGGATAGACGGTTCAAGGCGGTGCAACTGGGCGGTCCATCAGGGGGATGCATCCCAACGGAAATACTGGACACCGTTACCGATTACGAGGCCATTACCAGTACAGGGGCCATTATGGGTTCCGGCGGCATGGTGGTCATGGACGAGGACAACTGCATGGTGGATATCGCCCGGTTTTTCATGGAATTCTGCCAGGAGGAGTCCTGCGGGAAGTGCACCCCATGCAGGGAGGGGACCAAGAGGATGCTGGAGCTACTCACCAAGATTACCGAAGGGCGGGGTGAGCTTGAGGATATCGCCACCCTGGAGGAGCTTGCCGTGATGGTGAAGGACTCAGCACTGTGCGGGTTGGGGCAGACCGCTCCGAATCCGGTTCTCTCGACGCTGCGGTACTTTCGAGAGGAGTACGAGGATCATATCCTGGAGCACCGCTGCAGGGCAGGCGTATGCCCTGCGCTGGTGAAGACACCGTGCATCAATGCATGTCCCCTGGGCCAGGAGGTGCCGGGCTATATATCCTTAGTGGCAGAGGAGCGATTCGAGGAGGCCATCCGGTTGATACGACAGACAAATCCCATGCCCGGCGTACTTGGCAGGGTGTGCCACCATCCCTGCATGGATGTGTGCGTGAGGGCTCAGACGGATGAGCCAATCAATATCCCGAAGATAAAGCGGTTCGCCGCTGATATGGCTCGAGCTAAGGGTATTTCGGTAGCCTTTCAGGGGGGCAGGGACAAGGAGGAGAGGATTGCCGTTGTGGGGGGCGGCCCCAGTGGCCTAGCTGCGGCCTACTATCTCAGGCTCATGGGATACAGGCCCACCATATTCGAGGAATTGCCAAAACTCGGCGGGATGCTCAGGTACGGGATCCCCGCCTATCGGCTTCCCCGTGAGATCCTCGACGGCGAGATCGACGCCATCATCTCAACCGGCGTGGAGGTAAGGACCGGCGTGAGGGTGGGGAAGGATGTCTCGATGGAGGACCTAAGGCAAGACTTCGATGCGGTCTTCATGGGGATTGGCGCACAAAGAAGCCAGGCCATAGGTATCCCAGGGGAGGAATTGGATGGGGTATACGGGGGAGCGGAGTTCCTGCGCCGGGTAGAGCTGGGCGATGCCCCACCCGTTGGGAAAGCCGTTGCGGTGATCGGCGGCGGTAACGTGGCTATCGATGTGGCCAGAACGTGCAGGAGAATGGGAGCGACCGTTACGATACTTTATAGGAGGGA
>CAYMFC010000107.1:0-5804 GCA_964389665.1 uncultured Desulfobacteraceae bacterium | reverse complement strand
TCACGGGATTGAGCTTTACCTTCACCCCGAAATCCCGCATGGACTGGGTAGGCTCGATAAAGGTCCTGCCGATATAGTGGTTCCTGATAACACCCATCTCAAGGGGCATGCCGGATTCCTGACAGAAGCCGATGGCTGCGTAGGTTCCCGAGTCAGGGAAGGGCATGGCAAAATCTGCCTTGATCGGGTATTCCTGGGCCAGTTTCTTTCCGAGCCGCTTTCGCACCGCATACACGTTCTGCCCGAAGATGGTGCTGTCCGGCCTGGCAAAGTAGATGTACTCAAAGATGCAAAAGCTTCTCCGCTGTTCCGGAAAGGACCGTATCGATTTCAGACCGTCTTCTGAGATAATGAGTATCTCCCCAGGGTCAATATCCCTGATATAGCGTGCTCCTATCAGGTCAAAGGCGCAGGTCTCAGAGGCCACGACATATCCTTCATCGAGCAGCCCCAGGCAGAGGGGCCTGAACCCATGGGGATCCCGGAAGGCGATGAGCCTTTCTTTGGTCATCAGCACACAGGAATAGGCCCCTTGTATGGTGAAAAGCGTCTTTACCAGCGCCTCCTCGATTCCCAGGAGGATATTCTGGGCCAGCAGGTGAACGATAATCTCGCTATCCGTGGTAGTCTGAAAGATGGAACCCCTTTTTTCAAGCGCAATCCTGAGTGTCTTTGCGTTGGTGAGGTTCCCGTTGTGGGCGATCGCCAGGGTTGTGCCCCCATGGGATGCGACAAAGGGCTGTGCGTTCTCTGCACTGGAGGAGCCGGTTGTGGAGTATCGCACATGCCCAACAGCTATGTGACCCTCAAGCCCGGTTAAGGCACGTTCATTGAATACATCGGATACAAGCCCCATGCCCTTGTGCTCGAAGATCGATTTCCCGGTTGAGCTCACGATGCCCGCGCTCTCCTGGCCCCTGTGCTGTAAGGCGTAGAGCCCGAAGTAGGTCAGCCTGGCGGCATCCTCGTGGCCGAATACCCCGAATACCCCGCAGGACTCTCTTGGTCCAAGATCCAATCTCATGGTGCACACCCCCCAGCGCTCAGTTCATGAGCCATTAGAGCCGGGGACGGAGATCGGCCCAGTTTTTCGTGGTAGCTCTGGAGGGGCATGACTGAAAGGTCTCCCTTTATAAGTGCCTCAATGCCTGATGTCATGGCTGCCGCGCCCGCTACGGTTGTGGCATAGGGGATCCCGTGCTGGATTACGGCACGCCTGATGTGGTGGGAGCCGCCCGCGCTCTCCACGCCGGAGGGCGTGTTGATCACCAGCTGTATTTCGCCGTTTTTGATATGGTCGATGACATGGGGCCGTCCGTGTGCGATCTTCTTTGCAGGCCGGTTCGGGATGCCGAGGCCATGGAGGTACTGTGAGGTGCCGTGGGTGGCCATGATGCTGAAACCCATCCCATAGAGCCTCCGTACCGAGGGATAGATCTTGGGCTTGTCCGCATCCTTTACGCTGACAAATACCGTTCCCTTGGTCGGCAGCAATTGCCCGGCACCAAGCTGCGACTTCGCGAATGCCCTGCCGAAGTCCTTATCGATCCCCATCACCTCACCGGTAGACCTCATCTCAGGCCCCAGGATGATGTCTGTCCCCGGGAACCGGTCAAAGGGGAACACCGACTCCTTAACCGAAACGTGGCCGGGCTCAGGCTCATGGGTCAAGCCCAGTTCCTTCAGGCTTGTTCCGAGCATGACCTTGGCGGCGAGCTTTGCGAGCGGCACCCCCGTTGCCTTGCTCACAAAGGGAACGGTTCGTGAGGCCCTCGGATTCACTTCGAGCACGTAGAGGACGGAATCCTTGATGGCAAACTGGATGTTGAGCAGGCCCGCCACCTTGAGTTCCCCGGCGATCCGTTGAGCGCTCCGCTTGATCTGCTCGAGAGCATCAGGCGACAGGCTCTGGGGCGGGAGAACGCAGGCGCTGTCACCTGAATGGATACCCGCCTCTTCGATATGCTCCATGATCCCGCCGATAACGGTAGTGCTGCCGTCGGAGACGGCATCCACGTCGATCTCAACGGCGTCCTCGAGGAATTTATCGATGAGGATCGGGTGCTCAGGAGAGACAAGCAGGGCCTTTGCCATAAATTCCTCAAGGGACCGCCCGTCATAGACGATCTTCATGGCCCTTCCCCCAAGCACATAGGAGGGCCTCACGATCACCGGGTAACCGATGCGCTCCGCTATGTTGAGCGCCTCATCCTTGCCCATTGCTATGCCATTGTCCGGTTGACGCAGGCGCAGTTTCTTACAAAACCTTGTGAAGAACTCGCGGTTTTCTGCCAGGGCTATGCTCTCAGGAGAGGTCCCCAGGATCGGCACCCCGGCTTGGGCAAGGGAGGATGAAAGATTGAGCGGGGTTTGTCCTCCGAATTGGATGATCACCCCCTCGGGCCGTTCCACCTCTACGATATTGAGAATATCCTCTTTGGTGAGGGGTTCGAAGTAGAGGGTATCGGAGGTATCGTAATCGGTTGACACGGTTTCCGGGTTGCTGTTCACCATGATGCTCTCAATGCCTTCTTCCTTGAGCGCGAATGACGCCTGGACGCAGCAGTAGTCGAACTCGATCCCCTGGCCGATCCGGTTGGGCCCACCCCCGAGGATCATGACCTTTCTTCTTTGAGAGACCCGCGCCTCGCTTTCCTGTTCGTAGGTGGAGTAATAGTAGGGGGTCCGGGCCTCAAACTCGGCTGCACAGGTGTCGACCAGCTTATACACGGGAACGATCCCGAGGCCCTTGCGTAAGGCGCGGATTTCATCCTCATTCCTCTCGAGGAGGTGGGCCAGGTGAAGGTCCGAAAACCCAAAGGCCTTGCCCTTTTTGATAAGCTCGGGGGACAGGGGGTGCCCGGCAATTTTAATCTCCTGCTCAAGGCGCGTGATCTGCTCTATCTGGCGGAGAAACCAAGGGTCGATTCCGGTAAGCCTGCGAATGGTTTCGATATCCATGCCGGCATTAAGGGCGTGCCGAATAAAGAAAAGACGTTCCGAGTTTGGGTTGGCGAGCTTGCCCTTGAGCTCATCGAGAGAAAGGGGGCTTCTATCCACCTTCGACAGATGCTTGCCGTCGGCGCCAAGACCAAAACATCCGATCTCGAGGGACCGCAGTCCCTTCTGGAGCGCTTCCTTGAATGTCCTTCCTATGGCCATGACCTCTCCCACGGATTTCATGCTCGTGGTGAGGTAGTCCTGGGTATCGGGAAATTTCTCAAAGGTCCACCGCGGGATCTTGACCACGCAGTAGTCGATTGTAGGCTCAAAGGAGGCGAGGGTTTCCCCGGTGATGTCGTTGGGGAGCTCATCCAGGGTGTATCCCACGGCCAATTTTGCGGCGATCTTGGCGATGGGAAACCCGGTTGCCTTTGAGGCAAGCGCAGAGCTTCGCGAGACCCTGGGGTTCATCTCGATGACCACCATATCACCGTTGGCTGGGTTTATGGCAAACTGGATGTTGGAGCCGCCCGTCTCCACGCCGATTTCCCGTATCACCTCTATCGAGGCATCCCGCATCCGCTGATATTCCTTGTCGCTCAGGGTCTGGGCAGGGACTACGGTAATGCTGTCGCCGGTATGGATACCCATGGGGTCGAGGTTTTCTATGGAGCAGATGATAACCACGTTGTCGTTTCTGTCCCGCATCACCTCGAGCTCAAACTCCTTCCACCCGATGACCGATTCCTCCAGCATGATCTCGTTGATCAGGCTGGCGTCCAGTCCCCGGGCGGCTAATTCCTCCAGGCACTCTCGGTTGAAGGCTATACCGCCGCCTGTTCCGCCAAGGGTAAAGCTCGGCCTCACGATGATCGGGTAGCCGATCTGATCGGCGATTGCCATAGCTCCAGCCATATCATGGGCGATGCCGCTTCTCGGCACCCTCAGCCCGATCTTTTTCATGGCCTCCCGAAACAGATCTCGATCCTCGGCCTTTTGTATCGCCTCCTTTGAGGCCCCGATCATCTCCACGTGGTACTTCTCGAGGATACCCATCTCGGCTGCCTGGAAGGCGGTATTCAATCCGGTCTGCCCCCCGAGGGTGGGGAGAAGGGCTTGGGGCCTTTCCCTATCGATAACGGCAGTAACTATCTCAGGTGTAATCGGTTCGATGTAGGTATGATCCGCCATCTCGGGATCGGTCATGATGGTGGCGGGGTTGCTGTTCACCAAAACAACCTCAAAGCCTTCCTCTTTGAGCGCCTTGCACGCCTGCGTGCCCGAGTAGTCGAACTCGCAGGCCTGGCCGATGATGATAGGTCCGGAGCCGATGATCATGATCTTTGCTATGTCATTCCTTCTTGGCATGATATTTTTATTTCAACCGTAGACTAATAGTTCCGCCAGCGGAAAATGTCTGTATCCGTCTGTGTGGGTCAGCGGTTAATGTATTTCAGCTGTGACTTTTATTCCGTCAATGACAGTGCGTTTCATTTTTTCATCAACTTAATAAATTCATCAAACAGATAATCTGAGTCGTGGGGACCAGGCGATGCCTCGGGATGGTACTGGACCGAAAAAACGGGCAAGGACCGGTGCCTCATGCCCTCAAGGGTCTGGTCATTCAGGTTGATATGGGTGATCTCGATTTCCGGATCTTTGATCGATTCTCTATCCACACAGAAACCGTGGTTCTGCGTGGTAATCTCTACCCTGCCTGTCAGGAGGTTCTTGACCGGATGGTTTGCTCCCCTATGGCCGAACTTCAGCTTAAAGGTCTTTGCGCCGAAGGCGAGACCCAGGATCTGATGGCCCAGACAGATGCCGAATATGGGAAAGTCTTTGAGCAGGTTTCGGACGGTATGAACGGCATAGGTAATCGGTTCAGGGTCTCCGGGGCCGTTGGAGAGAAGGATTCCGTCGGGGTTCATGGACCTGATTTGTTCAGGAGTTGAACGGGCCGGCACAACCGTCACATCGCATCCTCTTCGGGCCAAACTTCGCGCTATATGGAATTTCATGCCGCAATCGAGGGCAACGACCCTGAAGCGAGCCTGTTCCCCGCACGGCCACGTATAGGGCGCCTTACAGGTAACCTCCTTGACGAGATCCCGGCCGACAAGGCCCTGAGATGCCCGTGCCTTTTCCGCCAAGGACCGGGGATCAAGGTCTTTGGTCGAGACAACCCCCTTCATAGCCCCTGAAAGCCTGATGTGTCTTGTTAAGGCCCTGGTGTCTATGCCTTCAATCCCGATTTTTCCCTCTTGAGCGAGATACTCGGCCAGGGTCTTCCGGGACCGCCAGTTGCTCGGAAAGGGCTCGTATTCCTTCACCACCAGTCCCTCAACCTGAATCCTGCTCGATTCGATGTCTTCGGAGTTTATGCCGTAGTTGCCGATCAGGGGATAGGTCATGGTCACGATCTGGCCCTTGTAGGATGGATCGGTCAGGATCTCCTGGTACCCGGTCATGCCGGTATTGAAGACAATCTCACCGGATGTCTCTCCCCCACCCAAAAAGGTAGTTCCGTGAAATGTTTTCCCGTCTTCCAGGACTAATAAGGCCTTCATCGCGCTACCAGGTTATCCGCACCTTGACGCCCCGTGCGTGCAACTCTTTCTTTATGTGTTCGATGGTATAGATCCCGTAGTGGACCACAGAGGCGACAAGGGCCGCATCAGCCCTGCCCTCTGTGAGCACCTCAAAGATATGATCGATGGTGCCGGCGCCGCCCGATGCGATTACCGGAACAGGAACGCGAGAGGATATGAGGCGGGTCAAGCCCATCTCGTAGCCCAATTGTACGCCGTCGGCATCAATGGAGTTGAGGGTGATCTCGCCTGCGCCCAATGCCACTGCCC
>CAYMFC010000106.1:0-5920 GCA_964389665.1 uncultured Desulfobacteraceae bacterium | reverse complement strand
TCAAAGGTGATCATTTGCCGACATTCCGCACAAGAGTTACTCTCTCGCAACACAAGAACGGCTGGCTATAAAAACCGCTGAGGCCTAAAGGCCCAATCATGTGATTTCCTGTGAGGTCCGATCACCTCTTGCACGCTGTTACCATTCCTCCTCTTCGAGGTGCGGATCAATGAGCACCCTCACGTGTAAATATGTATCTTTTATCCCGATATCTTCCATGGACAGCCGTATCTCCGTTCCATGCCTGACGTGGGGCGGTATGCTCAGGGAGAACTCTCGCTCGGACTGCACCCTGCCATAGCCGGAGCACACAGGGCAGAAGAAGTCCTCCCAGAATCCCGTTCGCCCGCACCGTGGGCAGGGCTCGATCACGGGAACGGTAATCGGAAAGAGGCCTCCCTCAGCTGCCTCCCGTGGTGAGAGGATCGCCTCGAAGTAGAGATCCTTGTCCCTGATCCTCCCTTTGTCGATTTCAAAGAAACCTGGGACAAATCCCTCGAAGAACTCATCGGCACGGGATAAAAACCTCTCCCAGTCTTGGAGGGGTTGTCTCCTTTGTTCAATGATATCGGGAACCCGTGAGATCCGTATCTCCGATCCTCTCTGGGCGAGCTCCTGGTCGTATCTCCTGCGTCTTTCCTCGTCGCCCAAGGTCTCATAGGCCTCCCGAATCTCCCTGAACTTCTCCGCGCTTTCCTTTGAGCGGGCGATGTCTGGATGGTGTTGCTTGGCCACTCTCCGGTAGGCCTTTTTGATCTTCTCGATATCAGCGCCTCTGCTGAGGCCCAAAACGATATAGTAGTCCTCCGGCATCGTGTAGTTCCCTTATGGCGGGGAGTGCGCCGCATCTCAATGGATCTCAGAGATGCGGCGCACTCCCTTGCTTCGCATTGTCCTTTGGGCTGCGCTGAGCTAACCGTGCCAAACAGCCCCTACCCGGTTTTGACAGGGATGGTACGGGGCGCTGCCGCCTCAACCTTCGGGAGCCGCAACCGCAGGACCCCGTCTTTGAGCGTAGCCTCGATCTTGGATTGGTCAATCGCATCGGAGAGGGTAAACTGCCGGTAGTAGTTCCCGGTGCGATACTCCCGCAAGAGTTCCTGCTCCAGTTCCCCCTCCGGCGATTCCACATTGCCTGAAAGGGTGAGGGTATTTTCCCGAAGGTCAATGGCGAGATCCTGTGCCTTCACCCCCGGCATATCAGAGAGCACGGTGATCTGCTCATCTGTCTCAAAGATATCCATTGCCGGGGTAAAGATAGGCCCCGGCCTTGTCTGTTCGGCAGGGATGCTCACCTCTGCCTTCTCCTTTACCTTCAGCTCTTTTTTTTCCTTCTCAGCCATGTTTCTCTGCCTCCTTTCAATGGGATTCGTGTTCTCATGAGGTTTTGACAGCAATCTGCTTTGGTTTGGCTGCCTCTGCCTTGGGGATCACCACGGTCAGGACCCCGTCAACGCAGCGGGCTTCAACCTTGGAGGTGTCTACCGGGGAGGGGAGACCGACAACCCGGCTGAACTTCCCAGGCTCGCGTTCACGCCTGTGGTAGCTTGCTGTCTCGTTCTCAGCCGGTATGGTTCGCTCCCCGGCAACCGTGAGGCTGTTACCTGTGAGAGAGATGTTCAGCTCATCGGCCTTGATTCCCGGAAGTTCGGCGCGCGCGTAGTAGTTGTCCCCATCTTCGGTCACGTTCATGAGAGGAAACACCCCGGCCAGAGGTTCCCTGAACAAGGGTCCGGTCAAGGCCTCGGAGCGCCTGTCCATCTCCTTGCGCATCCTCTCGAGCTCCCCATAGGGGCTCCTCCACTCCCATGTGGGCCATCCGCCAATCCTTCGTATAATCATCGCTTGTACCTCCTTTCTTATGGTTAGGTGTTTCTGTTCTTGCTGCTCGAGCTGGCCTGGATGTGCTCACCCCACGCGTGTGTACACGTTAGGTCGGAGCCGGGCTTCCCTGCGGAACATCGTCATGTGTTTGACCTGAAAAGGCAGCATGAATGAAGGTGAGGATACGTGATAGGCTAGTACCCGAATGGTTTTTCTCGCTCCATCGGGCTTGAGTAAGGAAGAACCGTGCATAAGACGCGTGAGAATGGTTTCGATGGGCAGCTGATATTGCAGGATCGATTTGGTGCCTCTTTCCATCCTCAAGCGCATATCCAATCACCTCCTTCGCTACCGATGTGAACACACGCACATCGAGGAAAAGACACAGTCCAACAGAGTGGCACAATAACAGCTCGAACACCGTATCTTGTGTTCTAGAAAAGTAATCATACTTGCGGGCTTGTCAAGGGAGAAGATATTGATGCATTCAATGAAAACTTCCGATATTCAGAACCCCGACTAAACGGCACTTGAAAACTCATGTGGTATGGCGTAAATTTTTGGTGTAATTTACAGAAAGGCTCCTTCATTATGAGCTCTAAGCGGTTCAGGAGGGGAAGTTTTTTCTATTCACTGAATGCCAAACTCCGGGAGTCTCCCGCCAACGACGGGGATCTGCCGATGATTAGATCAGAGAGGAGGAGGCCAACATGCCCCAGAAAAAGTACTACCAGATGGGCCCGGATGAAGTGCTGGAGGATCTGGACACCACCGAGAAGGGCCTGTCTCGTGCTGAAGTGGAAAAACGGCTGAAGAAATACGGCAAGAACGAACTGAGGGCGAAGATAAGGGTCCCGCTATGGCTGCTGTTTTTATCGCAATTCAAAGAGCTTCTCATCCTGATACTGATTCTCGGGGGATTGATATCCTACTTCATTGGCAACTATAGAGACGGTTCGATCATATTTATCATTGTGCTCGTCAATGCGGTGATAGGGTTTCTTCATGAGCGTAAAGCGGGAAAGATCATTGATAAGCTGAAGAGCCTGATCAGGTCTCCGGCCAAGGCCATGAGGGATGGAGAGTTGGCGGAGATCTCTCAGGAAAACCTGGTTCCCGGTGACATTGTGTTCATAGAGGCAGGCGATAAGCTGCCTGCGGATCTGCGGCTCATTACGGTGAGCGGCCTCAAGACCAACGATTTCGCCCTGACCGGAGAGTCGGTGCCCCAGGACAAGCAGCGTGACGCGATAAAGGAAGAAAGTCCCCTGGCTGACAGGGATAACATGGCATACGCAGGCACGACAGTGGCCACCGGTAGCGCCACCGGGGTGGTTGTGGCTACCGGTATGGATACGGAGACAGGGAAGATCGCGGGCATGACCGAAGAAGCAGGCGAAACCCAGACCCCGCTCCAGAAAGAGCTGCGGCGCCTGGCGAACCAGCTGTCCGTCATGGTGGGCGTCATCAGTGTCGGGCTTTTTACCTTGGGGATAGCCCAGGAATTCTCCCTGTACATGAGCCTGGTATACGCACTCGGCGTTGCCATGGCCATGGTGCCGCAGGCTCTACCGGCCCAGGTGACGGTTGCCCTTACCACGGGCAGCAATATGTTGGCCGATAGAAACGCGGTGGTGAAGGATTTGCCCTCCGTAGAAACGCTGGGCTCGACAACCGTGATCTGCACCGACAAAACCGGAACCTTGACCAAAAACGAGATGACTGTCCAATCGCTTTGGTTCAATGGGAAAAAATATAAGGTCACCGGAATCGGTTATGAACCCAAAGGGGATGTTCTGGATGAGAAGAAAAACCGCCTGAGCGAGAAGCACATTGAGGCGATAGAAGTTATCATGGACGCGGCGACCATGTCGTCAAACGCGGAAATACACGAACCGGACGAGGAACACGCCTCCTGGTATCCCATAGGCGATCCTACTGAGGCGGCTCTGATAACGCTGTCAACGAAGCTGGGCACCCGTTCTCCCAAGGAAGACGAGGAGAACCCTGAGATCCAGGAGTTCTCATTCGATTCCGAGCTTATGAGGATGAGCTCGGTGAGACAGTTCGGAAATGAGAAGAGGCTTGCCGTGAAGGGTTCCACGAACAGCGTGCTTTCCATCAGCACTCATATTTACAAAGATGGAAAACATGCCGCCATAACCGCGAAAGATAAGGAAAAGATCAGGGCGATAAACGAGGACTACTCCAAAAACGGCATGCGCGTTCTGGCGATTGCACATCGATCGCTGGATTCCAAGAAAGATGAGTACATAAGGGAAGAGGTGGAGAAGGGCGTCACCTTTTTGGGCCTGATGGCGATGATAGATCCACCGAAGGAGGGAGTTAAGGAGGCAATCTCAGATGCCCGGAAGGCCCACATACGGGTTTTCATCCTCACGGGAGACCATCCGGAAACCGCTCAGGCCGTGGGCAGAGCGATCGGCCTGCCTGAGCCCGGAGAGGCCACGCCGGTGATTACGGGAACACAACTCAAGGATATGGGCCTAAAAAAGCTGAAAAAGCTCTTGAAAGAAAATCAGTCTATCATATTCGCTCGCGTTGACCCCGAGGACAAGCTTCAGATCGTGAAGGTTTTGGAGGAGCAGGGCGAGATAGTGGCGGTTACCGGAGACGGGGTGAACGACGCGCCTGCCCTCAGGAGGGCGCATATCGGCGTTGCCATGGGGCAGAGGGGAAATGACGTGGCCAAAGAAGCGTCGAGACTCGTGTTGCTGGATGACAACTTTTCCACCCTGGTTCACGCCATACGAGGCGGAAGAACGATCTACAATAACCTCAAGAAAACGATATTCGCTTCTCTGACCACCAACGTAGGGGAACTGGCATTAGTATTGCTGGGCCTGCTGGCGGCCGCCTTGTGGAATTATCCCATACCCATACTGGCGGGCCAGATATTGGCCGTCGATTTGTTGGGGGAGATCGGCCCGCTCACCATGCTCACCTTCGACCCTCCCGACAAAGATGTGATGACCAGGCAACCCAGGAAACCCGAGGAACATGTGCTGGGTATATGGGGAGGCACGGAGATTACGCTCTTGGGAATCCTGATAGGAGGATTGGCGTTCCTGAATTTTTTCTTATTTATGAGCCGGGAAGGAATAACCCTGACGGTAGACAGCGTAGATACCATGCATTATTTCAAGGCCACTGTCTTGAGTTACGCGACCATTGTGTTCTGCCAATTCTTCAATATCCTCCAGAGGAGGTCTGAAAGAATCTCTCTTTTCAATCGCGATTTTTTTTCAAACAGGATCTTGCTTGCCTCTATTGTAATGTCTATCGGGTTGGTGTTGTTTGCGATCTACGGGCCCTACATCAGCGATTTTCTGAGCTTCGGCCCCATTACCATAACTGACTGGCTGTTTGTCCTCGGTGCAGCGGTCTTGTACCTGGGAGTATTTGAGGTGCTGAAGTTCTTTAAGCGAGTCCGAGGAAGGTGAGATAATTTCTTTAAGGATAAATGATTGATAGCACTATCAACGAATGAATAAGCGAATTGCGTTGAAGCTCAGGCACATAAGGCGGCACATCCAGGCATTGTTCATGAAGGAATCGCCCTTCCCCTCCTACTCGTATTACTCATCTTGCAAAGACGCGGATTTTTTCTCAGCCTCATAGTTGATGCTTACCATCCAGTCTTGGTATTTTGGATCAAGTGCCTTTAGCGCAAACAACAACTCCTGCTTGAAGGCGGTCTCGAGATGGGATCCGCGCCCAGGCCATATGTGGAACTCAATACGGAGGTACTCCTTTCCCGCATTGGTTTTAACTCGTCCTTTAATAGACGGCGCAGCGAGCAGGGTTCCCGGGAGTTGCTCAAAAAGGGATGATATGATGGGGGTGACGGTTTCCTTAACCTTATTGGTGGCCTGTAGATCGCTTGTAAGCATGATATCGACAATGGCCTGCACATAACCCCGAGGATAGGCCACGACATTAGAGATAGTTCGATTGGGGATATACACTCTTGCCCCAAGTGAATTCTCAATTACCGCGAAGCGCACTCCAAAGCTTCGCACAATTCCCGATTGGCCGGCAATCTCAACCATATCTCCCACATTGAAAAGCCCCG
>CAYMFC010000105.1:0-5927 GCA_964389665.1 uncultured Desulfobacteraceae bacterium | reverse complement strand
GTCCCTCTATTACTGCCTCATGACAATCATGGTGCATATTGTCCCCCATGCCCAGGATATACGGATCTCAGCAACCAGGGCTGCAAGTGTTCTCGCTACGATCGGCGGCGTGAGCATGGTGGGCCGGTTTATCACCGGAATTGCCATTGACCGAATCGGCAGCAAAAGGGCAATGGTTATCTGCTGCATACTGCTGATAGGAGGGCTTCTGTGGCTGCAAACAGCCAACCAATTGTGGACGCTCTACCTTTTTGCCGTGATTTACGGCACTGCCCACGGCGGATTCTTCACCACTATTTCGCCCATCGTTGCCGAGTTTTTCGGGATACGGGCCCATGGTGTGCTGTTCGGCATCATTGCATTCTGCGGAACTGTCGGCGGCTCTCTAGGCCCGATTCTTGCGGGACATGTTTTTGATGTCACCGCCCACTATAATCCGGCGTTCTGGCTCTGTACCGTGATGGGTGTTCTTGGCTTGGTGCTTTTGCTCCTGCTGAACCCTGTAGAGGACAAAGGGTTGAGGAATCAGCAGCTTACGCGATAGCCCCGTTTCTGGTCAGTCATTTTAAGGTTTGATTGATTGATCGCCGCAGAATAAAATAGCCACATATTTTATCTCTTCAAGGTCTTTATCCGCCAAGCGGCTTACATCTGTTTAAAAACATGAATATAGCGCCGGCTGACGGTAAGCAATTCCGGCCGATCTTTTAGTCTTACGACGCCGCGTCCGGTCAACGAATGGCTTACTTTGGCGATGCAATGGGCATTCACGATGGTGCCCCGGTGAATGCGCCAGAACTGGCCGGGATCCAGTTCATCATCAAGCTCCTTAATGGCCTTCTTGATAAGCAACTCTTCTTGTTTCGTCAATACTAGCGTGTATTTGTCGCTGGCTTGAAAGTAGTATACATCATCCACCGGGATAAGCCGGACACCATCTCCATGCTGGGCCCTGATCCATCGTAAATAACCGGATGTTCCTTTCTTATATAAACCGGCTAATGCCCGCTCCACGATCTCAGATAGATCCGATGGGGGTTTGGATGAAGCGGCAATCTCTTTCTGGAGCCGTTTGACCGCCTTGTTCAGCCTCTCAAGAGTGACCGGTTTCAGAAGGTAGTCTATGGCTTCATGATCGAAGGCCTCAACCGCATACTTATCATAAGCGGTAATAAACACCACCCGGCATGTTTTTGCGATCCTCCTTGCCACTTCCATCCCGGAAAGCCCGGGCATCTTGATGTCAAGAAAGGCCACATCAGGGCCATATTCCGCTATCAATTCCAGGGCCTCTTTGCCGTTTTCAGCCTCGCCACATATCATAAGCTCGGGCCAGATATCCGAAAGCTGCGATTTGAGATGGATCCTTAACTGTTGTTCATCATCGGCGATGATCGCCTTAGCCTGTGTCATGGGGCACCTCAATAGTGGCCTTCAGGCCGGAAGGCCTGTTTTCCTCCAGGATTAATCGTCCCTTATTGCCATATAAGGATTGGAGACGTTCTCTGACATTGGAAAGGCCGATTCCTGAACTGCCGTGTTCATTGAGCCCCAAGCCCGTATCGGAAACCTCCAGGTGTATGAAGTCTTGCCTGTCGTGCCCGCGTATGACTAGCTCTCCGCCCCCTATTTTGGGTTCCAGCCCGTGCCTGATGGCATTTTCCACCAGCGGTTGAACCAGCATGGGAGGGAAGGGGAGATCTTTCATGCCTTCCGGGATATCGATTCTGTAGCGCAGTCTATCTCCCATCCGTACCTTGAAGATGCTGAGGTAGGCCTGTATCCGCTCCATTTCCTGTCCTACGGTAGTCGCTTCCCCCCTTGTCATTGGAAGGGCCGTCCGGAGGTAATGGATGAAATCCGTAAGCATGGATTTGCCTCTTTCCAGATCGGCGTCCAGCAGGCTCAGGATATTGGAGAGGGTGTTGAACAGAAAGTGGGGCTCAATCTGGGCCTGAAGAAGCTTCAAGCTCGTTTCGGCCATCTCTTTCTCGTTGGCCAGCCTCTTTATCCGTTCCTCCTGGATCAGGGCTTCAGATCGAGAGATCCTCTCCCTGGACGAAAAGAAATAACTGACCATTAACCCGAACGCGATCCCGAGGATCATCACCGGGATAAAGCTTTGTTCAAACAGGGAGATCGAAAGGCCTGCCGCTATAGATCCTAATGCCCCACCAACGACCGTTCCCAGGATAATAGCTATCATAACCAAGATCATATGAAACAGCCGGCTCGTGGGCCTAACAAGATAGTGCCCGGCCAAGAACAACGAACATATGGAGATGCCGATACACTGGGACACGATGAAATTGTCGACAAATCCGCCCCCGAACTTGATGCCCGTTAAGACGAGGGCTATGAAGGTGTCAAACAGCACGGTATAGGAAAGGGCTTTGAAAACCAGCCTTCGATTTATCGTGACCAATCCATCTTTCATGACGTTTTTATTCTATCCTTTTATTGCGCCGAACTCAAATCCTGATTCATGCATCAAGGAAGCGAGATACGATTTCTAGAACGTGTACTCCGCTCCGATCATGCAATGACGACCCAGAATGGTCCCGAACTCTGAATCGCTGGTCCCGGGGTTGACTCCTCCAATGGAGAAGATCTGGATGTGGTTTCCCAGATAGTACTCCGCAATGGCTATGAATTGCCCGGAGCCGTCATCCATATTGCGAACCCAGCGGAACGTCAGGCTGCATACATCCTTGATGTCGTTCTGCACGTATTGTACCATAACATAGTTACGTCTCAGGAATCTCAGCCCGGGATCTGCTGTCCGACTCAGGATCAATCTGGACAGGGCCTGGATGGGGCCTTGAAGATTATAGGAATCCGAGGCCTTTTTTCTCAGCCGGTAAAAGGCGTTCGCGTGATCATCGCTATACCCCGGGCCATTATACAGGTATTCCGCAGTGATGGTAGGCCCGGCTTCAAGGGTATAGGATCCTCCCACCACTACGGTTTCATAGAGGGAGTTGCTCTCATCTTTCACCGCCTCTATTGAAGCCCCGAAAGGATTATCTGCCTCTTGAGGATAGAGGGCGCTTGTGCCCCTGGATAGCCTGCCCTCACCATACAAGAGAAGGGCGTCCGTGGCAGTCAGGCCCGCAAAGGCCCCCATTCTGCTCCTGTCCCCTTCCTTGTGCGAAAGGATCAGCCCCGCATATCCCTCCTGTCCCGCGTAATCGAGTTTCAGGGCATAGCTCCTTTCAAATTCAATGGGTCCGAAGAACCCCTGTCGTCCTTCATCCAGGTTGGCGATAAGGGATAGAGTCCACGCCGCTCCTGGGAGCCAGACAAGCCGGGCAAAATCCATCCCCGGCACTTCTCGTTTGGGGTTGCTCCGGCCGTTGTCCATGAAGAAAGGATTGGAAGGGGAAAAAAGATACGAAGGGCCCCATTGAAGGTTTTCCCTCCCGTATGAAACAAACAGGCTTTGGGTTACCCGTATCCTGGCAAGCCATTCATTGATGAACCAGTCATCATCCCACTCCTCATCCCCTGCTCGAGCCCCATCCTCCCATGCCATCCATGCAAGGTTCCCTCTGGGTTTTACGCTCACCTCCAGTCCCCTGAAATTCAGTCGCGCATCCGGCCGTAGCTCCAGATCCGCTCCATAGCGCGGGATCTGAAAAAATGCGTTATCCGGGTTCTGAGAAGAATCCGCCACATCCTGGTAGGCGCCAAAGCTCAGCACTCTCAGGCTGCATGCAAAACCCTCGGACAGCTCGCCCCACAGGCCGGATAATCTCATGGTATCCTTCTCCTCGCGCTCAAGGCTCGGTTCCGAGGCCATGGAAAAGGCAGGCCACAAGAAAAGGCAGGCCACAAGAACGGATATAAGGCGCGAGGACAGAGGCCCGCTTGCTCGAAGAGGGAGGATGTGCGATCTCCGGCTCACCTCATCTCACCAACAGGTTCAGGTTAAAGGCCGAATCGGGTATCTTCTTGGGTGTTACCTTTTCGTAGGTCATGGTGGTAACATCGCCTTTTATCACGGCGTCCGTGATAACCATCTTGGAAACAAAGGCAATGGGTTTGCCCTCAGCCATGATCCTGTTTTCATATTCAAAGGCCGCCCATTTGAATTTCTTGCCGGATACCGTGAAAAACTCGGATTTAAGGCCGACCAATCGCTCCTTGGAAATCCAGTACCTAATCCTGTCATAGGTAGCCTTTTTGTTGACAGCCTTCAGGTCTAAAAGGAAACAGGGTTCTCCGTTCACCGTATCGTCTGATACCGAGGTTGGCTCATAGTCTCCGGCATAGTTGGTGGAGGCGATGTCCCCGTTTGAGGCTCCGCCCATCAGTTTCTGCCTGGGGGAGATAGGCACCGGCTTCCTCAGCCCCGGTTTTATGAACCACATATTCCTGTCAATCATCAATAATTTTTGGCCCTTCACCTTGGGAGGAGAGAGGAATTCCGCAAGGCTGTTATACTCGCGTGCTGTAACCCTGAGGGTCCTTTTCTGTGTGCGACCGCTCTCAACTGATTCTATCTCTATCTCCCATTCCACGCCTTCCATATTTCCTCTGGCCCTATCGGCCCTGGAA
Organism: uncultured Desulfobacteraceae bacterium; assembly: GCA_964389665.1. Lineage (GTDB taxonomy): Bacteria > Desulfobacterota > DSM-4660 > Desulfatiglandales > B25-G16 > B25-G16. The sequence continues at coordinate 1,367 of CAYMFC010000105.1, read as the reverse complement.
AGGATCTCTTGAGGCGTCAATCCCGCGAGCACCGGTCTTACATGAAACACAATCAGGGAAGATAAAATCACGAACAAGGCCGTAAATCTGAAATCTGAAATCTGAAATCTGAAACTCATCGCTATCCTCCTGTAGATCGACTATTGATCGTTGAACACTATTTCTCTCAACCGTCAACCCAAAATCCGCAATACATTACACATGCCCCAGGGCATCCACCACATTCTGCCTGGCAGCCCGTCTTGCAGGCAGGATCGCGGCTATGAGCGAGAGCACGATAAGAAAGACCGCCAGAATAAGCATGGCCTGAGGCGCCAGGTTGACGATCAAAGAGACCGGCGTTGAAACCCCGGGGGGGATGTAGGTAGGCTTAACAGCCCGAATGATCGCCCACACGCCTACATTCAGGACAATGCCCAGAATGCTCCCTAAAAGCCCGATCATTGCCCCCTCAACTGCAAACAGAAAGCCCACGCCCCGTCGTTTTAGGCCCAGCGCTCTCAGGGTCCCAATCTCTCTGGTCCTCTCGATAACGGCCATTCCCATGGTGTTCACCACGCTCATAACCACAATAACCAGGACGATAAAGAACAAGAACATGAAAATCATGTCGAACATCCCTTTTACCTTGGAATAGAAAAGGGAGAGTTCGTTCCAGGTCCGTATCTCGCACGGCAGTCCCGCCTCAGACAGCCTGTTGAGCAACACGGTGCGAGCCTGCTCGGTCTTCTTCCAATCATCCAAAAGCACCACGACCCGGTCTGCCTTCTCCGTATCGTATAGGGATTGGGCAAAGGCAAAGGGGACCCGCAGGTATTTGTCATTGGTGGCGTCTGAGCCGGTGTCATAGACTCCGATCACTTCGATATCGAGGGCATTCATCTGGCCGTCAAGGGTGGAGGCCATGACCACTGCATCACTGCCCAGGTTCAGATCGAGGTGGCCCGCCAAATCCTCTGCCATCTCAACGCCGTAGAGCCTCGCATCGCTCAGCCCATCGCCTTTCACCGGCCGAACGGCGGACCAGGAGCCCCGTATGATCTTCTCGTCTCCGGGTATCACCCCATTTGCCAGGAATATGGCGGATGTGCGGCCATTGGAGACAAGCCCTGAGATATGTATCTGAGGAGTGGCCAGGATAACATCATCGTCTTCCTCCACCAGGTCGATTATTCTCTGAATCTCCTCTTTTGAAAACATGTACCTGTCCGGGTCGATCTTTCCCTTGTTCAGCCAGCCATCCTTGTAGACAGTAAGATGGCCCAGCCCTTCTCCCCTGACAGCCATCTGCCTAAGCCCCCAATACGTATTATCCGCATATCCCCGAAAGAGGCTCACCGCTGCAAAACCTGTGGCAATGGCCAGCA
>CAYMFC010000104.1:0-5933 GCA_964389665.1 uncultured Desulfobacteraceae bacterium | reverse complement strand
AAGAGTACCATTGTATACATTCCATTTATGTATCCACTCAAGGAGGGCGAGCCATGGGTCTCTATGATTTCACCATCTATGATGTCATAAACCGGAATGCCAGGTGCTTTGGGGGAAAGCCTGCATGGTTGGAGGTCTCAGACGGCCGTGAGGTAACATTCGACCAGCTCAAGGACAAGGTCGATCATCTGGCCAAGGGGCTCCAAAAGGCCGGCTTGAAAAAGGGCGATAGAATCGGTGTGATGGGAAAAAACAGCCTCGAGTACTTCCTTCTCTTCGGCGCTGCCTCTGCACTGGGACTCATTGTGCTTCCTGTTAACTGGCGTTTGTCGGCGGCGGAGGTAGGCAATAATCTGGCCGATGGGGGACCGCGATTGGTCTTCGCCGATCAAGAGTACCAGGAATTGATCGATGGGCTCAAGGACAAACTCACCTCCGTAGAGCGGTACTATAATTTGAGCGGAGGCGCGATTTTTCAGGACTTGAACGAGTTGCTCGCTAATAGCGCCGGTTTCACCCCTGTTGAGGTGGCAACCGATGACGGTGTCGTTATCATCCACACCGCGGCAGTAGAGGGAAAGCCCAGGGGAGCCCTTCTGAGCCATGGCAATATCCTCGCTGCCTCAACACAATTCAGCTCTGTATTCAAGATGACGAAAGAGGATGTTCACCTCAACCTGCTCCCGCTTTTCCATGTGGGAGGGCTCTTTATCGCCATGACCGCGTTTTATGCCGGCGCCTTGAATATCAATGTGAATAAATTCGACGGCGAGGAGGCCGTAAATCTCATTGAGGAAAAGAAGGTTACCATGTTATTCGACTTCGCCCCGATACTGGCAACCATCCTCGATAATCAGGAGAAGAGCGGCAAGGATATCAGTTCTCTGCGGGTGGTTGCCGGCCTCGATAGTCCCGCGACCATAGAGCGCTATCAAAAGGCCACGGGCGGAGAGTTTTTTGTCGTCTACGGCCAAACAGAGGTCTCAGCCCTGACGAACATCTCGCCTTACAACGAAAGGCCGGGCTCAGCGGGCAGGCCTCTGCCCCTCGCAAATGTGCAGCTTGTCGATGACTACGACAGGGAGGTTGAAACCGGAGCGGTAGGTGAGATCGTGGTGAGGGGACCCATGGTGTTTAAGGGCTACTGGAATCTTCCCAAGGAAACCGGGTATACGTTCAGGGAAGGTTGGCATCATACAGGAGACCAGGGTCGTTTCGATGAGGACGGTTTCCTCTGGTATGCGGGACGAAAGGCTGAGAAGGAGCTCATCAAGCCGGGAGGAGAGAACGTCTATCCCGCTGAGGTTGAAAAGGTAATACTTCAGCACCCGGCTGTCGAGAGGACGGTTGTCTTCGGGGTTCCCGATCCCAAGTGGAAGGAGGGCATCAAGGCAGTATGCCTTCTGAAGGAGGGCCAGAAGCTGGAGCCGCAGGAGCTCATTGATTTTGTGGGCGCACGTATAGCCCGTTTCAAGAAACCTCAGTACGTGGAGTTCGTAGAAGAGCTTCCCCTTTTGGAGAATGGGTCTCCAGATAGGGCAAAGGTTAAGGAGCTCTATGGGCAATAATAGCGCACGCACCAAACTAGTACTGCGTTTCATGGAACCCTTTACACTGTCATTGCGAGGAGCGAAGCGACGAAGCAATCTCAGCAAGGCTCACAAACTACGCCACGAGATTGCTTCGCTAAAGCTCGCAATGACAACTTTTTAATGAAAAGCTATACAAGACTAGATCGATAAAGGCCCTGCCAACCTGTAGGCAGGGCCTTTCATTTATTAACCACAGACATACGCAGACAAGTGGAGCCGAAGAAGACAGAGGCGATTATCTTGAGGACAAGGGATTTCGGGGAGTCTGACTGTATCGTAACGGCCTTTTCATCCCTTCACGGGACCATAAAGGGCATTGCAAAGGGAGCCAGGAAGAGCTCGAAGCGGTTCGTCAATTCCCTGGACATCTTCTCTCATGTCAATCTCGAGTTTAGAGACAGGAGGAGCGGGGATCTCGTGTGGCTCGATTCGTCTGAACTGATCGAAGGATTTCCCGGAATTCGATCGAACTACACGCAGCTGTCAAGGGCGAGCTACACAGTTGAACTCACCGAGACGCTCTTCCCTCTCAATGTACCCAGCCAGGGGATGTTTTATCTGTTGATATGGGCTCTGGGTGCTATCTCCGATGGGAGAGATCCTGCAAGGACGATGATCGTCTTTCAGGCACGGGCCTTGAGCATAGGCGGCTTCAGCATCAATACCTCGAAATGCGGTCTGTGTGGAAGGGTGTACAAGGGGGAGGGGAGGGCTCTCTTTCACCCACCCAGTGGCTCAATAGCCTGCATGGCCTGTGCAAGGGAAACGGCGCACACTCCGCCAATAAGCCCTAGATCAATTTATGTTCTTACGCGCCTCCAATCAAAGGAGGACATAGATCCTGATGCCCTTGCGTGCGATGAGGAGACGCTCTCAGAGCTCAGCAAGATTCTGGCAGTGCATATTGAGCATCGCATCGGAAAAAGGCTGAGATCAGCGCAATATCTTACCTGATGGGGCACAGTTGACATACCCGGGGGCACGTGATATGTATCGCCAGACTCTTCCATAACGAGATAGGGATAGTTATGACCTTTCAGGAATTGGTTATTACCTTGGAAAGATTTTGGGCAGAAAGGGGATGCTTGATTCAGCAGCCCTATGACCTTGAGGTTGGTGCAGGCACCTTTAATCCGGCTACGCTTTTGAGGGTGTTGGGCCCCGAGCCCTGGTCCGTTGCGTATGTAGAGCCCTCAAGGAGGCCAACTGATGGCAGATATGGCGAGAATCCAAACCGATTGGGCCACTACTACCAGTATCAGGTGATTATAAAACCCTCTCCCATAGATATTCAGGATATCTATCTTGAGAGCTTGAAGTCCTTAGGGATCGACCCCCTTGATCACGATATCCGTTTTGTGGAGGACGACTGGGAATCCCCAACGCTTGGCGCCTCAGGACTTGGATGGGAAGTATGGCTGGATGGCATGGAGATCACCCAGTTTACCTATTTTCAGCTGGCAGGCGGTATCAGGTTAGACCCAATTTCAGTGGAGATAACATACGGCCTGGAAAGAATAGCCATGTATCTCCAGGAAAAGGAGAGCGTGTTCGATCTCCTGTGGAACGATAGGATTACTTACGGCGATGTCCATAAAAAGGGAGAATGGGAGAACTCCGTGTATTGTTTCGAGCTTGCAAACGTGGAAATGCTCTTCAAGATGTTTGATATGTGCGAGGTTGAATCAAAGAGAATAGGCGAGCAGGGGATAGTGCTGCCTGCTTATGATTATTGCATGAAGTGCTCCCATATTTTCAATATCCTCGAGGCAAGGGGTGCCATCAGTGTTACGGAAAGGACCTCGTTTATCGCAAGGATCAGGGATCTGGCAAATCTCGCGGCGAGAAATTACCTGAAGCAGCGCGAAGAAATGGGATACCCTCTCTTGGTGGAAGCTTGACCATTGAATAGTGATGGTTTCGTAAAAAGTCGACATTTGTGTCATTGCGAGCGACCTGCCCGCCATGCGAGTCCGCAAGGCGAGGCGGGCGGGAGCGAAGCAATCTCCTTCAATGTAAGTACTTGAATTTACAAGACAGTTGAAACGACTTTTTTACGTCTTCATCAATAGTGGAGGACATAAAGTTCGGGTATAGCAACAACTGACGGACGATGAATGAGGATATATGGGCACTGAGCTCCTGTTAGAGATTGGCACAGAAGAGATCCCCGCAGACTATCTCGATAACGGCATACGAGAGCTTAAGCGGTTGGCGGAATCCTATTTGAGGGAGGCCCGGATCAAGGTGGAAGGAGGACTCTCTTCTTACGGAACCCTCCGAAGACTGGTTTTGGTAGGGGGCGACATAGCCGAGAATCAGGCTGATGCGGTGCAGGAGATGACCGGCCCTCCCAAAAAGGTAGCCTTTGATGAAGATGGCAATCCCACAAAGGCGGCTATTGGCTTCGCTCAAAAACAGGGTGTCCCTGTTGATGCCTTAGAGGTTCTTGATACCTCCAAAGGGGAGTATCTCTATGTAAAGCGGATGGTTCCAGGAAGGCCAACGATCGAGCTGCTTTCAGAGATTTTCCCTGATTTGATCGCACATATTCCATGGCCGAAATCGATGCGTTGGGGGAGCGGTGAGTTCTCCTTTGTTCGGCCCATCCATTGGATACTTGCCCTCTTTAACGGAGAGGTAATTCCCTTTGAGGTGGCCGGGGTGAAGAGCGGGAATAAAACCAGGGGCCACCGTTTTATGGCGCCTCAGATCATGGAGGTACGATATCTCCAGGACTATTTAAACAAATTGCGAGCCGGATCAGTACTGCTTGATGCAGAGGAGAGAATGGAGGAGGTCAAGAAGGCCGTTGCCAAGGCAGCTCATATAATCTCGGGCGTTCCGGAGCAAGACCCTGAATTGCTGTCGAGGGTGACGAATATGGTGGAGATTCCCTTTGCCACCTGTGGTGCCTTCGATGATGCCTACCTGAAGCTTCCAGAGCCCGTGCTCATCACGGCTATGAAAGAGCATCAGAGATATTTCGCGATTCGTGACAGGGAAGGCCGCCTGATGCCGAACTTCATTGCCATCAACAACACAATTCCCGCCGACGAGGCCGTGGTGAAAAGGGGCCACGAGCGGGTACTAAGGGCACGGCTGGCTGATGCAGATTTCTTCTTTACCGAAGACAGGAAACGGCCCCTTGAGGATAGATTGGATGATCTAAAGGGGGTTATCTATCAGGCTGATTTGGGGACCTCCTATGCGAAGGTACAGCGTTTCACGAGATTAGCAGAATACCTCGGGGAACGGATACTACCTGAGAAGATAGATGACATCGGGCTTGCAGCGAGGCTCTGCAAATGCGATCTTGTTACAGAGATGGTCATGGAGTTTCCCTCTCTTCAGGGAAAAATAGGCGAGATCTATGCCAGGCTGGATGGTCATCCTGAGGAGATATGCCTCGCCGTATCCGACCATTACCTCCCAGCTCAGGCCGATTCTCCGCTTCCCGCATCCCTCATAGGCTCGATTGTGGGCATCTCCGACAGGATGGATACCATGGTGGGATGCTTTGCCGTGGGGCTTGAGCCTAGCGGAACAACCGATCCCTATGCACTGAGAAGACATGCCATCGGTATCATCAGGATTATTCGTGACAAGAAGGTGCCCGTATGTCTTCCAGATTTCGTAGAGAAATCCGCGGTCACCTTGGCTGAAACTATCTCATTTGATACGGGAGTAGTGAAAGAAAAGGTCATAAATTTTATAAAGGATCGCTTTAAAAATATACTATTATCTACCGGTATTTCACAAGATATTATAGATTCAGTGCTCACTGTTGATTTCTCATATCTCGATCTGATTGAGAAGAAAATTGAAGCTCTCATGACCTTTCGGGAATCCTTTTCTGACTTTGAGACCCTGGTCACCGCATTCAAGAGAATCTCAAATATTACAAAGGGCGTTACGGAAACGGGCGAGGTGCATACGGAGCTGTTTGATCATAAAAGTGAAAGGGGATTGTGGAACGTATTTCTTGCCGCAGAGGATACCGTGCAACAGAAAATCGAGGAGCAGAAATACCTCGATGCCCTCAATCTGTTGGCGGGATTACGTGGGCCGGTGGATGCCTTCTTTTCGGAGGTGATGGTTATGGCAGAGGATAAGGCGGTTAGGGGAAATAGGCTCACCATGTTAGCCCATATCAAGGAGTGTTTTCTTCAGATGGCCGATTTCTCGAAGTTCGCTATCTAGCATTGAAGTCTATGCAGCCACCAAGACACGAAGTCCCTGGCCCAGACCTGGGATGTAATGACTGAGTTTTATAGCACCGCATCTTTGATATTAAAGCATTAATAGCTTAGTAAAATCATATCGCACCAGGGCGGGCAC
>CAYMFC010000103.1:0-5949 GCA_964389665.1 uncultured Desulfobacteraceae bacterium | reverse complement strand
TTGTAAGAAAGGCATAAGAAAATATTTGTTTATTCTTGGTGCCTTTGTGTCTTAGTGGCTCAGCTTGTTATTCCGTTTTTAACGGCCACGAAGCCATTTTCGTATACACCGGGCCGCTTGGCTTGAGGTCGCTCTTGAAGAGCACGAGTTCATCGAGCGAGTATAGCTCACTGGCTATATCATGGTACCGCTCGAGGACCCGTTTGAGCTCTTCATCATCATCCAGCCTATCCTTGAAACGGCCAAGCGTAAGATGGGCTTGAAAGGCCCTTTTTTCCTCCCGCAGGCCGAATACTGTGAGCGCCTGCTGGAGTTCATCCCTCAGCCTCGACAACCCTTCTCTGTCTCCATCGAAGCCGATCCAGAGAACCCGTGGTTTCCTGAAGTTGGGGAAAACGCCCACCCCGCTGAGCTTGACCGCAACCCCTGTAAAACCCCTTACCACAGAGCCTACCGTTTCCTTCAGATCTTCTACTACGTTTGCCTCTATCGATCCAAGGAAAACGATCGTGAGGTGGATATTTTCCACTCGTACCCACCGTGCCGGAAGCCTTGATTTCCTCAACTCCCTGGAGATCTCCTCGATCTGCTCTCGAATCTCCGGGGGCAGCTCAAATGCCAGGAATGAACGGATACCCATAGAGATATCTCCTCACCCAATCAAGGGCCATTTCAGATGAATGTAGTTTGACCTTGTCCCTCTCTCCTGAAAAGCGATAGCAGGCGGAGAATGTCTGCTCGTCGGCGGAAAGGCCGATATAGACGGTGCCCACCGGTTTGTCGTCGGTTCCTCCCTCAGGCCCGGCAATGCCCGTGACCGCAAGGCCTATATCGGTGTGAGCGGTCCCCTTGATTCCCTCTGCCATCTCCCTCACGGCCTCATCGCTCACTGCGCCATATGCAGTGAGGATTTCCTGTTTTACCCCCAGCATCTCAACCTTCGATCTATTGCTGTACACGGTAGCGCCCCTGTCAAAATACACCGAGCTTCCCGGTATGGAGGTGATCCTGTGGCCGATGAGGCCGCCTGTGCACGATTCGGCTACCGATAGGGTCATCCTCCGCTCTTTGAGCATCTCTCCCACGACTGCCTCCATGGTTTGCTCATCCGACGCAAAGACATAGGGCCCCAGGAGATGCCGTATTTCCTGCTCAGCCTTCTGGAGTTCCCTGTCAATCTGATCATCCTCCTTTCCTCGAACCGTAATGGTGATATGGTTCTCAGGGAAGGAGGGATAGAAACCGAAGATCACTGTATTCAGTTTATCGCTCAGCCCTTCAAAGGCGTCGGCTATCTGGGATTCGCTCATCCCGTAAACCTTGAGCAATCTGTGTCGAGGGATCAGTCTGGGCTTGTGTTTCTGGAGGAGATCGGGAATAACGGCCCTGTTCATGAGTTCCCTCATCTGCTCAGGCACGCCCGGCAGGAAGTAGAGGTGACGATCGCCCCGAGAGATCGAAAACCCGCACATCTCCCTGTTGGGGTCCAAGATCCTGGCACCCTTGGGAAGCCATGCCAACTTCTCAAGGGAGGGGGACCAGGAGAGGCCCAACCGAGCTATGCTCTCCATTATATGAGCGAGAAGGTCTTGATCGAGCACGAGGGGTCTCCTGAAGACCCGGGATACGGCCTCGGTCGTCCGATCGTCCTCAGTGGGGCCCAATCCACCCGTTACGATAACAACCTGGGATTTTTTCACCGCTGCCCTCAGGGCAGAGGATATGGAAGGGTAGTTGTCGCCGACTGTCCTGATTTCACTGACCAGGAGCCCGCGGGAAAGAAGACAGCCCGAGGCATACCAGCCATTAAGGTCTCTGGTCTTTCCCGAAATCAGTTCATCGCCGATAATGATGATCTCCATTGACATGGTTTCTTCCGCGTTACGTATGAAAGGCACAGTAGCTGTCAACGCTCTTTTTTCATAGCTTCCTCAATTCCCGCATTGTGCCCTCGTTTTATCTCATCAAGAGACTAAATATACAATCAACCCTACACATACAAGGGCGTACACGCCGGCAAGGAGGTCGTCGAGAACGATCCCAAGACCGCCTCTCGTGATTCCCTCTAACTTCTTTATTGGAGGTGGTTTTAGGACATCAAAGAACCGGAATAGGCAGAAACCTGCTGCCAGCGTGAGCCATGTGAAAGGAAAAAAGATAGTGGTAAGCAAAAACCCCGCAACCTCATCAATAACTATCTCTCTGGCATCACCCCTGCCCAGGATACTTTGGGCTCTCCATGATGACCAGATGGCCCCGCCAACGATTATTGCCATAGAGATGATCTTGCACCAGGTACCCAGCTCCATGATAATGAAATACAGCGGCACTGCGCCCAATGTACCGAAGGTGCCGGGCATTACGGGCAACAGACCTGCGCCGAACCAGACGGACAGAATCAAGGCAACCTTGTCCGCAGGGCGAACCCCTTTGAGTACCTTTATTACTTCTAATCTATCAGATTGAGCCTGAGACATCAACCAAGAATACACCTTACTGGGTTAATCCCATTTGGTTTCCCAAGGCACGGGAGAACACACGTATCGTTAACAGAGCGATGGTGAGCAAGTCAAAGCTTTTCTCCAGGATATGTGGGATTCTCACCTGAGGCCTTTTTCACTATGACTGATCTTTGGGCCTACGAGTCTTCCTGAGCTTGGGTCTTCACCAGGGCCCGGAACTCCTTGAGAAGGAGCGGGTGGTAGAGTTCTGCTGCCTTGCGATCCATCCAATTGATTGCCCCGGTCATGGACACGGCCTTTCGCTTCGGACGGTTTCTCCGGAGGTTATCATAGGAATTGGTGATAAAGGTTATCATGCTCGCCATGTTGAGCGGCCTGGGGCTTTCCTGCTTTGGGTAACCCCCACCGTTATACTGGAGATGGTGCTCATAGGCGACAATAGGCACGAGATCGGGCATTCCCGGTGAAGACAACAATATTTCAGCGCCGCGAATGGGGTGCTCGTATTGGAGCTTCTTCTCGTCCAGGGTAAGGGTCGAGGTCTTGGTCAGAGATACCGAGGGAGATGAGTAGAGACCGATATCGTGGAGCAGGCCGGCGAGGCCCGTCTCTAGAATCGTATCCTCCTTGAGTTCGAGCATCCGGGCGAGCGCCATGGACAAGGCCGAGACATTAATGGCATGGACATAGGGGTCTGGATCGCTGCTTCTCCGGAGAATGAGCTTTTTAAGGGGCATCTCCCCGGTTGCCACCATCCTGTAGATGGTCTCCGTGGTCTCCTTTGCCATGGTTACCTTGGCCTCGGAAAGAGACCCCTCAAGATCCGTGAACATATCCTTGAGCTGCCCGGCGAAGGGGAGTGCGGATTGGCCGGCAGTCTGGAGGGCACTGGCGATCTCCTCGTGAGAGAGCTGATCCCCGGTATCGTAAGGAAGGCTTCCGGCAAGTATATGGGGCAGGGTCTCCTGGTTTTTGGAGATGATCAGATCTGCATCGCTGGGATTCTTCAAGAGAGGCAGCAAGAGCCTTAAGAAGCGAATGAGCTCCTTGTTGCTGAAGCCGCGGCGAAAGGTGATCCGCTGGAGCTTCATGTCCTCCATGCGCTTAATAAACTGTGCGAGGGTGTTGCTCAGCTCTGGGAGAGAGGTATTCTCCACAACTATCTCCCCGCCGATAAATATGAGAGAGAGTGTGGATCGCTGTTCCAGGAATTTACTCGCCCGTTGGAAGAAGCCGCTCACCTTTTTCTCGGTTTCGGGGTGATCCTCGGGATAGAGGGAAAGGGCGCGGAGGCTCCCCACGAAACTCACGCAGAGGTCCCGATAGAACTTATAGAGCTTTTCATCTTTAGCCTGCGCGCTCATGACTATCCCCTCTCGCATTATAGAAGTTCCTGGCAGAGTTTTTTAAGCTCTCCCCGCCCTTTATCTGCAACCTGTTGCAGGGCCTCTCTTGCCTCATCCGTGCCGATTTCTGCCAGGGCCTTGACAGCGGCGATTTGCTGTTCTTTCAACTTTTTGGTTTTCAAAAGTCTTTTATGCAGTGCTATCTCAGTTAAACGAGGCACCATGCGTTCTGCGTGGAGATGCCCGATGGCGGCGGTCGCCTTAAGGCGAATACCGTGGTCCTTATGGTTCAACAATTTCTCCACAAAAGGGGCCAGTTTGTCTTCTTTGGATAGTGCGACCAGTGTGAGAAGCCGGGGGAGCATGCGGTCCGAGGCCCCCCGCAATCTGCTGCTTAAAAGGTCGCCGAGGACCGGACCCAGTGTCGCCAAGGTGGTCGAGATCCATTGTATTCGAGGGCTGTCATCGTCTTTTGCCTCACCCAGGAGATCTATGAGAAGCGATCCTGACTTGTCCTGATAGAGTTGGCAGACGGCATCGATGACCGAGGTCTCGCTTGGCATGTAGGTTCGGCATTTCCCTATGAGCTGCTCAAGCAATACGCGGATCTGGTCAGCGGTAAATATGGAGTTCAGCGAGTTTTTTACCAGTTCTTCCTGAGGATGGTCGCCCAGGGCAAGGTATACGGCGCGGAGCCTGTTGCCGACGGTTTGATAGGCACCCTCTGAGAAATCGTACCGCAGTGTTTCCCCGAGGCTCTCGAGCAGCGAGGGAAGGAATGCCTCTGACCGGGCGACCTGTGTATGACCGATGAGATCGACGATGAGCTTTGCCTTGGCATGCTTCAATTCTTCAGGCGCAAGGGTTTTGAGCAGATGGGCCATCTCCTCCTCTTCCTTTACAGGCATTTCCATCTGGATAGAGGCGGCGAGGGCCTCGATCTCCTGGTGATACTGTTTGTTTACTTGCTCTGATTCCTGCTTCTGGATAAGGAGCTGCTCCAATTGCTGCAAGTTGCCCAGAGGCTCAGATTCTCCCGCCTCAGTAGCGCGGTGCATCTCTTGCTGGATCAGGGTTAAGAGCATGCTGGGCTCGCGGTATTTGGCAAGGGCGCGCGTGAAAAGGTTATGAAAGGATCGCGACTTTATCCCGGAAGCCTTGACGGTGTCGCTGAGCAGGTGTGTGAGTTGTGCGTCGGGCATGGCCTGAATGATTTCGCGAATGACGTCATTGTCCGGATCCCTCACGTCTTCCGGCGCGATAGACCCGAGTATTTCTGCTCTGAGGCCTGGCTCGAGCGAGTCGAGCGCGGTAATCAGCTTCTGCGAGAAGAGCGTCCGTTTTATCGGCGCTATTCCGGAGAGTAGGTCGCCTATGTTCTGGATGAAGTTGCCCAAAAGAATGCCGCGTTGGGTAACGCTGATGCCCTCCTTCTCATCTTTCATCTCGCTATCTATCTGGGAAAGGAGCTTCTTCAATTCCTCTACATCCTCGCAGATGCTTGCGAGTTTATTGGTTTGGTCTTGGTCAAGCCTCATGGTCCCCGCTCCTGCTGGCTGGAGAATGAGCTGCCGCCAGACCCCCACCTCATCGTTAGAAGCGGTGAGCTGACTTGCCACCGTCTGAACTGCTGAGAATACGGTATAGTCCAGAAGGCCGATCCTCACGTGAGCAATGTTGTCGCGAGTCAGCGTGGAGAGCGCCTCTTCCCCCTGTCCCTGACGCGCGCCCGCAAGAAGCTCAATAAAAGACCCCAGCTCCTCAACGGTGAGTTCTTTTTCAAGCAATACCTGGGAGATTCTCAGGAAGTGGAAAAAGGTTAGGAACTTCTGGATATGGGGCTCTTTTCCCTTGTAAAAGGTGCCTTCAAAGTAGAGGACATCCCTGGCGCAGCCCAGGAACAATAAGTCGAGATCGCCCAGTGCACCCTTGAATTTTCTATGGAGTTGAGAGATGTGCTTGTTGAGCATTTCATGGCCGCTTGAGTAGAGGCGGGCGGTATTGATGGCTCTCATGAAGGCAATGGTGAACTCGCCAAGGCTTCCGGGCACGGACGTTTGTTCTGAAGAAACGGGTGTTGGCATCGTTATGAAAGCAATGAGCGTTGATGACCGGATAATAGAAATATAGTAACTATTCAG
>CAYMFC010000102.1:0-5954 GCA_964389665.1 uncultured Desulfobacteraceae bacterium | reverse complement strand
ACATTCGTTCGCAATGACATCTATCAATAGTATTCGTTTGAATGCAATTTGGTATCATCTCCTATACAAAAATAACCGACCTCTTGTTTTAAAAACGCTTTTTATGGCAAAAAGTATTTGTCGAGATCAATGATCCCGGTCTGCCAAAGTATGCCCGCAATCAAGATGATGAGGGCAGTAATCAACAGTATCGGGGCAAGGACCCTAAAAAGAAATCTTTTCCCTCTCTCTTTCTTCTTCTTGGCCTGTTCTCCATAGTAGGTATAATATCGATATTTTTTGAGTTCAGCGAAATCAGAGCTTGCCTCAGCCTTTACTTCATTGAGCACAACCCCGATAATATTCGCTTTTATCTGCTCCAGTTGAGACTTAACCCTTTTGAGTATTCCCCGGGCAACCTTACCAACCCGATAGGTGAGCAAAACGCCATCCACCCCCATTGCCAAAACAAGGGCATCCGCCGCGGATACTAAAGGGGGGGCATCCAACAAAATAACGTCGTATCGATCGCGAAGCTCTGCGAGGAGGCCCTTAAACTTCTTTGACTGCATCAGCTCAGCCGGATTCAGCGGGATGGTGCCGCAGGTGATGATGTGAAGGTTGTCAATTCCTGGCGTCAAGATGATCTTATCTGTATTCATCTTTCCCATCATGAGGTCCGTGACTGTCCTCACGATCTCAGAGAGATCGTAATTACTCAGGAGGTAATCGGTAATACCCGGCGTTGGTTCAAGCCCAAATATCCGGTAGATAGTCGGTCTACGGAAGTCGGTCTCTATGAGAAGAGTCTTCAGCCCTCCCTCTGCCATGGCAATGGCCAGGTTCGCCGCCACAGTCGTCTTGCCTTCTTCCGCAGTGGCGCTCGTCACGACAATAGTCTTGATATCCTGCTCAAGGGCACTGAATTGAACATTCATCCTGAAGGACCGGAAACTCTCAGCCAGCATGGATTGGGGCCCGAAGTGGGGAATCAATCGTGCATTCCGTAAAAGCACATCTGACGGGCTCTCCTGTTCATACTGTTCCTTGAGGTCCGGGTCCATATCCTTTTCGTCTATATGGGGAATCAAACCCACCACCGCAAGGCCGAGGGTTTGTTCCACCTCATCAATTGCCCCGATAGAGGTATCAAATGTCTCAACAATAAAGGCGAACACCAAGCCGAACACGAGACCTATCATCGCACCCATAAAGCCTGATGGTACGGTATTTGGAGGATTTATGGGTTTGAACGGTTCAAAGGCAGGCTTAATGATGACAACCTCCTCCGGCTTCTCGGCATTTTCGATCAAGGCCTCTTGATATTTCGACTCAAGCAGGCTATAAATATCGCGATTTCTCTCCACCTCCTTCTCGAGTCTGACAAGCTCCAATCCCTTGCTCGGAATCAATTGCATTTCTTCCCTGAGATCTGCGAGTCCCTTTTTGATCTCTTGCTCCCTTTTTTCGTGGACCCTTAATTGTGAGTCGAGCTCAGTGATCATCTTTTCCTTGATTTCGGCAATCTGCTTATCTACCTCAATGATGCGCGGGTGGGCTGTGGTATATTGCACAAGCAAAGTATCTCGCTGTATCATTAGATCTATGAGGCGCGAGTTTAGCTTTTTATAAAGATCGGTCGTCTTTTCAGAGAAGAAACTCTCCGTTGGACTTGAGGTGTAACTGGGAGCTTCCTTGATCCTCCTCTCGATATCATCGAGTTCCCTCTCTGCCTCCAATGTTTCAGACAACCGGTCTTCAAGGGCAACGGCTTTTGATAAGAGGCCGTCGCTCTGGAAGTTGAGCGAAATGATCTGCTCATTCTCCTTGAATCGTCTGAGTCTATCCTCGGAGGTCCTGAGCCTGCCACTCACTTCTTCAAGCTGACCCTTTATGAACTTGATCGCTTCACCGGTTCTCCGATTCACCTCCTCGGCATGGGTTTCCTTATATGCAAGGGCTACCTGGTTGGCTAAATGAGCAGATAATTCCGGGCTATCAGCCTTTGCAGTGATATTCACGATATTGCTATACCCTTCCCGAGTGACCGTAACCTTGGCTTGGAGGCCGATGATCACATGGGCCAATTCCCTATCGGAATAATCCCCTTCATCAACCAGGCCCATGGCTGATGCCACCTTTTTGAATACCAGATAACCCTTTATCACGGCCATCTGTGTCTCTATCTCGCTTCCCGAACCAAAGGAAATAAATTTGGTATACAACCCAAGAGGAGAGACTGCTTTCTCGAACTTGATGCTGCAGGTGGCCTCATAGAGCGGGGTAGGAGCCCGAATGATAGCGAGGGCAACACTGAAGATGGTCAAGAGAATTCCTACCAATAGGATAAAAAACTTCCGTTTCTTGATGATTATCCAGTATTCTCGCAAGTTTATATCGTACTGTGCCATACAGAGAACCTAATCCTTAAACCTGAGATGTTCATAACTCCCATAGGCATCCCTATATTGACCGGGATACAGGAGATAATCGAGAAGGGGCACGGTGTTCACGATAAATTCATTGATATCCCCTATGATGCGGCGAGGAACGTATAAGATGTCTCCATCCATGAGCGGCACATTCTGGCTGATATCGCCTTCCTTCAGGATGGCGCTCACGTCTGCTGTAAGAATAAGAGGTTTCACCCCGGGCTGATACCCCCTTATGATGAGCGTATTTTCCTCAACGGCAGTCCTTGTATAGCTTCCTGCAAAGGAAAGCGCGGCCAGCAGATCAGGCACATCCTTCAGGGAATAGACCCCCTGCTTGTTTACCTCGCCCAACACATACACCCTCTCGCCATACTCAGGAAGCTCCGGGACATCGATCACGTCCCCGTCATCTATGATCACATTCTGTTCAATCTCGCCTCGATAGATGAGATCGTAGAGATTGATAAAATAGCTCGTATCCCCTCTGATAAGCCTTACCTTTTTTATATCAGCATCCTTGGTATAGCCTCCTGCCATAGCCAGAAGATCGAGGAGCGTCATCTTTCCGTTAAGGTAGAGCTTACCATATGCCGCTTCATAGTGAGCGTATCGAAAGGCGCCTACCTCTCCCATCACTAAGGCGCTTTTGCTCTTAAATTCCTTTACCACGATGTCAATTCTCGGGTTTTTGATAAAATCAGAGAGTCTCTCGGTGAGCACAGCGTCAAGCTCTGAAACGGTAAGGCCCTCGGCCAGGAGATCATCCACGAAGCCATATGAGACCATCCCGTTCGACCGTACCATAACCGTATCTTTTGTATGTTCGCTCCCTATCCTGGAGGTGATCTCCATGATATCCAAGGCCCCAATCTTATATTCAGGATACCCTCTTTTCTCGGTAAAAACGGAATTTTCCGTTGCCCTGCTCATCTCCTCCAGCTCTTTTTTCACAGCAGGTGTGCGGATAGGCAGTTTTGTTGATAAAGCCTGGGGGTGAATGCTGGTAACAGGAATACCCTCAATCCTTCCGGTACAACCATTCAAAAGTCCGATACACACGAAAAGGAAACAAAGGTGGTCAAACAAGATCCACTTCATCGATACTCTCCGTTATATAAAGAAGCGGCTGCTGAGAAAGATCGACAATCTTTGGCGTCTTTAGCTTATTGCCCACATGATCATAGAATATCTCAACAATGGGCTTGAGGGGAAACTCCGGGTTCGTTCTGATCACCCTGCCTGCCGAGCGGTCATTGAGCTTCACATTGCTTCCTACGGGGAAAAAGGATATCTGGTTGAGAAACGCCTTCACGACCTTGGCGGGAAACTTGCCCTTGCTCGAGGAGATAATACCCTTTATGGCACGCATCTTCTCGACCCTATCCCTATAAGGCCTGTCTCTTCTCATGGCTGAATACATATCAACGAGGCCGATGATAAACGCGAATTCATGAATCTTATCTTCCTTGAGCCCCCGGGGATAACCCGTGCCGTCAACCCGTTCATGGATTTGGAGTGATATATTGGCGAGCCATCCAACTTTATCGCCTAACTTCGAAAGGATTCCAGCGCTTATCTCCGGATGCCGCTTGACATCCTCAAATTCTCTCTCGCTCAGCCTCCCCTTCTTTCTCAAGATGGCAGCCGGAATCTTGTACATGCCCACATCGTGCAGGAAGGCAACCACTGCAAGCGGGAGCAACCTTTTCTTATCATAGCCCATTCCAAGACATACCAAGAGAGATAAGATAGTCACTTCGATTGCATGCTCCGGCATCGTGCTTTCTTTATTCCCTTCAAATACAAGGCAATAGTAGAGGGGCTCAATAAGATCAGTTTCTATGATATGACGGAGATGCTGGATGACAGAGGATATATCTATCGGCTCATCGTTCTGGACGGACGATTGAACCTGATTGGCGAGGGCAAGAAGCTTCTTGTAGTACGCCCGTGCCTCCTGGATGGTATTCCTGCTCTCTGCCCTGCCTGTATTCCAGAAACCGGTTTTCCCGAGGGCTAAGGCCTCGCCGGCTTTATCCCTTTCCTCCACGTCGAGCTCAATATCATTCACTATGTCAAAAAATTGAATCATCTCTAATCCAGTTCATCCATGACGTTTCTTACGATACCTGAATCAATGATCTTGCTTTTGTCGTAATAACCGATCAAGAGGCACAAATCACACACCGAGTTTATCACCCGCGGGACACCTCTGCTATACTCATAGATCCTCTCTATAGCCTTTGTGGTAAAGACGTTTTTTTGAAAACCCGCCTTTCTCTCTCGAAACATGATATACTTAATGGTGTCCATTACGGTGAAGGGATCAAGGTGGTAGCGGATTGCGATTCTTTGATCGAACTGCTTCATCTGCCTGATTTTCTCTTTCAACTCCGTCTGCCCGATAAGGGCAACGGTGAGCAAAAATCGATCATTGCTCTGTAGGTTTAACAGGAGCCTTGCTTCCTCAAAGGTCTCCTCATTGAGAATCTGGGCCTCGTCGATAATGACAATTGTCTCCTTGTTTTGCTTCCTGTTAGCCATGATTTTGCTATTGAGAATATGCAATAATTGTGCCTTCGAGTTCGGCAGCTCGTTGATATTCATCTGGAGCAGGATCCCCTGTAGTAATTCTACCGGATTGATCGGTGGATTGGTGAGAAGGCTCACCTCAGAACCATCCTGGTATAATCTCTTCATATAAACTCTGCTTATCAAGGTTTTCCCGCAGCCTATGTCTCCCGTTAACATCACGCCACCCTTCATCATCTTCGAGGCATACAGTAATCTGCTTAAGGCCTCTTTATGAATCTCGGAGAGATAGAAAAAGGATGGGTCGGCCACATTATTGAAGGGAAACCTGTCCAAGCCCCAGTATGCAAGATACATGTAAAGACCCTCTGAATTTTAGGTAATCGAGGATTTTTGTAGTACTCTATCGCGATCATGATGAAGCCAACAATCGAATGGAACACGTAGGATAATTTGGCATCGTAAATCATTTGCTCTGCTAGTTCCTCCGAGATCACAGGTCATTTTTTTGGCAATATCCTTTACATCACCGTTCCTATACACTTTATCTTATATTTTTCGTCTTACCCTATAAAATATTTAGTAAAATGTCGAGAAAATCAACAACTATTTTTGGAGTCAGTGTATTTCTTCCTGTACAATCTTTCTGCAGAGAACATCAACCTTGAAGAGCAGAATAACGGTCCCTATCCTCACTGGTCCGGGCCCAATGAAAGAGGGCATCCATCAACCGTGTAAAGGTACAGGTGGTTATCTTTCGGAAATCGTCAACAACGCTTCTTGACTGCACGAGATACAAAGAGATATGCCTCGGGAGAAACCACGTTCCCATAGGCTCATCCCCATGCCCTCTTTTTATGGCGAGTCCTTGTATGAGGGGATAGGAGAATGATACCGGGAACTATTGTGTGGGGGAAGATCAATCCATGTAAAATCGGATAATCGAAAGGAACGAATCGGCCTTGAGGCTCGCCCCTCCAATCAGGGCGCCATCGATATCAGGCTGTG
>CAYMFC010000101.1:0-5978 GCA_964389665.1 uncultured Desulfobacteraceae bacterium | reverse complement strand
GATGGCGGGCAGGTGGCGGGCAGGTCGCTCGCAATGACACCGATGTTGACTTTTTGCGAACTCATCAAACTTCATCCAAGCACCGAAATTCCCTCCTGTTATGGCACGGAAGACGGTGCTGGTCAGAGGGCTTTTGGATGCGACACACCATTTGGAAAAGCCCTGAAGCCCGGTACCCCCCAAGATGCCGATAGACAGCAGTAATTTATTTTCCGGGTCAAGAGGGTCAAGATTTGCCTTTAGTTCATCATAAAGGTATTTGACGCTAAGCCCTCGAGCAGAAATAAATTCCTTATAATGCCGATCAGGAATCTCTTCTTTGCGATACGTGGAAGTGTTCAGATTAATTCTCGGGAGTTTGCCTGTAAATGCTTTCATCTCTTTGATTGACTTTGATAGATTGATAATCAGCGGTAGGAAATAGGAAAGATTTAAAACCTGCCACTCAAGGCAATACATGTAAATCCCTTTTATTCCTCAACAAGGGAGAGGGCCTCAGATGCACACCATCTGACACACTGGGGGTCGGGAGGTTCACCGCAAAAATCACATTTTAAAGGAATTGCCGTGTCAGGTTCTTTAAAAACGGACTTAGAGGGGCAGGAAGCCCTACAGACCACACATCCGTCAAATTCCTTGCCGTCTACAAAGACCACGCCTTTTGAGTTGCACGCAGCCTCAGTATAAGGACCTGCTATTACCGGGAGACAGAACTCTTCGCCGATAAACACCCTTATTCTGGATCTCCATGGATTGACTGACCCCGTGTGATAAAGAGAGCATGCCACCTCACAGAGCTTGCATCCGGTACATTTAGTATGATCTATCTTTATCCTCATTTCAACCCTGCCCCTTCCTTTTCCAATCCCAAATGCTGGAGCTTTTCGAATGTAGGAATACCTTTTTCGTCCCACCCACGTAATCGGTAGTATTCAGGGAGCATCCGGTCAAGATGAACTACCTGGTTGTTGACGCAGGGTTCGTCCGTCATTCTCTTGGGCAGGCAATCATCCTTCCCGCTGAGACCCGCCTTTACATTGAAGAGTCTTTCCAGGTTCCATATCCTCTCGCCGATTAACGACAGGTCATGTTCGGTATAATCAATGCCGGTCGTTGTCCTCAACCATACGAGCAGCTTTTCTCTCCATAGGGGGCCATGGTAGATAATCCAGCACAAAACCGCTGAGTCAGCAACGGCAAGATAGTCCTGGTCATCCTTTGTCCACTCCACGCCATGAGCAGGATCCCTCCTGCCCTCGTAAAAGGGCAAGGTTGCCTTCGTATGAGAGGAACCAACGTTGTTAGTGGCATACTGGAGCCCGATAACTTCAGCCCCTTGAGGATGCCAGGCAGGCATACCCATGCCCTTTACTCCCATAAAAAGTTCCGGATGCCCATACATTTCAGCCAATGCCTTTCCCCCCTCAGACAGCACCTCGCCAAAATCACGACGCATACCTATCTTTTTGATCAGTTCGAACATGGCCTCTGTATTGCCGAAGTTCAGGGGGTATCCGATATCTCTCTCAGGCAGATAACCCTTTTCAAAAAGCTCCATTGCACAGGAGATGGTCGCTCCTGTGGTTATGGTATCCATCCCCAGTTCGTTGCAGAGATAGTTGGCCCGGCATAGATCATCGAGTTCACCTGACCCGCAATTTGACCCAAGCAGGGCCATGGTTTCATGTTCCGGCCCCTTTAACGTGCCCGGATAGGCCGGGTCTGATATCCGGCTTCTTTTGCTGCAGCCAAATGGACAGCCGAAACAGGCTTCATCCCTCACCCAGATACGGTCCCTTATAAAGGCAGGATCCTCAAATTTGGTAAAAGCCTCAAAAAAGCCGGCTTGAAAATTCAGGGCAGCCTGCGTACCGTTCTTGTTGGCCCGGCCCGGCAGGCTCCATGTTCCCCACATACGCCTCTTCTCAAGCTCCTTATTGTCTCTGCCCTCCTGAAGGAAATCCATGACCGCCTTCTTGAAACCTTCTGCATCTGCAATAGCCACTTCCCCTGTGCCGAGGGTGACCACGGCTTTCAGATTCTTCGAACCCATCACGGCGCCTAATCCTGAGCGACCTGCCGCCCTGCCGGCGTCAGCCATCATGCAGGCAAACCTCACCAGGTTCTCGCCGGCAGGACCGATAGATAGGATGCTCATACTGTTGAGTTCCCAGGCATCGAAATCAACTCCCATCTCCGATCTGATCATGCCCTCGGTCTTCATGGTCCACTTTCCCCAAAGGTGTCCGGCAGGTTTAATCTCCACCGCATCGTTTATGATGCTCAGGTAAACAGGTTCAGGCGATTTGCCCTCGACAATGAGCAGGTCATATCCTGCATACTTTAGATTGGCACCGAAATAGCCCCCGCAGCACGAGTTGGCAATAGCACCGCTCAAAGGTGATTTGGATACGACTATGAATCTTCCTCCAGCGGGAGCTCCGGTCCCTGTAAGAGGACCTGTAGCGAAGATCAATTTATTATCAGGGCCAAGGGGATCGCCGAGGGCGTCAATCTCGTCGTAAAGAATCCTCAGACCCATGCCACGGCCGCCTATGAAATCTCTGATCAAATCAGATCCCATATCTTCTACGGAGCTGTTTCCTGTTGATAGGTCCACCCTTAGAATCTTACGTTTCCACGCAAACATTTTAGTCCTTTCTGATTTTGTTAGGATGCAAACCCGCCTGCCGGACGGTTGGCGAATTTACACAGATAAGCACAAATATTTCTAAATCGTGCAAATCAGCATTTATCTGTCTCCAAATAGAATAATCATTCACGCATACACAATAAAGCTTGAATCTGTGACATGGTCTGCTCATCGGTAAATCCTCCGATATCCAGGGCGCCGCTTCGGCAACTGGAGGAACAGAGTCCACAACCCTTGCACAGTGCATCGTTGACTACTGCCACATTCTCCTTTGGATCTACTTCTATGGCATGAAAAGGGCAGACCTCCTGACAGACCCCGCAACCGGTGCACTTCCACGTGTTAACAACGCAGACCATTCCGCCCGCCCTGATCTCGGCCTGAGCAAGTATGGTAATGGCCCGCGAGGCTGCTGCCTGGGCTTGCGCAATGCTCTCATCTATAAACTTCGGGCTATGAGCTAAGCCGCACATAAAGATGCCATCAGTGGCAAAATCCACAGGGCGGAGCTTCATGTGGGCTTCCATAAAAAAAGTATCCTCATTCAAGGGCACTTTGAGCAGTTGAGACAAGGTGACGTTGTCGGCACCAGGGACAGAGGCTACGCCAAGGGCTACCATATCGGCATCGAGCATAAGGCGCTGGCCCAGGGTGGGCTCTGCTACGGTAACTCTCAGGAAGGAGCGGCCATCTTCTTGAACTCTCTCTACCTCGGGCTTGTCATCTATATCATAGCGGATAAACTTCAACCCTTGCTCAGCGGCCTTTTGGTAGTAGTTCTCCCTGAACCCATAGGTTCTCATATCTCGATAGAGAACATAGATCTCAATCTCTGGATTTATCTCCTTAAGCTTCAAGGCATTCTTGATCGCCTGGCTGCAGCAGACCCTGCTGCAATAGGGCCTTTCAGTGTCCCTCGAGCCCACACACTGGATCATAACGATGCTGGTATAGGCGGCAAGCTTATCGCTCTTGTGTGCTATCTCCTCTTCTAACTCAAGTGCGGTAACCACCTTGGGATCCTCGCCATAGAGATACTCGGTGGGTCTGAATTCCTCAGCACCTGTAGCGACAATGGTGGCGCCATGGGAGATTTCCTTGATAAATTTTTTTGTTCCCACCGCGATCTTCGTGGTAAAGTTGCCTACATAACCGGAAAACTCGATAATATCGGCTTCAGTATGTACCTGGATTAAAAGTTCTTTATGAACCTTCTGGATAAGCTCTTTAAGATAGGCCCGGACATCTCCCCCTTCCACAGTATAGTAAATTCTCCTGCCCATTCCTCCAAGCTCTTTTGCCTTTTCAACCAGGTGAACCTTGATCCCTTGACTCGCCAGGGTTAAAGCGCTGACCATTCCCGAGATACCGCCGCCAATAATGAGGGCCGCAGGGGTTATGCCATACGATAAATGGCTCAAGGGCTCGAGGAGTGTCGCTTTGGCCACCGACATTCTCACAAGGTCTTGTGCCTTGCTCGTTGCTGCTTCCCTGTCCCTCATATGTACCAGAGAACACTGCTCACGAATATTGGCAAATTCGAACAGATATGGATTCAGCCCGGCCTCCCTCAAGGCATCCTGGAACACGGGCTCATGGGTTCTCGGGGTACAGGCGGCAACAACTACCCGGTTGAGCCCCTTATCTTTGATGGTATCAACCATACGGGTAACCGAATCAATGGAACAGCTAAAGGTGTTCTCCTCAACATGAACGACACTACTCAGTGTCCTTGCGTACTCACTCACCCTTGCTACATCCACTGTCTGGAAAATATTGGTGCCGCAGTGACACACAAATACCCCTACCCTCGGTGGTTCTCCGGTTACATCCCGTTCATGCGGATATTCCTTCTCTTTGACTAATGTTCCTCTCTGATCTGCAAGGAGTTGTGAGCAGAGTGAGGCAGCGCCGCTTGCCATTGTTACCGAATCAGGAATATCCATAGGGGCGTGGAATACCCCGCAGGCATAGATGCCCCGCCGCGATGTCTCAACAGGTGAAAAAACGGGACTCTCACAAAATCCTGAAGAATTCGTTTTAATAGACAGTTTGTCTGCTAGCTGCCTGTTGCCGGAAGGGGAAGTCAGGCCGACGGAAAGGACAACAAGATCAAATTCTTCATCCATCACCTCTGTGCCATTCATTCGGTACCGGAGAAGGACATTGTTTGTATCCGGCATCTCCCGGATAATCGATGCCTTGCTCCAAATAAAGGACACTCCCGGGGTATTTTTTGCCCGCTCATAGTATTGCTCAAAGCCTTTGCCATAGGCACGGATATCATTGTGCAGTATAACGGCCTCAAGGTCAGGATCATGCTCCTTGGAGAGAATCACCTGTTTTATGGCATACATGCAGCATACTGCCGAACAGTAAGGGTTGCCAACGGTGGTGTCCCGAGAACCGACGCACTGAATCCAGGCTATCTTCTTTGGCCGCTTCCTGTCCGAAGGGCGCACCAGCTCTCCCTGATACGGCCCCGAGGCGCTCAAAATGCGCTCAAACTCAAGGCTCGTCACTATATTGCGGAACCGGTGGTACCCATAGTGGCTCTGAATTTCCGGCTCAAACGGTTCATAACCTGGGGCGAGAATGACACTGCCAACCTTTACCTCGAGTTTTTTCTCATGCTGGTGGAAATCTATGGCCTGGTTCTTACAGGTAGGCACGCAAATCTGGCATTCCCTTCTGAGAAGAAAAAGGCACTGCGTAGGATCTACGATCGAAACTGCCGGTACCGCCTGTGGAAAGGGTACATGAATACATTGGACAGAGTTTAAACCTTCATTATAGGCATCAAGGATATTTACAGGGCAATACTCAGCACAAGTCCCACAACCGGTGCATTTCTCCTCATCAACATACCGGGGTTTCTGAATCAGAGTTACCTGAAAATTCCCTGCATCGCCGTCAATGCGGTCAATCTGGGCATTGGTTATGATTGAAATATTTGGATTTGTAGAGCATTCGATAAATTTGGGCGATAAGATACACATAGAGCAGTCGTTAGTGGGAAAGGTTTTGTCTAATTGAGACATCTTGCCGCCAATAGCTGCTCTTTTGTCTATCAGATATACCTTGAAGCCGGAATTGGCCACGTCTAATGCGGCCTGTATCCCACTGATTCCAGCGCCGACCACCATAACTGATCCCACTTTACCTTTGTCCAGATATGGAGCCGGGGCCCCATGTTTACTATCGGGCATAACCTTTTCTCACCATCTTTTTAAGAATAAAATCGCTGTAACTACCCAGGTAGATAGGTTTTAGGCTGAAGACTGTTAGGAAATAACGGGCATACGGCGCATTTTGAAGCCATGTT
>CAYMFC010000100.1:0-5982 GCA_964389665.1 uncultured Desulfobacteraceae bacterium | reverse complement strand
TCTAATATTCTCAGGATGGTGTTGCATGCTCAGGGTTGAAAGGGTAGTGAAAAGCTTCGGGGGCCTCACTGCGGTGCGCGGGTGTTCCCTCGAGGTCCGTGAGGGTTCGATCACCGGGCTCATCGGTCCTAATGGGGCGGGAAAGACAACCCTTTTTAACATAATCACCGGACACTACAAGCCTGAACAGGGGAGGATCATATTCCAGGGAGAGGATATCAATGGATTGGCCCCGCATCAAATATTTCAAAAAAAGATCTACCGAACCTTCCAGATTACCCGTGAGTTTTCACAGATGACGGTGATAGAGAACCTGATGTTTGTGCCCGAGGGCCAGATCGGGGAAAAGATATGGAACACCTGGTTTCGACCATCAGCCATGAGGAAACAGGAGAGGGCTATCCAGGAGAAGGCCCTCGAGGTGCTTGAATTTGTCGAGCTCATAGATCTGAAGGACGAATATGCGGGATCGCTGTCAGGGGGTCAAAAAAAGCTCCTTGAGCTGGGAAAGAGCCTGATGGCCGATCCCAAAATGGTGCTCTTGGACGAGCCAGGTGCAGGGGTGAATCCCTCCTTGATGAGAAAACTCATCGCCAATATTAGAAAGCTCTGTGAGGAAAAGAATATTACCTTTTTCCTCATCGAGCATGATATGAATCTCGTAATGAACCTCTGCAATCCCGTGATTGTGATGAGCGAGGGTAAAAAGCTGGCTGAGGGGACGCCGGAGGAGATAAAAAGAGACGAGCGGGTCTTGGAGGCCTATTTAGGCGGGCAGTACCGATGATCATCTTGCAAATAAAAGATATTACTGTCGGCTATACCGAGATCGATATCCTTCACGAGGTGAACATCAACGTACCATCCGGTGAGATCGTTTCCATCATCGGTCCCAACGGGGCTGGAAAATCCACCTTGTTAAAGACCATCTTCGGCCTCTTGAAGCCCAGGCATGGGAAGGTCACCTTTAAGGAGTGGGATATCACCGGCCTCAAGCCCAACATGGTCGTACGAAAGGGAATTAGCTACGTCCCACAGGTGGATAACGTATTTCCTTCCATGACGATTCAAGAAAATCTGGAGATGGGTGCCTTTATCCGGAATGATGACTACAGCCTAAGGCTCAGAGAGGTCTATGAACTTTTTCCGATTATGGCGGAGAGGAAGAAGCAAAAAGTGGGGCATCTTTCAGGGGGTCAGAGGCAGATGGTAGCAATGGGCAGGGCCCTGATGTTGGATCCGGAGGTCCTGCTGCTCGATGAGCCATCTGCTGGTCTGGCGCCGGTACTGGTGTCGGGAATATTCGAGAAGATCAAAGATATCAATGCAACGGGAGTTGCTATCATCATTGTTGAGCAGAATGCCAGGGAGGCTTTGAAGATGGCACACCACGGGTATGTGCTGGCTACGGGGAGAAATGTCCTTGATGACAGGGGGGATGCCCTGTTGGCAAATCAGGAGGTCGGCCGGCTCTATTTAGGAGGTTGATGCTAGGGATGTTAGAGCTTACCACATACGGGGTCGTGCTCGGGAGCATCATTGCCTTGGGAGCGATTGGCCTTAGCATGGTTTACGGGATCGTACGATTTGCCAATTTCGCCCATGGAGAGTTCATGACAGCAGGCGCGTATATCGCCCTTTTTATGGTCACCGGCGTCTCCTCGTGGATAGGCATTCCTGACAATACCTTTGCGTCCCTCTCCTTTGGCTGGCGGATGGTTTTTGCCTTTCCATTCTCCATGGCCTGTGTGGCAGGCATAGCCATTCTGTTTGATAGGATTCTCTACCGAAAGCTCCGTGCGAAGAAGAGCGGACCGGTCATGTTTGCCATGTCTTCTCTGGGAGCTTCTTTCATCATTAGAATGGTGCTTCTGATTATCTGGGGAGCAGATTACCGCTTCTATAGGCCCGGCTTGATGCGACCGGCCCTGCAACTTCCATGGGGAATAAAGATCAGGCCGGACCAAATCCTGATATTATGCGTTGTGCTCTTTCTTGTCGTGGCCCTTCACCTTTTCTTGCAGAACACTAAGATGGGAAAGGCAATGAGGGCCACTGCCGATAACGCGGAGTTAGCCCTCATCACGGGCATTGACACCGAGCGGATCATTATCTGGACGTGGGGGATAGGTGGGGCTCTGGCCGCGGCAGGCGGAATTCTTTATGGAATCGATGTGCAGATACACGGGGAAATGGGCTGGAATTTCCTGATTCCCTTGTTCGCTGCGGCTATTTTGGGAAGCATTGGAAATATCTATGGCGCTCTCATAGGGGGCCTAACCATCGGGATAGCCCAACAACTATCGACAGCATTCATGCTGCCCACTTACAAACTTGCAGTTGCCTTTGTAATCATGATCGTGATTTTATTTATACGACCGCAGGGTATTTTTGGAAAGGAGTAAGGGCCGATGGAGATCGGCGGAATCATTGCATATCTCGTCTCGTTTGCCATTATGGCGGGGATCTATGCGGTCTTTTGCCTTGGTTTGAACATCCAGTGGGGATATACGGGGTTGTTCAACATCGGGATAGCCGGGTTTTTCTGCATCGGGGCATATGCCTCAGCCATGATCACCACCCCCAAACCCACGGGTATCTATGCCCAGTATGTCCATCAGATCTTCGGGCTCAACCTTCCCTTTATCGTTGGAATAGTGGGGGCTGCCATCATATGCGGTGTTATCGCTTTTCTCATTGGGATCCCGACGCTCAAGTTAGGAGAGGATTATCTTGCCATTGCAACCCTCGGGATTGCGGAGGCCATTCGACTCGTCTTTAACAATGAGCACTGGTTGGCAAATGGCCCGAGAGGATTAATGGGCCTGCCACAACCCCTCCAGGGCCTGGTTGATGCCAAGGACTACAATTACATATATTTGATCATCATCGTGATAATCATGGTTGTTATCTATCTCTCCATTGAGAGAGTTATCAGGTCACCATGGGGAAGGGTGTTGAGGGGGATACGGGAGGATGAGGTCTCCGCTGCCATGAGCGGAAAGGATATCTTCCACTTCAAGATGCAGTCCCTCGTGTTTGGTTCGATGGTTATGGGGATTGGGGGAGCCCTGTATGCGCACTATACGAAATCCATCTCCCCCGACGTCTTTACCCCCCTGTATGGAACCTTTATTATATGGGTTATGCTCATGGCGGGTGGAAGCGGAAACAATAAGGGTGCAGTCCTTGGGGCATATGCAATTTGGGCTGTCTGGATCGGGACCAAATTTATGACCGATTTTCTTCCTTATACCTTAAAGGCAAGAGCACCGTATATACGGTTCCTTCTCATCGGAATTCTTTTGGAGATTATCCTGATCTACAGGCCTCAGGGGTTATTGGGGGAAGAAAAAAAGGTGTCCAAGCTGATTGATTGAATCTCAAGGAATATCATATAAAAAAAAGAGGGGCCTATTTCCATGGGCCCCTCTTTTTTGTTTCGGCTGAAGACGGTAATTACAGTTTGGGGATATCGTATTCTATCCTCACGGTCTTGATGGTGCCCTCTGAATATTTCCATATTTCAATAGGGGTTCTCACATCGCCGTTTTCATCAAAATCAACCGATCCGCCGGCCCCCTCATAGTTGATTTTCTTGCCTTTTTCTAGCAGGCCGAAGGCCTTCTTGAACTCACCGGGGTTGATGATCTCTCCCGGTGGATTCGCCACGACACGCAGACGATCCTTGATGTTCTTTGCTGTTAACGGCACACCGTTCACCTTTGCTGCATAGGCTGCAAGGCCGATGACTGACATGGCGTCGTAGGCATTGGTGATATAGGGAAGCGGTGGAAGTTCACCAAATTCTGCCTTATAATCAGCGCTGAACAGAACGAGTGCTGCACCGCCAGGAGAGGCAGCAACAGTACCTAATTGACCCTCAAGGTTTTTCGCACCAATCGCCTTCATTATATCCAGGGACTTGGTTCCATCGCAGAACAAGAATCTTTTGTAGTTAAAGAACTCAATGGCATCTTTCAGATAGATCTTTGCATGTTGGGGATAGCTAAAAGCGCACAGTCTATCAGGCTTTCCCGCGAGGGCCTTCCTGAGCTCTGCCGTATAGGATTCCGCCTCCTTCTCGTCGTGGGGAACCATGGCAAGCACCTTGCCCTGACGTTTCTCAAAGGAAGCCTTGAATTGTTCAGCGAGGCCCTGTCCGTATGCATTGTTCACGTATAACACGGATGCAGTTTTATTGTAGCTGGCGCACAGCTTCCCTGCGATCACGCCCTGGAGTGCATCGGATGGACACGTTCGATACAAGAAGTCCCTGCCTTTATCTGCCGGCAATATGGTCATCAATGGGTTGGTGGATGCCGGGGATATCAAGATCACGCCATTGGGAATTGTGACGGACTCCGCAACAGGCATGGTGACGCCGCTTGAAAGCGCGCCGACGATAGCCACAACGCGGTCTACCTCGACTAATTTCTTGGCCGCATTAATGCCCGGAATAGCAGCGGTTTCAGTATCCTCATGAATGAGCTTCACCTGAAAACCAGCTGCTCCCATCTGTTTGGCAGCGAGCACTACCCCGTTCTGAATGTTCGGGCCGAACTCCTTGAGCGGCCCTGTGTGTGACATAAGGGTCCCAACCTTGATTTCCTGCGCGATAGCACCGGAAACAAAGGCACATGAGAAGACCAAAACGCTGAGAAATACGATACTTCTTTTCATGACACGCCCCTCCCTTTTAAGTATTTATAACGTAACATTTTTTTGTACGTTGAAAAACCTGCAAGGTCAAGAGAAAATATCGATGAGGTCCTCTTATACCGTTTTGCTGCGTGTATTTTCGGGCGATGGACCTCCTCGAATTATGCATCCACTTCTCGAGCTGGCTCGCAGCGGCCAAACACGAGGGCTGAGGGATCAGATCTTGTTGAAGAATTCCTGTATCTCCTTAATTGCCTCGACCTTTGTATCGAGGGAGACCTCGTTGGCAAAGACGAATTCCAACAGGAAGATCATCTTATAATTCACCGCCGAGGTTGCATATTCCTGTAGAGATGTTACCTTCACATCCTTCAGTGTACTGGATTCCTCTCTTTTGAATAGGCCTGTTTTTCTCAGGATGAGCGTAATGGCCTCCTTGGCATCGTCTTCGTTTTCCAGTACCACCTCGATCCCATCCAGTTTCTTCACGGCCTTGACGATCTTTTCGCTTTCAACCTTTACCTTCATATCTCCCTCTCAGAGTTCAGTTATCCTCTATCCTTTCAAGGTAGTTGTCGAGCTCTCCACCGGCGAGGGTGGTGTCATTATAGAATATCTTAAGAAGTGTGAGTAGTTTGACTTTAAGACTATAGTCACCCACGGCCTGTTTCATGGACAGCGTATCATTTATATCGTAGAAATCTTTGAGCTTTCCGAATAATCCCTGAACGAGTACCTCGTGATCTTTTCTTTGTCCAGTTTGCTCCGAGATATAGACAAGCAATGCAAAGAGCGGCTTAAGATACTTGTTGATCTGCCCCCTGTAGTGGTAGTAGTACATCTCTCGTTCGCCGAGGTGCTGTTTGGGTGCGAACTTCTCAATACGGTTGATCACCGCTTGAAGTTCATCATCGGGCTTACTGCCCTTTCTTTGAGCCCGGAGCTTAAGGATATTCCAACTCATATCCCCGCCGTTTCGTGATAGTAAAAGCCCTTCTTCTTGTATAGATAGTGGCCTGAAATGAACCCATTGTCAAGGATTTCTGGGTTTCACTTTGATATCGAGCACTGGGCTGCCATCGAAGGCATCGAGCCCGGAGACATAGAGGGTTGTTCCTCTGATATCGAGCAGCCTTACATCCTGGACGGCAATCTTAGATGGCCGGTGAGGGGTGCGGGAGGCGAAAACGCCGACCTTTTTCCTGTCGGAGCGCCTGTGAAAGACCGATTTCACGAATCTGGTCTTGTGCAGGTAGTAGACAATGGTGAGAAACTCCTCTTCCTCTAACCTGTACATGAACCGTTTTTGGGAGGGGAGCA
>CAYMFC010000099.1:0-6062 GCA_964389665.1 uncultured Desulfobacteraceae bacterium | reverse complement strand
CCTTCGGCTATGCTCAGGATAAACTCCACGACGAAACAATCTCGTAAATTCAACTACTTGAATTGAAGGAGATTGCTTCGCTCCCGCCCGCCTCACCTTGCGGACTCGCATGGCGGGCAGGTCGCTCGCAATGACGCCGATGCTGACTTTTTACGAACTTATCTTAATTGACGCTTGAATTTTTATCTATAAAAAGGTTTAATCAACAAAACAGTAAAAGAAGGAAATCGCTGGTATGCTTGGCAGTGTACTGAAAACGTTTATTGGAAGCAAAAACGAACGAGAGCTGAAAAAACTTGCCCCACTCGTTACACGAATCAATGAGCTGGAGGTGTACTGTAAGAGCCTGACAGACAACCAACTAAGGGACAAGGCAGGGGAATTCAAGCAAAGGATCGAAAGGGGTGAGAGTCTCGATGAAATCCTTCCAGAGGTCTATGCCGTCGTGCGAGAGGCCTCAGTGAGGGTTCTTGGCATGAGGCACTTCGATGTCCAGCTCCTCGGAGGCGTAGCGCTCCACCAGGGTAAGATTGCGGAAATGAAGACCGGAGAAGGGAAAACTCTGGCAGCCACCCTGCCCCTTTATCTTAATGCCCTCATGGGCAGGGGCAGCCACCTCGTCACAGTAAATGACTATCTCGCTAAGAGGGATGCAGAGTGGATGGGCGGGATCTATCACTTCTTGGGGATGTCGGTGGGGGTTATTGTGCACGGCCTGGATGACCGGGAAAGGAAGATCGCCTACAGCGCAGATATCACCTATGGCACCAATAATGAATTCGGCTTCGACTACCTCAGGGACAACATGAAGCTTTCAATAGATGACTGCGTGCAAAGGGAGCTCTTTTACGTCATTGTTGATGAGGTGGACAGTATTCTTATCGATGAAGCGAGAACCCCCCTCATCATCTCGGGACCCGTCGAACATAGCGAAGACGTTTTTTATTCCTTGCTCAAGCCCATGATCCTGAAACTCAAGGAGCAACAGGACAGGCTGATTAGAACTATCCTTAACGGGGCGGAGACGCGGATGAAGGAGGGGAACCTTGATGATGATACGATAGAGCTTCTCCTTCAGGTGAAGAGGGGAAACCCAAAGAATCAACAATTTCTCGGTCTCATAGCAAACGATCCGGGATTAAAGAAAAGGATCGATAGGATGGAGTCATTTCTCTCATCCCAAAAGGGCCTCTATGCATTGGACGAGGAGCTCTATTGTGTTATCGAGGAACAAAATCATAGCGCAACACTAACGGATAAGGGTCTTAGGCTACTGTCCGGGGATCAACAAGATGCCTTCGTGGTACCCGACCTGGGCCAAGGGATACATGATATAGAGAATGAGCCCCATTTAAATTTCAAGGAAAAGAAGAGGAAGATACGGGAACTGGAGGAACGATATAGGGAATCATCGGAGAGAATGCACGCCTCCCAACAACTCATCAAGGCATACTGGCTCTTCAATAAGGATGTGGACTACGTGGTCAAGGATGGACAGATTATCATCGTTGATGAGTTCACCGGCAGGCTCATGCCCGGCAGAAGGTGGAGCGATGGCTTGCATCAGGCAATCGAAGCAAAGGAAGGCGTGAATGTCGCGGAGGAGAATCAAACACTGGCGACCATAACCTTTCAAAACTACTTCAGGATGTACGAAAAGCTCGCAGGAATGACGGGGACTGCTGATACGGAAGCACCGGAATTCAAGAAGATTTACGATCTCGATGTATTCATCATGCCCACACACAAGAAAATGATCAGGATGGATAATCCAGATGTTATCTATAAAACCGAGAGGGAGAAATTCAAGGCGGTTGTCCAGGAAATAAAGCAATTGCATGACAGGGGTCAGCCGGTGCTGGTCGGGACCATATCTATTGAGAAGTCGGAGATGTTGAGCAGGATGCTCCGAAATGAGGGCATCAAGCACCAGGTATTAAATGCCAAGAACCATGAGAAAGAGGCGGAGATCATCGCTCAAGCTGGACAAAAGGGGACCGTCACCATATCCACCAATATGGCAGGAAGGGGAACCGACATTGTGCTCGGTGAGGCCATGGCTGAGCTGGGGGGATTGCATGTGCTCGGCACCGAGAGGCACGAGAGCAGGAGAATTGATAACCAACTTCGAGGACGCTCAGGGCGTCAGGGGGATGCCGGTTCTTCCAGGTTCTATCTCTCCCTTGAGGATGACCTAATGAGGATCTTCGGATCAGAGAGGATCTCCTCGGTAATGGACAAGCTCGGCATGGATGAGGGCCAGCCAATTGAACATGCCATCATTTCCAGGGCAATCGAGGGAGCTCAGAAAAGGGTTGAGGGGATCAACTTCAACATCCGGAAGAATCTCCTTGAGTACGACGATGTGATGAACCAACAGCGAAAGGTAATCTATGGACAACGGAGAGAGATCTTAGAGGACGACAACCTGAGGGAGAACGTGGTGGGCATGATCGAAGAAGTAATAGAGGATGCCGTGACGGCACACATTGATCCCAAGGTTTACCCAGAGCAATGGAATCTCAGTTCGCTATCCGATTGCCTGGATCCTATATTCGGATTCCTCGCTCACTTTTCCAAGGAGCAGCTCAACGAAATGACTCAGGCATCTCTGTTAGAGAGCTTGAAGTCGAGAGCCATGGATCTTTATGAGCAAAAGGAAAAGGAGATTGACCCGGAAACCTTTACCTTTCTTCACAGGATTGCTATGTTGAAGGCAATTGATGATATATGGATTGATCATCTCCTCGCCATGGATCAGCTGAAAGAAGGAATTGGCCTCAGGGGCTATGGTCAGATGGACCCCATCAAAGAATACCAAAAGGAGGGCTACGGGATATTCCTTACTATGGTGGAGGGGATAAAGGAAAATACCCTGAAGACGCTCTTTAGGTTAAGGATATCGGCTCAAGAACAGCCCGCCATTGCAGTTCCAAAAAGGCAAATGGTTCTCAGCCGTGGAGGCGATGGTGGGAGCTCGCCGGTCAGGCGGAAATCTCCCAAGGTTGGCAGAAATGATCCATGTCCCTGTGGAAGTGGAAAGAAGTATAAGTATTGCTGCGGCCGATGAAAAGAGAAAAGGGCTATTCGATACCGGGATTTCTCGCATCTGCGAGTTCTTGTGGTCTGGGAAAAAAGGGCGAATTGGATCTTGCACTGATCGTCTCCCAAAAAAGGGCGGCTGCTGCAGGGGCATTTACCACCAATAAGATTAAGGCCGCTCCGGTACTCGTAAGCGAGGAGAGGATCAAAAAGGGTTTTATCCGGGCAGTTATCGCTAATACCGGCTGCGCCAATGCCTGTACGGGTATTCAAGGCCTCAATGATGCTACCAGGATAGCGAATATCGTTGCCAAGGGTCTCAATATCGATCAAAGTGAAACGGTTGTTGCCTCCACAGGGGTTATCGGCTCCTACCTGCGGGTAGATCTCATAGAAGCGGCTATTCCGGGCATTATAAACAATCTATCCCCCCACGCACTTGAATCCGTGGCGCAGGCCCTCATGACCACGGATTCATTCCCTAAGATATCCTTTCGTGAGGGCACTGTGTGCGGGAAACCTTACCACCTCATGGGTGTAGCAAAGGGAGCAGGCATGATCATGCCCAATATGGCTACGATGCTCTCATTTCTCCTCTCCGATATCAACATTGACCCTGATACCTTATCTCAGCTCTTCCTGCCAGCCGTGGACGCCACCTTCAATCGAATTACCGTGGATGGCGAAACAAGCACCAATGACATGGCCCTTATCCTTGCCAATGGTCTTGCAGGAAATGGAGAGTTGGGGGAAAAGGACCTAGAGGCATTTGTCCAAGACCTCCATTCTGTAATGGCTGAGCTCGCGTATATGATCGCCAAAGATGGGGAAGGCGCCTCAAAGGTGATTATTATCGAGGTGAACGGGGCAGCAACAAAAACCGATGCACGAAAAGCCGCAAGGGAAGTAGCCAACTCCAATCTGGTGAAGACAGCGGTCTTTGGCAACGATGCCAATTGGGGGCGAATCATGGCTGCTCTCGGAAGGGCCGGAATCGAGATCGAGGAGCATAAGGTTCAGCTCTGGATCGAGGGGGTCAAGATTGTAGAGGGTGGAACGATGATCAGCGTTGAGGCTGAAAAGGAGGCATCTGAAAGGATGAAAGGGAAAGAGGTAACGATAACCATCCACCTGAATCAGGGAAGATGGGGTGACAGGATGATAACCTGTGACCTCACCTATGACTACATAAGGATAAACGCAGACTATCGGAGCTGACTCGGATATTCGATTGTCAGATCTCGATCTCCAATGCTATGCGGCATCTAGTTTCAAATTTCGAGCTTACAGGTGACAGATAATCAACGCATAACCATCGTTACGGGCGTAGCAGGATTTATCGGCTTTCATGTAGCCAGGGCACTCCTTCAACGAGGAGAAAGGGTGATAGGCATAGACAACCTCAACCCTTACTATGAGGTCTCCCTTAAAGAGGCCAGGCTACAGCAGGTACTGTCACATGGCCGCTTCGCCTTTTACCGAGATGATATTTGCAATCTCGAGATCTTACAGGAGATATTCTCTCATCACCATATAGAGAGGATCTGTCACCTCGCCGCTCAAGCCGGAGTAAGATACTCGATTCTGGATCCTTTTATCTACGAGAAAAGCAATGTGAAGGGCTTCCTTAACCTTCTGGAGATGGCTAGGAAATTCCCCGTTGCCAATTTCGTGTTCGCATCGTCATCCTCGGTATACGGGGGCAACAGAAAGCTCCCCTTTAGCATCGGGGATAGTGTCGATACCCCAATCTCCTTGTACGCGGCGACTAAGAGGGCCGATGAGCTCATGGCATATACCTATAGCCATCTCTACGGTATTCCCCTGACCGGGCTTCGTTACTTTACCGTGTATGGACCGTGGGGAAGACCTGATATGGCACTTTTTCTCTTTACCAAGGCAATTCTGGAAAGAAGGCCTATTGATATCTATAACTTCGGAAACATGAAAAGGGACTTCACCTACATAGCAGATATCGTGGATGGCACCATCTCCGCACTGGATAACCCGTTTCCATATGAACTTTTTAATCTCGGTAACTCCAGCAAGGTGGAACTCATGGAACTTGTCTCGATACTAGAGGGGGAATTGGGCAGGGAGGCGCAAAAGAACTTTCTGCCCCTGCAACCCGGCGATGTTCCTGAAACATATGCCGATATAGAGAAGACGAGACAGATCTTGGGCTTCAACCCAAAGACGCCAATCAGGAGGGGCGTGGGGGAATTTATCAAATGGTATAAGGACTACTATAAGGTCCGTTGAACACTCATAATACGCCATCGTTCCCAGTTCTATGATCAACTACGGGGACGCCTAAAAGGAAATTGACTTTGGATCGAAAAACATGTATGGTTCGTTATCTTTTTTTACCTTGGTCACTAAAGAACGTTACCGTTTCTGCCCTAGGCAACGGATGCTGCGGGTACGGAGTCCGAAAATCATCGCTACCCGCCTTTGTAAGGGCGAAAAGAGGTAGATGCAGGAACGCAAACAGTGGGAAAGCACGGTAAAATAACGGTCGTTATCGTAATATGCCTGTTATTGGTAGCCTTTTTTCTGGGCATTTACGTCACCGTTGAGGAGCAAATACCTGAAAATGCCGTGGTTGTGGTAACCTTAGAGGATAAGCGTTACCATTCCATTCACTTTGATTATGAAGCCGTGGCCGGCAAGACGGCTAAAACCATGCCACTCTCCGAGGCAAAGAGCCAAGGATTTACACCGCACCAACAATCTGTAAATCTCGGCTATTTCAAGGGTAACAGGCTTTTCCTTTACCAACACGTGCTCTCGAAGATCGGCATACAATACAACAGCCGATGGGATAAGAATGGTAACTGGCTTTGGTAGAAGTGTCATCTGCGATTCATCCCCAAAAGGAAAACGATAGAACTCCTAGACGTACCTCCTTTTTTCAGTTTGATCTCCTACTATCACTAGACGTCTTCATAGTTTAATACCAAATTGCATTCAAACTGATACTATTGATAGATGTCATTGCGAACGAATGTGAAGCAATC